>JAYUIX010000148.1:0-5279 GCA_043765635.1 Sphingomonadales bacterium
GCGCTGTTCGGCGATTATGAAACGGGCATCAATGAGCCGCAACTGACGCGTTATCAGCGCGCGTTCAACGGCGTGAAGGCCGAATATGGCAATGAGCGCGTTTCAGCGACGGTCTTTGCCGCCGATACGCCGTTCCGCCACGTCCGTCAGGAAATTCAGGGCAATGGCCTGACTGGCCCCTATGCGCTGAGTTCGCGTGACATCCTGCCGAACAGCGAGCGCGTTGTGATTGAAGTGCGTGACCGGATCCGTTCAAACCGGATCATCGAGAGCCGTGTGTTCGTGCGCAACATTGATTATGACATTGATTATATCGCGGGAACACTGCGTTTCCGTGAACCAATCCTGAGCCGTTCAAGCCTGCTTGATCCACAGTTCATCGTCGTTGACTATGATGTGAACGGCGTTGGCGCGCGCGTCACCAACGCAGGTGGCAGGGCAACCGTCAGCAATAAATCAAAGACGCTCACCATCGGCGGCACCGCGATCCATGATGAAACTGACCGCGCAACGACCAATATGGGCGGCGTTGACCTGCGCTTTACGCCGAATGCCAGCACCGAAATTCGTGCCGAAATCGCGGTGAGCGATGCGAGCGCAAAGGCAGGCAGCGGCCTTACCGATACCGGGCGCAACGTTGCCTTCCTGCTTGAGGCCGAACATCACGGCAAAACCATTGATGCGCTTGCCTATGTCCGCCAACAGGATGCGGGCTTTGGCGTTGGCCAGAACAACCTCTCCGAAAATGGCACGCGCAAATACGGCATTGAGGGCCGCGTTCGCGTCACGCCTGAACTGTCGCTCGTTGGCAGTGCTTTCCAAGAAGATTATCTGAACAGTGATGCACGCCGTCAGGCGGGCCGTGCGCTTGTTGAATATCGTGGCAAAGCGCTTGATTTGCGCGCTGGGCTGACCATCGCCAATGATCGCCTGACGAACGGCGATACCGCCAGCTCGACCATCGCGCAGTTCGGCGCGACGAAGAAACTGTTCGACAATAAGCTTGAGCTTGATGCGCAAACTGAGTTGCCCATCGGCGGCAAGGACGAAAGCATTGATTTCCCCGCGCGCCACAAAATCGGCGCACGCTTTGCGGTGACGAGCGATGTCTCGCTCGTCGCTGGTTATGAAATTGCCGACGGGGAAAAGGTTGACGCGCGCACCGCCCGGATCGGCTTTGACATTAAGCCTTGGGCTGGCGGCCGTTTCGTTGCGAGCGCCAATCAACAACAGACCAATGAATTCGGCCCGCGCAGCTTCGCTGCTTACGGCCTGTCGCAATCGCTTCCAGTCAGCACCAAAGTCACGGTTGATTTCAGCCTTGAGGGCAACAAAACTTTGCGCGGGATTGATGCGGCGCGCGTGCTCAACACTGCACAGCCCGTGGCATCGGGCGGGTTTATCGGCACTGACGGCGTTCTCACTGAAGATTTCACGGCGATTACTACGGGCGCGACGTATCGCGGCGCAGATTGGAGCGTCACGGGACGTGCTGAATACCGCGATGGCAGTATCTCAAACCGTTACGGGCTAACCGCTGCTGCGCTTCGCCAAATTGGTGAGGGCCGCGCGTTCGGCGGCGCACTTAGCTACTTCCGCGCGAACCAAAACGGTGGGCCAAGCACTGAAACCACCAATATCGCGTTAAGCTGGGCGAATCGCCCCGATGACAGCCGCTTTGCCTTCCTCGAAAAGCTTGAGCTGCGCGAAGACCGGGTGCGCGGGGCTGTGCTTGGGCAGGCCGGGCCGATTGGCGGCGCACCGCTCACCGTATCAGGCGATGTCACGTCAAAGCGCGTGATCAACAGCTTCAGCCTCAACTGGTCACCAACCAGCCGCAAGGGCAGCGAATATCTGGGCCGGAGCGAGCTTTCAGCATTCATTGGCACCCGCTATGTGTTTGATCGGTTTGGCGCGGATGATCTCAAAGGCCTGAGCAATGTGATCGGCGCGGATATTCGTTTCGATCTTGGCAAGCGGCTTGATCTCGGGCTTTCGGGCACGATCCGGCAAAACCCCGGCGGCCGCGCAATCTCATACTCCGGCGGGCCAGCGCTCAGCATCTCGCCGATCAAAAACAGCTATATCACCGTTGGTTACAATGTGGTCGGTTTCGAAGATCGCGATTTCCAGGACAGCCGCTACACACGCAGCGGGCCTTATGTCACGCTCCGGCTGAAATTTGATCAGGACAGTTTCTCATCACTCGGGCTTGGCCGCAAGTAAACGCGGCGCTATGAGTGATCCGTGATCAGGGTCGCCACTTATAACATCCGCAAGGCGATCGGTACTGACCGAGTCCGCAAACCCGCACGAATCCTTGAAGTCATCGGAGAAGTCGGCGCGGACATTATTGCATTGCAAGAAGCAGATCGCCGATTTGGTTCGCGCGTGTCCGCAATTCCACATGACCTGATCATCCACCACAGCCGCTATCACCCCGTTCCATTTATAACCAAAACGGATGGTATAGGTTGGCACGGCAATGCCATATTGGTTGACGACTCAATCCGTATCGCTGACCATGATATTATTGATATCCCTTCGCTTGAGCCGCGCGGCGCGGTGTTTGCCGAGCTTTACCGCGATGACTGGCAGTTGCGCGTTGTGGCTATGCACCTTGATCTGTCGGGACTGTTGCGGCGGCGGCAATTGCGCACGATTTTTGCCTATCTCAAGCGGCGCAAGCAAGCGATGCCGACGCTGCTAATGGGCGATCTCAACGAATGGTCGCGAAAAGGCGGCGCGTTAAGAGAAATACCCGACAATTTCCGCATCGCCCACAGCGAACCGAGCTTTCATGCGCAGCGCCCGATTGCCCAGCTTGACCGGATTATCACTGGCCCCGGCATCACCGTCGAAGCGTCGGGCACACATCACAGCGCCACCGCGCGCAGTGCTTCGGATCATTTGCCCGTCTGGGCTGATTTGAATTTCGATTGACCCGAATGTGACACATCACACTCCTGACATTATTTCATGGTCGATACTGTTCGGTTCATGTTGCACCCGCTAAAGACGAGTAAATGAAGGCATCAGACCTGCGAATTGCCCTGTTTAGCGGCAATTATAACTATATTCGCGACGGGGCCAATCAAGCGCTCAATCGCCTTGTCGGCTCGCTCCTTGAACAGGGTGCGGCAGTGCGCGTTTATTCGCCAACGACTGATACGCCCGCCTTCCCCCCAACGGGTGATCTGGTAAGCATACCCTCAATCCCTTTCCCCGTGCCGGGGCGCAGCGAATACCGCTTTCCGATTAAACTTTCAGCGCAAGTGCGGCAGGATCTCAACCACTTCCGGCCCAATATAATTCATGTTTCAAGTCCCGATATCGTCGGGCGGCGCGCGGTCAGCTATGCGCATCAGCATCATGTTCCCGTGGTCGCCTCAATGCACACGCGATTTGAAAGCTACTTGCGCTACTATAAAATGGGGTTTCTTGAACCGTTGCTGATCGCGGATTTACGCCGTTTTTACCGCAGGTGCGATGCCGTCGTCGCGCCGTCGGAATCGATGGCGGCGGAAATGCGCGCACAGGGGATGGCTGATCATATCGGGATCTGGTCACGCGGGATTGACCGTGCGCGCTTCAACCCGGCCCGCCGTGACAATCCGTGGCGGCAAAGCCTTGGCATGGCAGACGCAGATATTGTCATCGGCTTCCTTGGACGGGTGGTGATGGAAAAAGGGCTTGATGTGTTTTGCGATAGCATCGCCACACTCAAAAAACGCGGCGTCGCGCACAAGCTGCTGATCATCGGCGATGGGCCCGCGCGCGATTGGCTCACCAAACAATTACCCGAGGCACGCTTCGTCGGCTTTCAGGAAGGCGAAGCGCTTGGCCGCGCGGTCGCGTCGATGGATATGCTGTTCAACCCGTCGATCACCGAAACCTTCGGCAACGTAACGCTTGAGGCAATGGCCTGTGCTATCCCCGTCGTCGCGGCGGATGCAACGGGCAGCCGCAGCATCATTGATCACGGCGTCACCGGGCAATTGCTCGCGCCAGGATCAATTGAAGGTTTCGCCGATGCCCTTGAACGCTATTGCACTGACGACGCCCTACGCCGAACCCACGCCGCCGCCGCGCAAGCGGCAACCGAGCGTTATGACTGGGGGCGGATCAACCAAGCGCTGATCGATATTTATCTGGGGCTGGTGAAATAATTCTTCTTGGCGGCTTGGCGGTCTTGGCGTGAGATAAATTTAGCGGGATGCAGCGTAGGGCCAAGGTTCGAATGGCTCACGCCAAGAACGCCAAGCCGCCAAGAGTTTGGAGCACGCGCCCTTGAGTTATCATCACCGCCTGTTAGATGATTAGGCATTGGCTAAAGGGGATATTGTGGCGAAATCTGACGATCAAAGCAGCAAGAACCGCCTATATTACGGTGACAACCTCGATGTGCTGCGTAATAAAATCGCGAACGAGAGCGTTGATCTTTGTTATATTGATCCGCCGTTCAATTCAAAGCGCAACTATTTCCAGATTTACAATAACCAAGGCGGCGAAGACCGTGCGCAGGCGCAGGCCTTTGTTGATACATGGGAATGGGGTGATGAGGCGGTCAGAAGGGAAAACTAAGCATGTACCTGCTTTTTGTCGATGAAAGCGGCACTCCGCCAAAACCGGATCAGGTTACCCTCGCGTATTTCGTGATTGCTGGCCTCGTGATTCCCGAAGATCGGTGGATCGGAATGCGAGATAAGCTGGATGGCTTGAAACGAGCATTCCACTACCATGGCGAAGTCAAATGGAGATTTTTTGCACCGAGAAACAGCGATGTCGACAATCCTATGCTCCAGTGGGACGGAGCGAAGCGCAATCTGTTCCGGGATCGAGTGTTCTCGATAATCACAGACACAAAATCGTGCCGGATAATCGCTTGCGTCAGCGAGTCGCCGACGGCTTTCGGACTTGGAAACGTCAATTCTCAAGACGACCTTTATCTTAGAACCTACAAACCCGTAACAGAACGCTTTCAATACCTTCTGCAAGACATCACGAGCGCGAGTGGTCGGGATAGCTTGGGCATTATAATCGCTGACCACAGAGGTCGAGGCGATGATGACAGGCTGCGCTTGCAGCACGAACGGCTCGTCGGTGGTGCCGCAAACTACGGTTCGAATTATGGCAATCTCGTTGAAGGATTATTCTTTTCCCCGAGTCACATGAGCGTCGGCATTCAATTCGCTGACATGGTCGCCGGAGCGGTGTGGCGCGCGCAGTCGCATAGCGACCTCAAGTGGTTTGACAAGCTGCGCCCCTCGTTTCGGGCT
>JAYUIX010000149.1:0-19392 GCA_043765635.1 Sphingomonadales bacterium
GCTCGCGGGAAAAATTTCACCCCCGTTGTTCAACCGCTATGACGTTGGCCAGACTTATGGCGCGCATATTGATGGCGCAATACGCCCTCTGGGTTCGCACCGGATGCGGACTGATCTTTCGGCCACGTTGTTTCTGAGTGACCCCGACAGTTATGAGGGCGGCGAATTGAGAATTAGCGATGTTGCAGGGGAGCATGTCGCTAAACTACCTGCGGGTGATCTGTTCTTATATCCGTCGGGTGCTATTCATAGCGTGACACCCGTGCGTAAAGGCACGCGCATAGCGAGCTTTTTCTGGGTGCAAAGTTTGGTGCGTGAGGAGTCGCACCGAAGGATATTATTTGATCTTGATAGTACGATCCAATCTCTTGCCTTGGGTGACGGGCAATCAGCACATGTTCTTGAACTCACGGCGGTTTATCACAACTTACTGCGTCTCTGGTCAGATGTGTAATCGCGCGATTAGTGATGCTTGCTAGCAACTTCCCTGCCAAATATCAGCCATGATGTTCCCCCTGTTCGACCAATCGATTTGAGTTTGCAGCGAAGCCCGTTAAACTTTGCCTGCGGGGTAAGGCATAGACTGTCGAGGCTTTTATGTTTCTTGCGCGCATTTTTCGATCTTTTTTGCCTTTTTTGTTGCTGGCCTTGGTTGGATGCGGCGGCGATGGTGATACGAATGCACCACCACAGCCGCTTGATTTGCCGCCAGTGTTTACAGCGCCCTTAGAACAGAATGTGCCCGAAAATAGCACGGGTACGGTTTACACAGCGGCAGCAACGCCGGGCAATAATGGTGCGCTGACATTTTCAATTGCAGGTGGAGCAGACGCCGCACGCTTTGCAATTACCGCCGCCGGAGCATTGTCGTTTGTCTCAGCCCCCGATTTTGAGGTGCCGACTGATACAGATCGCAACAATATCTATCTTGTGCGGATTGGCTTTGCTGATACGCGCTTTACGCTATTTGCCGATGTTTCGATCACTGTCACGGATCGTACCGACGGCGCATTCCGCGTGCGACGAGTCGGTAGTGGGTTTACCGCGCCACTTGGACTGATCCCGCTGCCAGACAATTCGGGCCGGGTTTTGGTCGCCGAGCAAGCAGGGCGGATTCGCATTCTCAACCCCGCAACGGGGGCGATTGATCCAGTGCCGATGCTTGATATCGCGGCGACCATATCAAGCGGGGGTGAGCGCGGTTTGCTTGGCCTTGCGCTTTCGCCCGATTTCAGCGGCAACCGAATGCTCTATGTCAATGTCACCAACTTGGTCGGAAATACCGAAATTCGCAGCTACCGTGTGCCCGCGAACAACAGCGTCCCTTCCGATCAGGTTGGGGATGTCATTCTCACTTTCACGCAGCCGTTCGCCAATCATAATGGTGGTTGGATCGAATTCGGCCCTGACGGCTTTCTTTACATTGGCAGCGGCGATGGTGGCAGCAGTGGCGATCCACAGGATAATGCACAGAATCGCAATAACCTGCTCGGCAAAATCTTGCGCATTGATGTGCGCAGTGATGCCTTCATAAGTGATGCAAACCGCGATTATGCGATCCCCGCAAGCAACCCGTTTGCAAGCGGTAGCGGGGCGCCTGAAATTTATGCCTTTGGCTTGCGCAATCCGTTCCGTAACAGCTTCGACCCTGTGACGGGCAATTTGTACATTGCCGATGTCGGGCAAAATTTGATTGAGGAAATTGACCTGATCCGCCTTGGTGAGGCTGGCCTCAACTTTGGCTGGGCGCGGCTGGAGGGCACCCGGACATTTGGTGGTCAGCCACCCGTAGGCGCAACCCCACCTGTCGCTGAATATAGTCATGGCACCGGGCCGACGCAGGGCTTCTCTGTGACGGGCGGCTATGTTTACCGGGGGCCGGTCGAGGTGCTTCAGGGGCAGTATATTTTTGCTGATTTTGTCCGCCCGGTGATTTTCAGTATTCCCGCAGCCAGCCTTGTGCAGGGGCAGACAGTTGCTTCAAGTGCCTTCACCCTGCGCGCAAGCAGCTTTGTTCCAGTGGCGGGCACGATTACCAACGTCTCCAGTTTCGGCGTGGATCAGGCGCGTAATCTTTACATCGTTGATTTTGACGGCGAAATTTATGTGATTGAGCCAAGCTGATATAATTTCGCACGGCGGTAATGTTGACGCGGCCCCATTGTTGCGGGCATGAGCGATTATGGCTGTGCAATCCAAAGTAGATCCGTTCAATTTTAAGCGACGGGGTATTCTTTTCATCGTTTCGTCGCCGTCAGGTGCGGGAAAATCGACGATTGCGCGCAAGCTGCTTGCATCGGATGCCGGGCTTGAGATGTCGGTATCGGCCACAACCCGGCCACCGCGCCCCGGCGAGGTTGACGGGCGTGACTATCATTTTGTTGACACGCCAAGGTTCAAGGAAATGGTTGCGAGAGGCGAATTCCTTGAATGGGCGCATGTTTTTGGTCATCGTTACGGAACGCCGCACGGTGCGGTGGAAAAGGCGCTCTCCGAAGGCCGCGATGTCTTGTTCGACATTGATTGGCAGGGCGCGCAACAGCTTTATCAACTTGCGGGCGGTGATGTTGTCCGCGTGTTCATTTTTCCGCCATCAATGGATGAGCTTGAGCGCCGATTGCGCCTGCGCGGCACTGATAGCGATGAAGTGATTGATGCGCGTATGGCGCGTGCAGCAGCCGAAATCAGCCACTGGGACGGATATGACTATGTGCTGGTCAATGATGATGTTGAGCAATGCTTTGAAAAGGTCAGCGCCATCCTTGTTTCCGAACGGTTAAAACGCAGCCGCCAGACGGGGCTGATTGGCTTCGTTCGTGGGCTAATGAAGTAGGTGCTTGAGCCGCTGCCCCAATGGGTATAACCTTCGCTTTATCATAATGTAGGGAGGGCCATCATGATTAAGTTAGCCATTGGCAGTTTTGCTGCCGCCGTTGCGATGTTTGTTACCGGATTTATTTTCTTTGCGACGCCGATTGGCATGGTCGCTTATTCGAGCGCAAACGAGACGCAAAGCGCTGCCGTACAGGCTGCACTCGCGGCAAACCTGCCGCAGACGGGCACATATATGGTGCCCGATCCGTCGACCCAGTCAGGCACAACGCTTTACGGGCAGGGGCCAGTGGCTACGGTTTTTTACAACAGCAAAGGTTTCTCACTCAGCGATATGAGCGGGATTGGTTACGGCTTTTTGCAGGAACTCATCGTTTGCATCCTGATCGCGGCGGCGCTTAGTACGCTTGACCGGCGCATTCCCGACTTTGCCTCACGCGCTAAAATTGTCATCCTGTTTTCGATTGCTGCATCAGCGATGATCAATCTTGGCAATCCGATCTGGCTGCATCATGATTGGAACTATTGGACATATACATTCATCGCGGACTCGGCGATGTTGATTGTGGCAGGCCTTATTATTGCGCGCTGGTTCTTGCCAGTTGCAGCAGAAATGCCCGTTGCCGCAGTGCCGTCAGTCGTCGCTCAACAGCCGCAGGAACCGACAGGCTGACACAAAGTCGGCGCGGCGTAGCGTGCGCGCGTCGGCGGCCATCCAATCTTCGCCCCACTGTTCGGCCTGCCAAAGCTCGTCGAGATGAGCAGTCTCGAACGCGGGGTCTGGCTCAATCTCGCGTTCAAGCACCGCGAGCGCGATCACGAGAGAGCCGCTGATCGTCACAATGTGCGAAAGTGCGGCAAGTTCAAAGGCATTGCGCGAAGCAATTGCCGCAGCCAGCCGGGAAACTGTTTGGGTTGGCTGCGCTTGATGCATAATCCCGCTAACGCGCGTGAACGTTACATCATAGCGCGCCTGCGCCCAGTCTAGTAGCGGCTCCCATGCGGCCAATTGCCGTGCAACCAGTTCAGGCGGATCATCGGCGCGGTAGCAGAGCAGGTCGCTTTCAGCATAAGCCGCAAGGCCCGCCGCATAGCCCTTTGTGTCAGGCGCAATCAAATCAATCGCGGCGTTGGCAAGGCCGCTCAGTCGCATAGTTTCAGGCTTGATCTCAATTTCCTGCGCGCGCCATTCCTCTGCAACGGCCTCGGCTAGCGCGTTGGTTGGGAGCGTCAGCAGTGCTTTTTTGGGGGTACATACTGGTCGCGCATCAAGGGCTATTCCATAATCTAGTACGTCACCCCGGCGGAGGCCGGGGTCGTTTGAGGGTGGTGTGCAGTAGTCAAGCGACCCCGGCCTGCGCCGGGGTGACGAGGTGACTTGAACCGTCTTATAAAAACGTTTCATTCAGGCGTGCGCCACAACCGCTTGAGCAACACTGGCCCCAGAAAGAAATCAACCGCGCCAATAACGAGCAAAATATAGCCAAGCATTGGCATCAAATTGGGAAGAAGCTTCCCGCCAATATTGGCGGCACCCGCAAAGATGAAAACAAGCGCTGAAAACCGCACAAGGTTGAGGATCATGAAGCGCTTTTTGGCCAGTTCTTCGTTCATGTCATTGCCTCTATCATCTGGTCGGGGTGGCTGATTACCGCATATGCTCCCGCCGCGTGCAATTCGTGCGGCTCATGATAGCCCCAATCAACACCGAGCGCGCGGGCCTTCGCGGCGACGCCCATTGCCATGTCAAAGCTCGTATCACCAATCATCACGGTCGTGTGCGGCGCTGCGCCTGCATCGGCCATCGCTTGATACACCATTGATGGATGCGGCTTTGACGGGTGGCGGTCGGCAGTTTGGAGCGTCACGAACCTGTCTAATATGCCGTGATGTTCAAGGCAGAGCGCAAGCCCGCGATCCGATTTCCCCGTCGCCACGCCGAGTAGCCAGCCTTCGGATTGCAGTGCATCCATCGCGGCCAATATGCCGTCAAACATCGGTTCCTCAATCATCCCACGCCCGCGCAGGCGGTGAAAGGCATTTTTATAATCTTCGGCCAGAGCTTTATGGAGCGCATCCTCAGCATCGGGCAGCAGCGCTTGCATCGCAGGAACAAGGCTGAGGCCAACCACCCGCCGCGTCGCGCTGCGTGGCGGCGGGGTCATCCCGGCGCGGGTGAAGGCATCTTCCATCGCGAGGCAGATGTTGGCCTGCGAATCGACGAGCGTACCGTCACAGTCGAAGAGGGCGAGGCGGTTCACGCGCCCAATTCCCGCATCAAAAGCGCCATCGCTTTTTGCCCCCTCGCATCAAGCGCGTCGGCAACACAGGCTCGCGCCTCAGGTGGTTTGTTCTGACCAAGTTTGGCAGTGCTGCGCCATGCCGTCACACGCATTTCAAAGCCGATGATTGCGCCGCGCATTTTGTTGAACAGACCGTCGCTCATCTTATGGCGCGTCCATTCGGGCTTGGGTGCAAGGCGGGCTTCCTGTTCGGAAGTGAGCGCATCGGCTTGCGCGGTGAGTTCATCATCGCTCATCCGCCGCACTGACCCCTGCATTTCGAGCGCCAAATAATTCCATGTCGGCACCTGATCACCCCCAAGTTCGTACCAATCGGGGCTGATATAAGCGTCAGGCCCGTTGACCACGAACAATGCCTCTGCGCCGTCCAAATGTTTGGCAATCCCGTTGCCGCGCGCGGTGTGGAACGCGATCCGGTCGTCATCTAGAAACACGAACGGCAAATGCGCGACGCGCGGGCCATCAGGCGTTCCGGCGAACAGCATCCCGAAACCAACCTCACGTGCAAACACGCGCAGGGCATCGCGGTCGTCCCAGCGAAAGGCCGCATTGGGATGCATTATTTCGCCTTGCCCTTTCCGCGAGCGGGTGGCGGTGAACTGCTCCGCCCGCGCCGTTCGCCCTTGCGCTCTTTACGCGCCGATTTGGCGATGTTGGTGGCAAGGCGCTTTTTACCCTCGGGGGTATCCTTGAATTTCACCTCGTCAAGCAGCAACGCATCGCCGTTGGCCTCATCAAAACCGAGATCGGCAAGCGTTTCGGCAAAATGGGGCGGCAAATCGGCACGCACATCAATTTGCCCGCCGCCGGTTGGATGATCAACGCGGATGCGTCGCGCGTGGAGGTGCATCTTGCGGCTGATCGTGCCCGTCAGGAAGGCATCGCGCAGGCCGTATTTGCCGTCACCCACAATCGGATGGCCAATCGCGGCCATATGGACGCGGAGTTGATGCGTGCGCCCGGTGAAGGGCTGAAGCTCGACCCAGGCGGCGGTATTGCCCGCGCGCTCAATCACGCGGTAGCGAGTGCGCGCGGGCGAACCTTCTTTCTGATCGACGTGCATTTTCTCGCCGCCGCTGCCGGGTTGCTTTGAGATTGGCAGCTCAACCATGCCGTCATGGATTTCGGGCACGCCGACGACGATGGCCCAATACACCTTGCGCGCAGTGCGGCTGGAAAAGGCCTTGGCGAAATGCGCGGCGGAACTGGCCTTGCGCGCAATGAGCAGCGCGCCGCTGGTATCTTTGTCAAGCCGGTGGACAAGCTTTGGCCGCCCGTCGATCTCAAACCATAGCGCGTCAAGCAGGCGGTCAACATGCTCGTCGGTTTTTGTGCCGCCTTGCGTTGCGAGGCCAGGTGGTTTGTTCAGGACGAGTGCTGCGTCGTCCTTATAAATCACAAGGCTTTGCGCAAACGCGGTTTCATCCTCGCTAAGTTCAGGGCGTTGCTTCTTGGGGCGGGGTGGACGCACTGAGGTATTTTCGGGCGTAGGCGCGGTTTCAGCCGGGGGGACGCGGATGCTCTGGCCAGCCTCAATCCGGTCACCCGGCGTGGCACGTTTGCCATCGACGCGGAGCTGACCCGTGCGCGCCCAGCGCGAAACGAGGTTGAAGCTTGCGTCGGGCAAGTTGCGCTTGAACCAGCGATCAAGGCGGATGCCATCATCATCGGGTTTTACGGTGAAAGTGCGGACGGCGTCGCTCACGTGCGTGCTACCGCGAAACCGACCGCAAGTGCGGCGATTGATCCCACGACTGATGTCACAGCGTAACCCGCCGCTACTGCCATTTGCCCGCGTTCGATCATCTGAAAACTTTCAAGGCTGAACGCGGAAAAGGTCGTGAACCCGCCGAGGATGCCAACGCCAACGAAGAGGCGAATGCCCTCACTCGCCATGCCGCGCAGGACATAGGCCGCAAGCAATCCCATTGCGAAGCCACCGATCAGGTTGACCGCAAGCGTGCCAAACGGAAAGCCGCTGCGTCCGGCGAGCGCCAAACTGATAATATAGCGTAGCGCCGCGCCAATCGCGCCGCCAGCCGTTACAGGGATTATCGAGTTCATGGGCGTGGCCTTAGACGCTTTGCGTCAAAACCGCTACTGCCTGTAAATGCCGTCGACGCAGGTGACGCAATCGCCGCCAACGTGGATGTCGCTACCATCAATACGGATATGGACTTTGCCATCGCGGCCCACTTGCCGCCCCTGTGATGCGAGGTAGCGATCACCATTCTTGATCGCGCCGCTGTGCAGGCGGTACGCCGCCAGCGCGCCATTGCCGCTGCCGCAAACCGGATCTTCGACGATGCCATCAAGCGGAGCAAAAGTGCGGACGATGATTTCACTTTCGCTTACCACCGCAAACAATGTGATGCCCGTTGTGTGATGCGCGCGGTCATAGGCGGCAAGCGCGGGCAGGTCTGGTGTTAACGTTTCGACCGCTGCCACGCTGTCGAGTTCAGCAATCACCCAGTGCGGCCCAACATCAACGACTTGTGGTGCGCATTGGCCGAAGTTCACACCGTCCAAAGCCGCCGCGAGCGCCGCTGGGTCGGGCGCAGGCGTCACCGTGTTTGGCGGCATTTTGAGCGACAGGCCAGTGTCGCCAACGCTCACCTCAATGAGCCCAAGTTTACACTGTTGAATGATCCTGCCGTCTTTTGGTGTGGCAATCCCCGCCTCAATCACCGCATGTGCTGTACCAAGCGTAGGATGTCCGGCAAAGACAAGTTCATTGCGGGGTGTGAAAATCCGCACTGCATAATCCGCGTCTGTTTGGGTTGGCGGTAAAACGAAGGTGGTTTCGGAGAGGTTAGTGCAATTGGCAAACGCCTGCATATCAGTGTCAGTCATCCCTAACGCGTCAAGCACCACCGCCACGGGATTGCCGAGCAGCGGCACCGAGGTGAACACATCAACCTGCTTGAATGGGCGTTCGCGGCTCATTGAACCCGTGTCACTTTCAAACCCTTTTTGGCGAGCATCGCTTGCACTGAGTCTACCCCCGCCAAATGTCCGGCACCAACCGCAACCATCACCGTACCCGGCGTATCAAGCCGCTTGGCAATCCACGCCGTCCAGTTCGCATTGCGATTGCGCAGCAGCGCGTCAGTGAGATCGGGCGATTGGCGAAGCTCATCATCAAAGGTTTTCGCAATGGCCTTGTTGTCGCCGCTGCGCCAAGCGCCGAGCATTGCGTCAAATTCAGCCTTTGGATCCTCTACTTCATCGGCCAAGCCAGCGAGGAACATATCCTGCGCAGGCTGGGGCAGCTTATCGAAAATGCCAAGCTGAAGCTCAGTGGTTTCAAGGCCAATGACTGGCTTTTTGGCGGCGGTGAATTGTTCAGTCAGCTTACGCTCAACGCCGTTATCGGGGCTGAGGTCAAGATCCTTGAGCATTCCACCCGCAAGCGTGATTGCCACCGCCCAGCTTTCAAACTGCGCCAGAGACGCCGCCGGAAAACCCACCTTATCAATAAGCGTCTTCAGGCCGGGCCGTTTATCAGCGGGCACACGGTCAAGCACCGGCGGCAAATTT
This sequence comes from Sphingomonadales bacterium, assembly GCA_043765635.1. Lineage (GTDB taxonomy): Bacteria > Pseudomonadota > Alphaproteobacteria > Sphingomonadales > Sphingomonadaceae > Aquisediminimonas. Next base: position 8,676 of record JAYUIX010000149.1, read on the forward strand.
GGCGACATCGCGAGCCGGGTAAAAATCTCGGCCGTTTTCGCGTTATCGCCAAGGTCAGCCACTTCAAGCACAAGCGTATCGGCCTTGGCGGCGGCGGCATCAAATGCCGTGGTGCGCCACTCATAATCCGCAGGCAGCACATGGATCGTGCCGAACAGATAGATGGTGGTATCCGCATCGGCCAGTTTCCACATTGCGGGTTTGGCAGGCGCTGCGGCTTTAGTCGGCGCGGGCTTGGCACATGACACGGTGGCGGTTGAAAGGAGAAGCGCGCAACCAATGGTTACAAAAAGCGATTTATGTTTCATTGATGCTATGTTGTCGTTTTTGGCGCATATTTCAATGCCAATCGGAGCCACTGCCCGTAAGGAAGGCAGCGACCCCGAAAGCTGATCGGCACAAGAGGAGGGGAGCGATCAGGATGGAATGCGGGTTGCAGTCAATTTCTTGGCCTTGAGCTTTTCCTGAACGCTGTTCTTGCCCGCTAGATGGCCAGCGCCAACCGCCATGAACACTGTACCAGGCTTTGCCATGCGCTTTTCAACCCAGTCCGCCCAGCGGACGTTGCGATCATTCAAAAGCACTTTTTCAAGTTCTGGGGTGGCTGTCATTGCTTTGTTTAATAAGGCATCAAGCGCTTCGGGATTGCCCTTTGCCCATTCGGCGACCATTTCATCAAGCATTGGGCCAGTTTTGGGCAGATCAGCGATTGTCGATTTGAGGTAGGCGATCTGAACAGCCTCAGGCAAATTATCAAAAAAGCCCATTTGCTCTTCTGCGGTTTCGAGGGTGCCAAGCGTTTTGCCGTCTTTTTTGAGGGCAGCGGTCAATTGGGTTTCGACGCCGCTTTCCGGCTTATAGCCAGTTTTCGCCAACACCGCGCCGATCATGACTACGGGCACGACCCACGGCTCAAACTTTTCAAGCGCGGCCATTGGTATGCCAGCCTCCTTGAGCGCTTTATCGAGGCTTGCCGCCAAATCGGGGCCAAGCTTTTGGGTAAGCGTTGGGCCATCGGGATCAATCGCCATTTTCATGATGACGCTCTGCATTGCCTGCGGATCGGAGGTGTCGAGTTCAAAGATGACTTCGGATGAGGCATCATAGGCCGTCTTCACCCCGCCATCGAACCATTTGATGTTATCCTTGAGAACATGGACGGTGCCAAACAGATAGATGGTGGTATCGGCGTCTTTGATGACCCAAAGCGCAGGGTCAGCATTGATGGTGACCGCTGCAGGGGTAGGGGTCGGCTCGGCGGCTAGGGCGCGGTGGCCTCCAGCGGCGCTCGACAAGAGGAGACCTGCGCCCGTGAGGGCGGCAATAAGTATTTTCTTTTTCATGAGATTTTCCTTTAATATATCAATGAGGCTTTAGAAAAATTTTTTCCAAGCCCAGACTGAAATGTTAATAACAAAGCTTACTGTTGCAATAGTCATTGGATCGACTGGAGGTGCAATTCCAGATCTAGAAAGAATCCACCAAATCGGAGCTGATAGAATTATAAAGTACCAGCTAGCTGTATTAGCGATTAAATATGCTCTTTCTTCTTGTTCATCCATTCCTTTATGGTACAAAGTAAATATTATTATGAATGAAATTAAATAAAGAGCAGAAATAGATATAGCAGAGCTTTTCGATATTATCGCTAATGATAAGTCAAAAATATCCTTACTGTCTTTTCCAGGCGCATCGGTTGAGTCCAAAAACCATCCCATCAAAAGCCCAAGTGCCGCAGCCGCCACCAATGAACCCCAATATTGCTTTTGGCGGCGTGAAAGTGAAAATTTGGAAGCGCCGCGATCATTTTTGGGTTGACCATCACCCATTGTCGCCTCCTGCAAATTCATCATCAAAAATCTCCTCGATTTTGCGGTCAAACAAGCGACCGATTTTGAATGCGAGCGGGAGGGAGGGGTCATATTTCCCCGTCTCGATCGCGTTGACCGCCTGACGCGAAACATCGAGCCGCCCGGCCAGTTCGGCCTGACTCCAGTCGCGTTCGGCGCGAAGCACCTTCAGCCTGTTTTTCATGTCATCGTCCTGAAACACCTTGATTTGTCCTTGACTATGTTGTCACTGCTCCCTGACGATATGTCAGGTTACCATGACTATATGTAATGAGTCGTGGACAATGTCAATAACACCTTACAAAAAGATTTGTGACCCTTACAAAGTGAAGCGCCTCGCTTGACCTAGTAAGCGCCATCGGCCAAGGCCTGCCGCCATGCCGAACGCCAAAAGCCTTAGTTTTCAAGACTTGATTCTGACGCTACACGCCTATTGGGGCAAACAGGGCTGCGTCATCCTCCAGCCTTATGACATGGAGATGGGTGCGGGCACGTTCCACACTGCGACTACCCTGCGCGCGCTTGGCCCTGATCCGTGGAACGCCGCATTTGTTCAGCCCTGCCGCCGTCCCACTGACGGGCGTTACGGCGAAAACCCCAATCGGCTAGGGGCATATTACCAGTATCAAGTGATCCTGAAGCCATCGCCGCCCGATTTGCAGGAGCTATATCTTGGCAGTCTTGCCGCCATTGGCATTGATCCGCTGCTCCATGACATTCGTTTTGTCGAGGATGATTGGGAATCGCCAACGCTCGGCGCATGGGGGCTTGGCTGGGAAGTCTGGTGCGACGGGATGGAGGTGACTCAGTTCACTTATTTCCAGCAGATGGGCGGATTTGACTGCAAGCCCGTCGCGGGCGAACTGACCTACGGGCTTGAACGGCTGGCGATGTATATCCAGAATAAGGATAGCATTTTCGACCTTGCGTATAATGATGCAGGTGTCACTTACGGCGATGTGTTTCTCGAAAGCGAACGCCAAATGAGCGCCTATCATTTCGAAACGGCGGATACCGAAATGCTGTTCGATGCCTTCAAAAAGGCAACGGGCGAATGCGAAAACTGCCTTGAAAAGGCGCTCCCCATTCCGGCCTATGAACAGGCGATCAAGGCCAGCCACATCTTCAACATGCTTCAGGCGCGCGGCGTGATCAGCGTGCAGGAACGCGCCAGCTACATGGGCCGCGTCCGCGATCTCGCGAAGGGAAGCTGTGCGGCGTGGATGGAAAAGAACGGGTGGACGGCGTGATGGGCGTGCGTGATTTTTCCCTCTCCCTAAAGGGGAGAGGGTGGCTGAGCGAAGCGATGCCGGGAGAGGGGGCGGTTTATTGCGGCCCCTCTCCCTGGCGCTGCGCGCCTGTCCCTCTCCCCTTTATGGAGAGGGCTGCATGACCGACTTCCTCCTCGAACTGCGCTCCGAAGAAATTCCCGCGCGGATGCAGGATAAGGCGCGGGCTGATCTCGCGCGGCTGTTTGGTGAGGAACTGGCCAAGGCTGGCCTTAAAGTGGAGACAGTGGAGACCTACGCGACTCCGCGCCGCCTTGCCCTGATCGCGCGCGGCCTACCGCTTGAAACAGCCGCCGTTAGTGAAGAAACCAAGGGGCCAAAAACCTCCGCTCCGCCGCAAGCGCTTGAGGGCTTCCTGCGCAAAACGGGTCTCACGCAAGATCAGCTTGAGGATCGTGACGGCGTCTATTTCGCGGTGGTGCAAAAGCCGGGTCGCAAGACGGCGGACGTTCTTGCCGAAGCGATCCCCGCGATCATCCGCGCCTTCCCTTGGCCGAAGTCAATGCGCTGGGGCGCGGCTTCCGCCTCGACTGAAAGCCTGCGCTGGGTGCGGCCATTGCAGGGGATCGTTGCGCTGCTTGGCGACGACGTTGTTGAGTGTAAAGTTGTTGAGATTTCTGCGGGTTCTACGACCACCGGGCATCGGTTTATAGGACAGTCAAAAAACCCCGTTCGCCCTGAGCCTGTCGAAGGGCTGCCCTTTTCTGCGGGTGGCGTAGAACAGGACAGTGCTTCGACAAGCTCAGCAAGAACGGTTTTTATAGGGAACACTTCGACTTACGCCGACGACCTTCGCGCTGCGCACGTCATCGTTGATCAGGATGAACGCCGCGCGATCATCCGCAGCGGTGCTGAAAAGGCGGCGAGCGCGGCGGGGCTTGTGCTCGTGCCCGATGAAGGGCTGGTCGCGGAGAATGCCGGGCTGACCGAATGGCCGGTGCCGATGCTCGGGCGGTTTGATCCCGCGTTTCTAAGCGTGCCCGAGGAAGTCATTCAGTTGACCGCGCGGGTGAACCAGAAATATTTCATCTGTAGGGATAGCACGGGTAAGCTAGCCAATGCGTTCGTTTGCACCGCGAACCTTGAGCCGAGCGACGGCGGCGCGACGATGGTTGCGGGCAATGAAAAAGTGCTCGCCGCGCGGCTTTCGGATGCGAAATTCTTCTGGGACGCCGATTTGAAGGTGAAGCTTGAAGATCAGGCGGCGAAGCTTAGCGGAATCGTGTTTCATGAGAAATTGGGCACGGTCGCGGACAAGGTTGAACGCGTGGCAAAGCTGGCAAGGTGGTTGGTTGAGAGCGGGGTTGTAACCACAACCGTTTATCCTGAGCGAAGTCGAAGGGCAAATTCGAGCGAAGTCGAGAATCCTAACGCAGAGGAAAGCCTCGGCTCCGCTCGGCATAGTCCCTCGACTTCGCTCGGGAATGCGGAACTGGCGGATCAAGCCGAAACCGCAGCCCGCCTGTGCAAGGCTGATCTCGTCACTGGCATGGTCGGCGAATTTCCTGAGCTTCAGGGGATCATGGGCGGCTATTACGCCCGCGCGCAGGGGCACGGCGACGCCATCGCCGATGCGATCCGCGATCATTACAAGCCAGTCGGGCAGGGCGACGACGTCCCCACCGCGCCCGTGACGGTGGCGGTGAGTTTGGCAGATAAGTTGGATACTTTGGTTGGGTTTTTTGGGATTGGAGAGCGGCCTACAGGTTCTAAAGATCCGTTCGCGCTTCGTCGTGCGGCAATTGCGATCATTCGATTGATTAAGAATAACGACATTCGTCTCCCTTTGCGACAAGCATTTTTGGTGGCCCGAGGCTTTATGATTCAAAGCTGGTTGCAGCACTTCGCGTTGGTGAGTTTACATGATCTGGATGGTGAAGCGCGGCCACTAATTTATGCAAATAAAATAGTTGATGAAATGGGAGAAATTTTCGCTTTCAGTGAAGAAGTCCGCCCTGAGTATTTTATTGATATCGATGGCGTATTCGTTCCGGCTTATAGTTATCAATATTTATCAAATAATAACGTAATCGAGCAAAATTTTGCTTCTCTTGATGATTTGACAGGTAATCTGTTTCAGTATTTTGGAGATCGACTTGAGGAATCTGAAAAAACATCTGGGGTCAGAGTTGATTTAATCCGAGCAGTCTTACCCAAAAATGTTCTGCAATTTTCGTTCAATGAATTGGTGCCGATTGAAGAGTTCAGAATTGATCCGGACAAGCCTAATTTTCTCAATGTGCGCCTAAGAAACTGGCAAATACCCGATGATCTCGTCTGCCTGCTCGCGCGGGTGAAGGCTTTGCAGGCGTTTGTGGGGACTGACGCAGGCGCGAACTTGCTCGCCGGGTATAAGCGCGCGGGCAATATCCTTAAATCCTCCCCCTCCGGGGGAGGGGAACCAGCGAAGCTGGTGGAGGGGCACAGTGAGGGTATTTCGCTGTCAGACGTTCAGGAAAACTTGGCTGTGCCCCTCCACCATCCTGCGGATGGTTCCCCTCCCCGTTCCGGGGAGGAATTGGCATTGGAATCCGCCCTCGATACCGCCGAACCGCTCGCCACCTCCGCCATCGCGCGTGAGGATTTTGAGGCCGCGATGTCTGCGCTTTCCATGCTCCGTGCGCCGATTGATGCGTTTTTTGAGGGCGTGATGGTCAATGACCCTGATCCGCAAAAGCGGGCGTACAGGATAGGATTGCTCGAACGGTTCGTCAGCGCGGTTCACCGTGTGGCCGATTTCTCGAAAATTGAGGGGTAAAAAGCCCCTCCTCTTTAGGGGAGGGGCTGGGGTGGGGCAGGTTGTGTTGATGGATAGCATTGCTTCTTCGTACAGCCCCCACCCCTAGCCCCTCCCCTAAAGGGGAGGGGGATATATGGAGTAAAGAATGACCCAATATGTGTACCGCTTTGGCGGCGGCGTTTCTGAAGGCGGGCAGGACAAGACTTTGCTTGGCGGCAAGGGCGCGAACCTTGACGGGATGGCCTCGATTGGCTTGCCCGTGCCGCCGGGCTTCACCGTCGCTACGCCGATGTGCGCGGCCTATCATGTTGACGCGGGGAGCTTTCCAACCGAATTGACGCCGCAGGTACAGGCGGGCATCGCGCATATCGAAAGCATCACGGGCAAAACTTTTGGTGATGCTGTCAATCCGCTGCTCGTTTCGGTGCGTTCGGGCGCGCGGGTTTCGATGCCGGGGATGATGGATACCGTCCTCAATCTGGGCCTCAACGATGTGACGGTCGAGGGGCTGGCCGCGATTTCGGGCGATGCTCGCTTCGCGTGGGATAGCTACCGGCGATTCATCCAAATGTACGCCGATGTTGTCCTCGGGCTTGATCACGGCGCTTTTGAGGAAGCGTTAGAGATTGCCAAGGAGGACAAGGGTTTTTACCTTGATACTGAGCTGAGCGCCGATGATCTGCGCACGCTGGTGGGCGAGTATAAGCGCTTGGTGGCAGAGCTTTGGGGCAAGCCCTTCCCGCAGGATGTGCTGGCGCAGCTTTGGAATGCCATAGGCGCGGTGTTTGAAAGCTGGGAGAGCGACCGCGCGAAGGTGTACCGCCGGATCAACAGCATCCCGCATGATTGGGGCACCGCCGTCAACGTGCAGGCGATGGTGTTCGGCAATATGGGCGAGACATCGGCGACTGGCGTGGCCTTCACGCGCGATCCGGCGACGGGCGAGAACGCCTATTACGGCGAATATCTGATCAACGCGCAGGGCGAAGATGTTGTCGCGGGCATCCGCACGCCGCAATATCTGACGCTGGCTGCCCGCGAACGCGCAAACGCCAAGCCGCTGAGCATGGAAGAGGCAATGCCTGCGGTTTACGGCGAACTCGCAAGAGTCTTTGCGATCCTCGAAACGCATTACCGCGATATGCAGGATATTGAGTTTACCGTTGAGCGCGGGACGCTGTGGATGCTGCAAACGCGGTCGGGCAAGCGGACGGCAAAGGCTGCGCTCAAGATTGCGGTTGATATGGCAAACGGCGGCCTGATCACGCGTGATGAGGCAGTGGCGCGGGTTGATCCATCCGCGCTTGATCAATTGTTGCATCCTACGCTTGACCCGACGGCGGCGCGCGATGTGCTGGCGAAGGGTCTGCCCGCATCGCCAGGCGCGGCTTCAGGGATTGCGGTGTTTGATAGCGATGTTGCCGAAAAGCGCGCCGAAATGGGCGACGCGGTCATTCTTGTGCGCATGGAAACATCGCCAGAAGATATTCACGGGATGCACGCGGCGAAGGGCATTCTCACCGCGCGCGGCGGGATGACGTCTCATGCGGCGGTGGTTGCACGCGGGATGGGGCGGCCATGCGTTTCGGGCGCTGGTAGCCTCGCGATTGATGCTAAGGAGCGGGTGTTCCGCGTTGGCGGGCGTGAGGTTCGCGAAGGCGATGTCATCACGATTGATGGTTCATCGGGCGAAATCATGGTCGGTGAAGTGCCGACGGTGCAGCCCGAATTGTCAGGCGATTTTGCCGCACTCATGGTGTGGGCTGACGCGATCCGCCGGATGAAGGTGCGCGCCAACGCCGAAACGCCTGCCGATTGCCGGATCGCGCGTGATTTCGGTGCGGAGGGCGTCGGGCTGTGCCGCACCGAACATATGTTTTTTGAAGCGAGCCGGATTACCGCCGTGCGTCAGATGATCTTGGCCGAGGATGAGGCGGGCAGGCGGGTGGCGCTCGCGCGGTTGCTCCCCGAACAGCGCGCCGATTTCAAGGGCATTTTTGAGGTGATGGCGGGGTTGCCTGTGACGATCCGTTTGCTTGATCCGCCGCTGCATGAATTTTTGCCGACCGAGGAAAGCGACTTTGCCGATGTGGCCGCAGCAGCGGGCGTCGGCATTGGTACGCTCAAGCGCCGCGCGTCTGAACTGCATGAATTTAACCCGATGCTTGGCCATCGCGGCTGTCGGCTCGGCGTTACCTATCCTGAAATCTACGAGATGCAGGCGCGGGCGATATTTGAGGCGGCGTGTGATTTGGAGGTCTCCCCCATTCCCGAAGTGATGGTGCCGCTCGTTGCGACCAAACGCGAGCTTGAGCTGATGAAGGATGTGATTGACCGGACGGCGGAGGCTGTATTTGCCGAACGCGGCAAGCGGATCGACTATCTTGTCGGCACGATGATCGAACTGCCGCGCGCGGCCTTGCTTGCGGGGCAGATTGCCGAACGGGCTGAATTTTTCAGCTTTGGCACCAATGATCTGACGCAGACGACGCTCGGCGTTAGCCGCGATGATGCGGGGCGCTTCCTTGGCGCCTATGTCGACAAGGGCATTTACGAAACCGATCCGTTCGTTAGCCTTGATATCGAAGGCGTCGGTGAACTGGTGAAGCTCGCCGCAGAACGGGGCAGGGCGACGCGGCCTGACATCAAACTCGGCATTTGCGGCGAACATGGCGGCGATCCTGCGAGCATCGCGTTTTGTGAAAGCGTTGGCTTAGATTATGTCAGCGCATCGCCCTACCGTGTGCCCATCGCGCGGCTGGCGGCGGCACAGGCGGCGCTTAAACGGGAGTAGTTAGTGCGCCTTTTTATGCACAAAGCGGTGATGCACCGCGACGATCATCCCGCCGAGGATCACCCCGACAATTCCGTAGCCAATTGAGCCAACCAACCATTCGATCAGGCCGCTCGCAAAGGGCACCGCGTGGGCCGCGCCCTCAGCGGCGTGGTGGATCAATTCAGGCAGCGTCTTGAAACCAAATTGCTCAATGCCGTGGACGACAATCTGACCGCCGACCCAGAGCATCGCCGCTGTACCGACGGCGGAAAGCCCCGACAAGAGCGGCGGCATCGCTGCAACCAGCCCACGACCGAAAGCCTGCACTCCGCCGTTGCCGCGCTGTGCGAGGTTAAGTCCGATGTCATCCATTTTTACAATCAGGCCGACAACGCCGTAAACACCAATCGTAATCGTAATCGCAACAAAAACGAGGATCGCGCCTTGCATTGCAATTGTATTGTCGGACACTTCGGCGAGCGCAATTGCCATGATTTCAGCCGAGAGAATGAAATCGGTGCGGATTGCGCCGCCTACCATCATCGTCTCGTGATCCGCCGCGCTCATTTCAGCGACGTCGTCTTCAAGCGATTCCTCTTCGCCGTCGGTGCGCTTGCGAATAGCCTCAATCAGTTTTTCAGCGCCTTCAAAGCACAAATACGCGCCGCCAATCATCAACAGCGGTGTGATCGCCCACGGCAAAAATGCACTGAGCAAAAGTGCTGCGGGCAGAATAAACAGCAGTTTGTTCTTGAGCGAGCCCTTGGCAATCTGCCAGATAATCGGCAATTCACGCTGCGGGGTAAATCCAGTTACGTAGCGCGGGGTGACAGCGGCGTCGTCAATGACGACGCCTGCTGCCTTAGCCCCGGCCTTGCCAGCCGCTGCAGCAACATCGTCGAGCGAGGCTGCTGCAACTTTAGTGATGGTCGCCACATCATCAAGTAGCGCGAATAATCCCGATGGCATGTGTAATCCTCGAAAAACTTTCGAGATGCCTAGTTGATTATACCCTGCACATGCAATGACTTGCTATTATCCGCCGACGAAATTGTCCGAAATCGCGCAGGCGGCCGGCCCGAGGATGACGACGAACAGCACTGGCAGGATGAACAGGATCAGCGGCACCGTCATGATCGCGGGCAGGCGCGCGGCCTTTTCTTCGGCGCGCATCATGCGTTCGTGGCGGAATTCGGCCGACAGCACGCGCAATGCAGAGGCCAGCGGCGTGCCGTACTTCTCGGTCTGGATCATGGTGGTCACGACGCCTTTGACCGAGTCGAGCGGCACGCGCGCGGCAAGATTGTCGAACGCCGAGCGCCGGTCGGTCAGGAAGCCGAGCTCGATCGCGGTCAGTGCGAATTCGTCACCGGCTTCGGGATAGGCACGGCCGAGTTCTTTGGCGACGCGCCCGAAAGCCGCATCGACGGTCAGCCCCGCTTCGGCGCAAATGACGAGCAAGTCGAGCGCATCGGGAAGGCCTTTGCGGATCGCCGCGACCCGCTTGCTGACCATATTGTTGAGCCAAATGTCAGCGAACTTATAGCTGAAGATCAGCGAGCCGAGGACGACAGCCGTCCGCTTCCACGGTGTCCAGTCGGCAAGGCCGCCGAACCCATAGACCCAGAGCACGACACCGCCGCCGAGGAAAATTGGCATGACGAGGCGCGCAAAGATGACGACGACGGCCAGATCTTTCGACCGGATGCCGGCCTGCATCAGCTTGACCTGCGCGACCTTCAGCTGTTCGTCCTGGAGCACTTTCAGCGAATTCAGGAACGTCCGCATCTTGTCGGCGGTTTCGTTCTTGTTCTGGAGCTTGGCGCGACGCTTCGACGTCGAGGCGACGATGCCCGCTTTCAGCTGCTCGCGCCGGTCGTTGAGCGCCCTGACGCGCTTGGCCATCGGGTCGCGGACGGTCGTTGCCGCATAGATCGCGACCATCACTGCCATCGCGGCGCATGCCGCGAGCAGGGTCGCCACCCAAATGACATCGACCCCAAGGAGCGTCGGTCCGGATTGCACAGGCTGCATGTCGTGCGCTCCCCGTCAGATTTCGAAA
>JAYUIX010000150.1:0-19093 GCA_043765635.1 Sphingomonadales bacterium
CCGCGTTTCGCTGTTCTTCATGTTCGCGTCGCTGCAACGTCTATTCGGGTTACTTCAAAGGCCACTGCATCCAGATCGGCAGATTCAGCCACCAGCCCCACCATTCCGGCCAGCTGCGCGTCCAAAACGGGCCGCTGATCACAATGCACACCGCGCTCCAGAAACCAGCCGATAGCGCAAGGAAGAGCCCAACCCGGTGGATGCCAAGCGTACCAACTGAGTAACCAATGATATCGCGGAAGAAGGTATCCTCATGATCGGGCAGCTTAACCGTTTCGCCCTTTGCCGGATTGACCGCCGAAAGGATCAGCGAGCCGTGGAGCGCAAGGGCCAGCGTCGTCGTGAAGAAGAAGCTGACCGCAATCATGTGCGCTGGGTTATAATGGAAATGGAGATACTGATATCCCGTGTTTGAAACCCAATCGAGATGGCTGAAAATCCCGTAAGGGAAGCCAAAACCCCACGCGCCGAGCAGCACCGGGCGTACCACAACCAGCGTCACATAAGCGAAAATCGCGACCCCGAATGCGAAGGGCACATGATAGCCCATTCCGAGTTTTCGGCAAATCTCGACTTCGCGCAGTGCCCATGAACAAAAGGCACCAATCGCGCAGATTGTGATGATTTGCCACAGCCCGCCTTTCATCAACGGCGCAAGCGCAAGGCCGTAGCTGATATCAGGCGGGGCAATATTGACCAGCCACGGGTTCCATGTTGGCCCCATGGCGGCTCCGTAGAGGATAAGCGCTGTGCCCAGCGATGCGAAAAAAGCCGTCGTGACCCCGAAAAATCCGACATAGAAAGGGCCGATCCAGAAATCGAACAGGTCTCCGCCAACAAGCGTGCCCCCTCTCACCCGGTATTTTCGTTCAAAGCTTAGCAGCGCCATCGCCACCCTCCTCTTTTCCATTCCCGCATTGTCGCGAGATGAAGATTTTTTAATTTTGCTCGGTGTGCGGGAGGAGCCGGAAGCAAATCCTGCTCCGCCCGCGACACATGGCCTAGGTTAAGCCGCCAAAAGCGGCAAAGCCTATGGTGTTGTTGCTGCCGCCGCCGCTGCTGGAGCCTCTGGTGATACAGGGGCCTCAAGCCAGTTATAACGGGTTGTACTCAGCAGGATGAAGTGAATCAGAATTGCGAGCACGAACAAAAAGATCGCAAGCGCAGTCAGGATCCGCTGGCCGTCAAATGATTGCCACATTCTCCACATGATCGTTTCCCTTCTTAGCTTTGCTGAACGACGGTCGTTTGACCGACGGGCGCTGTGAGGCTGGATGTCGCTTCATAGCCAGGCGTACCTGGGAACCATGGACGCCACTGCCAGACCAGAAGGTGCGCGATGATCGCCACTACCGTAAAGAACGCGAAGCTCATGACGAAGAGTTTATGAAACTCTTTCGCCTCTCCTTCGGTCAGGTAGTTAAGCGGCCCTGTCCTTTCATCTGTCATGGTTAATTCTCCTTATTTCCATAAATGGAAGGACGCCGCTTTCGCGCCTTCCAGGCTTTATCCGCACAGGGTCTCCTGCATGGATGGGGTGAGGCCTTTTGGAAGGCCGAACTGGTGGCAAGCGCGCTCATGCGACTTGCATTTCAAACTGGCGCGTGGCGGCGGTGAGCCGTTCGCGTGAAACACTGGTTTCGCCCGCTATCCGGGTGCCGCGTTCGGCAGCATCGCGAATGCGTTTGGCGGCAGAAATCCGAACAAGTACTGGTTGGGCCTCAACCAGTGCGTCAAATTCACTCTTGGCGTCATCATCCCAAGAAAGCGGCGCTTCACGGCGCGCGGGCGTTGCCTCAACCGCGTCCATCTGGCTCGCGAGCGGCAAGATGTTGAACAGCGCATCAAACAGTGCGTTGCATACTTCCTGAATGAGGTACGTCGCACCCGAATAGCCCATGAACGGCGTGCCGATATGGCGGCGAATGACAGCGCCGGGGAAGGACGCCGGGATATACATGCTGCGCCCGCCTGCCTCAGCAGAATACATCCGTTCATTAAAACTGCCAAACAGCACGAGCGGCGGATTGCCGCGGATTGCATCGCGCACGGCGGCATTGTCAGGCTTGACCCCGGCAGTGCGGCTAAACGCGAAATTGCACGGCAGCCCCATGTCATCCTCAAGGAATTTGCGGATACCACGCGCGTAAGTATCGGTTGCGACCACGCCAAAGCTCGCAGTGCCGAAAAAGTCTTGCGTAACCGAGCGCCACAAATCCCACAGCGGCTTGATCGTGGTATGCTTTTCGCGCTCGATAAACGGTTCTGGATCAAGCCCGGTCATTTCGCCAAGCTTGCGCAGAAACAGCGTCGTACTTTCAAGCCCGATTGGCGCCTGTAAATAGGGCCGCTCAAGCGCCTCACACAGCCCGCGCCCGAACTCGCGGTACATGCAGACGTTGACGCTTGCGTCAGCCAGCCGCTTTACATTCGCGAGATGCGATCCAAGCGGGAAGGCCATGCTGACCTCAGCGCCAATGCCCTCAATCAAGCGCCGGATTTCGGCGAGATCAGACGGCATGTTGAAGCAGCCGTACATTGGCCCGATAATGTTGACCTTGGGGCGTTCGCCTTCTTTCAAGGGTTTTGGCGCTGGCACTTTCTTCGGGCCAAATTCAGTCCACAACCACGTCAGCGCGCGGTCGGCCGACTGCCACTGATCCTCGTCAATCGTGCGCGGCAGAAAGCGGATGATGTTGGTGCCCTCAGGCGTCACCCCGCCGCCGATCATTTCTGAGATTGACCCCGTCACCACCACCGATGGCAGATCTGGATCAAGCGTTTTCCAAGCACGCTTCATCGCGCCCTCAGTGCCGTCACGACCAAGCTCTTGTTCGCCAAGCCCTGTGACCACAATCGGCAGCTCATGCGGCGGCAGGCCGTCAGTATAATGGAGCACCGAGGTTACGGGGAGATTCTCACAGCCAACCGGGCCATCGATAATTACCTGCAAGCCCTTGATTGCGGTGAACGCATAGACCGCGCCCCAATATCCGCCTGCCCGGTCATGATCGAGGATGAGGGTCATGCGCCTATTGCCCCCTCGGCCTTTTCAAGCGCGATCCGTTTAGCGGCATATTTCGCCTTGAACTGCGGCTGATCAACCGGGGTGTCTTCCCACACGCCTGCGGTCGTGCCGCTGCCAACGCCAGCAAAGAAGGCCTGCATCTTGTTAAAGCGATCCTGATTGCCAAGCGCTGCGTTGATGACGGCGGCAATACTGCCTGCGCCCGCAACCCCCATCAAAGGCCGCGCTGAAATCAGGTTGGTGAAATAAAGCGCCGGGATCGCCTTCGATTTCGCGTGCTGAACAACCGGGGTCGTTCCAATCGCGAGATCAGGCTCAAACGTTTCAACCGCTGCCAAATCCTGCTCAAGGCTCGCGCGGTATTGGACATGAACGCCGCGCGCGATCAGCCATTCACGGTCTGGATCGCTCCACACCGTGCGCGGGCAGGCAGTGCCGACATAGGGCACTTCAGCGCCGCTTTCGATCAGCAACCGGGCAACGAGCAGTTCGGAACCTTCGTAGCCCGAAACCGTAATCCGGCCCTTGATTGGCTTGGCGGCAAGTGCAGCAGCGATTGTGGGCAGGAATTTATTCTTCGCCGCGTCAACCTTTTCCGCCGCGATGCCGCAAGCCTTGCCAACTGCGTCAAGCCAAGCCGCAGTGCCGTCAACACCGACAGGGGCTGAGCCGATGACCGTGCGCCCCGCCGCCTCAAATTCGCGGATGCTCGCGGTGTAGAAGGGGTGGATGGCTGCGACCGCTGCACAGTCAAGCGCGCTATAAAGATCGCGCCATTCGCGTGTTGGCACAACTGGCCCGGCGGCAAGCCCAAGCGGCTCAAGCAACTGTCCAATGCCAACCGGATCGGCAGGGAACATTTCACCGAGCAGCGTAATTGTTGGCCGATCCGAACGCTCTTTGGGCGAGGCAACCGGGCCTTGTTCAGCCTCACCGCGCGCATAGGAAAGCATCGCGCCTGCCAGCACATCCTTCGCCTCAGCGTGCGTTGGCACACCAAAGCCTGGCACGTCGATCCCGATGATGCGGACACCGTTGATTTCTTTGGGCAGCAATTGCAGCGGAACGCCTGACGCGGTCGGCACACAGAGATTGGTAACGACAACGGTATCGTAAAGTGCTGGATCAGCGATCTCAAAAACCGCGTCACGGATGTCCTCGAACAGCTTGCCTGTCACGAGCGTTTCGGAATTAAACGGCACATAACCAACGCTTCGCCGTGCCCCGTAGAAATGCGAAGTGAAGGTCAGCCCGTAAACGCAACAGGCCGAACCTGACAATATCGTCGCCGTCCGCCTCATCCTTAGGCCAACGCGCAGGCTGCCAAAGGCAGGGCACATGCTTTGCGGCTGATCATGCGGGCCTTGGGGATAGTCAGTCGCATAGCGCGCAAGGATTTCCGATTTGCCCGCCGCACTTGCCGCCGCGTGCATCGTGCCGCCCGAATGACAACCGCCGCCGAGGTCAAGCCGGTCGCGATCGCGCGTGAGAGGCGCGGCCTCACTCATACCGTGTCATACACCACTTCAAGGCTTGGCTTAGTGACATAGGCCTTGCCGCGCATGTCGGTTTGCGTGGCTGGCTTGAGCGTTACATTGCCGCCCGTTTCTTCGGGGCTGAACAGCCCGAGCAACCCGTCCTGATCAAGCGGGGTTGGCCGCACGGGCGGCGCTTCGGCAACATTGATCGCAAGTTCTTCAAAGATTGAAGCCCATTCGCCGCCGGGGGTGCCGATGATTTGATAATTGGCCGATTTGCGGCGGATATCTTCGTTCGCTGGAATTGCGCAGAGCGTTGGAATGCCGACGGCCTCAGCAAACGCCTTGGCCTCACCCGTGCCATCATCCTTGTTGATGATCATGCCCGCGACGCCGACATTGCCGCCCATTTTGCGGAAATATTCAACCGCCTTGCAGACGTTGTTCGCAACATAAAGCGATTGGAGATCGTTTGATCCGACGACGATTACCTTTTGACACATATCGCGCGCGATCGGCAAACCGAACCCGCCGCAGACGACATCGCCGAGGAAATCGAGCAGGACATAATCAAAGCCCCATTCGTGAAAGCCAAGCTTTTCAAGCAATTCAAAACCGTGGATAATCCCGCGTCCGCCGCAACCGCGACCAACCTCTGGCCCGCCAAGCTCCATCGCGAAGACGCCGTCACGCTGGAAGCAGACGTCCTCAATCGACACTTCTTCGCCAGCAAGCTTTTTGCGCGCAGAGGTTTCGATGATCGTCGGGCAGGATTTGCCGCCAAACAAAAGCGACGTCGTATCAGATTTGGGGTCGCACCCGATGAGCAACACCCGCTTGCCCTGCTGCGCCATCATGTAAGACAGGTTGGAGAGCGCAAAGCTTTTGCCGCTGCCACCCTTGCCGTAAATCGCGATGATCTGCGTTTCTTTGGTGATTGGCCCAGTGTGGACAGGATCAGGCTCGATTGAAGCCTCATGGCGCAAATCATGGCCATCTAGCATCGTCATGCGACATCCCTCCAGTCGAGAATCATTTTGAGGCAATCTGCATCACCAAAGGCCACAGGGTAGGCTGTTGCTGCATCGCTTGCGCGCTGGCAGTGGGTGATCAGGCCTTCAAGCGAGAGAGCGCGCGACTCGATCAGCGTCGTCGTCGCGGCCAAATCTTCAGGTGACCATTCGGCGGCCACGCGAATCCGCGCCTCACGCATGAAGGCAGGCGGAAATGCAAAAGACAGCGGCTTATCGTAAAATCCGGCGAGAACAATCTCGCCGCCCTTGGCCGTCCTGCCAATCAGCGTATCGAGAATGTTACTGTCGCCGCTGACATCATAAATTGCGCTGTAATCTTTGCGGTCATCATCATCGGGATGGACAACATGATAGCCGTTTGCCCCGCCATGCCGCGCACGGTTGGTTTCCCAGACAACCGGGGCATCGCCGCCCGCAACTACCGCAAGCCGGGCGAGCAAACGACCAAGCACTCCGTGGCCGATAATCAAATCAGGGGTTTTGCCACCCGCAATCGCATGGTGCGCCGTGGCTGCAAGCGCGATCAACACGCCTTTTTCAATAAGCGACTCGCTTACTGGAATCGCGCGACTCGCAGGGACGATCACCCGCCGCGCCGCGCCGCCAAAAATGCCGCGCGCATCCTTGTAACAACTTGCGCCGGGAACGAAGACCCGTTCACCCATGCGGATACGCGCATTGGGGCCCGCATCAACAATCCGTCCAACCGATTCGTAGCCGGGAACCAGCGGGTACCCCATGCCCGGAAACGGCGGCATCCGGCCCGTCCAGAGCAGACGTTCCGTCCCCGTGCTGATCCCGCTAAATTCAATTTCAATGAGTACGTCGGCTTCGCCAAGCGCACAGAGTTCGAGATGCTGTAGCGACAGCGACTCTGGTGCATCCATAACCACGGCGAGCGTTTGCATCCCGGCCCCTCAATCCAGTGGCCGCGCGACTCTGAGCGACCACACATGACATCCTGATCAGGTGCCATTTGTAACCGTCAGTTTATATTGACACAAATCAATGTCAACTTGGATTTACACTTTTGTGTGAGAGTTGCCTGACACTCAGCGCGTGGCCACGATAATCCGTGTGATCAGCGGCAGTTGCGTGCCCACCGTCCGCCATTTTGCAAAGCCTGCCGTTTTCAACATTGCCCCGATTTCAGAAGATGTACGCGGGCGGCCTGAGCCCATTGCATGGAGGTAAAAGCCGAAATAAGCCTCACCCATTGGCCGCGCGCCGGGGGTATCAGCCATCGGTTCGCTGATCAGCAGCGTGTCGCCGCGCGCCAGCGCCGCTGCAATCGCGCCGAGCAAAGCCTGCGCGGGCGCATCATCATGATCGTGCAGGATGCGGATCAGCGTGACGATATCGGCACCGCGCGGCAGCGGATCATCAAAGAAACTGCCGCCAACCACACCTAACCCATCCTTGGCGGGCACCCTTGCGGCAACAGCGGGAAGATCAAACAATGTCCGTTTAAGACTTGGGTGACGGGCATGAACCGCATCCAGAAACGCACCTTCACCGCCGCCAACATCAAGAATATGGCGGTGTTTAGCAAAATTATAGCCAAGCAAAACCTGCTCTGCAATCATTGGCTGCGTTGCCGCCATCAGCGCTGAATAATCGCGCGAAACCTCCGCCGACGCCCCCCCATATGTCCAATAATCGGCAAGTTTACCGCGCCCGCGCCGGAGCAGCGCAAGTGGATCGGCAAGGTCAGCATAAAGCAGTTGATGGTGCATGATCATCGCGCCAATCCCACTATTGCCAAGCAGCGCCGCCCCCTGCGCACCAAGCGCAAAGCGACCGTCACCAAGGTCTTCAGTCAAATCAAGCGAAGCCGCCGCCTTGAGCAATCGGAGCGCGCCTTCTGTTGGCAAATCAGCGCGCTTACCAAAGGTGATGGCGTCCACTGCTTCCACCCGCAGCATTTCGAGCAGCCCCGTTTTGATGCACGCCGCCAGCACCTGTGAATAGACAAAGCCAGTCACGATATTAAACATCGCACCCGCTTTATAGCGAACAATCGGGCGGCTGAAGGGCAGCAGTGCCGCCCAATATTGAAAGCGCGGGCTGGCAAGAATCGCGTTTCGCTTCGCAATCCACGCTTCTCTCATTTGGCCCATCGCGATTTTACCCTCTTGACTGTCAAGCCGAATTGACAGCTTCTTATGACTGATTTGGTCATGGCAATCAGGCCAGCCGGGGTCAACGGGACTTATCGACGGAGACATTATGAGCGGCGATCATGTCGTCATTATTGGTGCGGGGATCGGCGGGCTGAGTGCAGCCGCGCTGCTCGCGGCGCGCGGCTTTGATGTCACGGTTATTGAAAAAGAAGCGGCAGTAGGCGGCAAGCTGCGCACGCTATCGCCGGGTGGTCGCCCGATTGATGCCGGGCCAACGGTCTTCACGATGCGTTGGGTCTTCGAATCGATTTTTGCCCAAGCGGGCGGCGATTTTGCGAACAGCATCAAACTTTCTCCACTTGATATCCTTGCGCGCCACGCCTGGGATGACCGCAAAACGCTTGATCTCCACGCCGATATCCAAGCCAGCATTGATGCAATCGCGCGCTTTGCCGGGCCAGATGAAGCACGACGTTACGGCGAATTTTGCGCGCAGGCCAAGCGTACCTACACCACGTTAGAACAGCCCTTTCTGCGCGGCAGCAAAACATCGTCATTCGGGCTGACCCAGCGTATCGGATTCGCCAATATCGGCGCGATGATGAGCATCCGGCCCTTTACCTCAATGTGGAGCAGCCTTGGCCGCTATTTCCATGACCCCCGATTGCAGCAGCTCTTCGGGCGTTACGCGACTTACTGCGGATCATCGCCCTATCTTGCGCCCGCCACGCTGATGCTGATCGCGCATGTTGAGCAATCGGGTGTCTGGTCAGTCGCGGGCGGGATGCACCGTGTGGCGCAGGCAATGGCCGAACTTGCCGAGAGCAACGGCGCAGATATCCGCTGCAACACGGGCTGTGCAGCGATTGAAACGCAAGGGGGTCGGGTGTCGGCGGTGCGGCTTGATGATGGCACCACAATCAAGGCCGATCATGTCATCGCCAATTGCGATCCCGCTGCGATTGCCACCGCGCTGTTCGGGGCAGATATTGCTCATGCCGTCAAACCGACCAAGCCCGCCGAGCGATCTCTTTCAGCATTTTGCTGGGCAATTGATGCCGAGACGCAGGGCTTTGACCTATCGCGCCATAATGTGTTTTTCTCACCTGACTATGCCGCCGAATTTGCAGACATTTTGGGAAAAGACCGCCCGCCTGCTGATCCAACCGTCTATGTCTGCGCGCAAGACCGCGATCAACCGGGCGGCGGCGTTACCCCTAGCGCGCCAGAACGCATTCAAATCATCGTCAACGCCCCCGCAAACGGGGATCACCGGCCCTTTTCGCCTGAGGAGATTGCACTATGTCAGACAAGGATGTTCGATCGTCTGGCCCAGTGCGGCCTGACGATAGCGGCGACGCCCGAGCAGGTGAAGCTGACAACGCCGCAGGGCTTCAATCAACTATTCCCGGCGACGGGGGGCGCGCTGTACGGGCGGGCGACGCACGGCTGGGCAGCGGCGTTCAAGCGACCGGGCGCACGGACGGCGATTCCGGGATTATATCTGGCCGGTGGGGGGACGCATCCCGGCGCGGGCGTACCGATGGCAGCGCTTTCGGGCTGGCAAGCAGCCGACAGCCTGTGCGCGGCCCGCGCTTCGACGCGAGCGTTCCACCCGGTGGCTACCACTGGTGGTATATCGACGCGCTCAGCGAAGACCGACGTTACGGCCTGACAATCATCGCCTTTATTGGTAGCGTGTTTTCATCCTACTATCATTGGTCTGGCCGCGATGATCCGTTCAACCATGTTGCACTCAACGTCGCGCTTTACGGCGCGGGTGGGCACCGCTGGGCAATGACTGAGCGAGGGCGCGCGTCGCTCCAACGTGATGCTGAGACGCTGACCATCGGCCCAAGCGCGCTGCGCTGGAGCGAGGAAGGACTGGTGATTGACATTAATGAAGTGACTGCGCCCATCCGATCAAAATTGCGCGGGCGCGTGGTAATCAAGCCGTCGGCACTTTTCGGTGAGGCCTATCCGCTTGATCCAGCCGGACGCCATCATTGGCGACCCCTCGCCCCGCGCGCGGCGGTTGAGGTGATGCTCGAAAACCCCGATCTGCGCTGGAACGGCGAGGCTTATGTCGACTCGAACTATGGCAACGAACCACTTGAAGACGGCTTTACCGACTGGCGCTGGTCACGCGCGCATTTGCGGCGCGATACAGCCGTGCTTTATGAAGGCAAGCGCCGCGACGGCACGCGCTTTGCGCAGGCGCTCCGCTTTGGTGCCGATGGCTCGGTTGAGCCGGTTGATCTGCTTTCTGAAGTTACGCTGCCCAAAACGGGCTGGCGAATGCCGCGCCTTACCCGCGTTGATCCGGGGCGCAAAGTGATCATTCGCAAAACATGGGAGGACACGCCATTTTACGCGCGAACAGCACTTTCAACGCATATGTTTGGAGAGGCGGCAGACGCGGTGCATGAAAGCCTTTCGCTCGAACGGCTGCGGTCACCGATTGTGCGGATGATGCTCCCCTTCCGGATGCCCCGCATCTATTGGTAGCGAATCCTTTGGCTTGCCCGCATCACGCACTGTCCAATATTGCCACGCGAGTACCCCGAGCGTGACGGTGGCTGTGAATGCGATTTCGATCAGGCCAGCATATTGGGACATAATGAGGTACCTTATTTTAGTTCTATCCCAAAATAGCAGTATCACGCGCGATGTCCATAATTGCGGCAGCAAGCAAATCAGGCGCTTCTTCGTGCGCGAGATGGCCAAGGCCGGAAAATTTGCGAACACTGCCACGCGGAATCAGCGCCGCCACCTGATCAGCAACCGAAGGCGGGACAGCGGCATCATCCTCTCCGGCGAACAGTGCGACTGCGTTTTTAAGCGTTGGCAATTCGCGTTTCAAACTCTCCAAATCCCAATTGGCCATCATCGCGAGTGCAGCCGCACAGTGCCCCGAACAGGCGAACAAGCGCTGATAATAGCGCGCGCCTTCCGCATCGACGCGTGATCCCGTGCTGCGTTCCAAAAAGCGGCGAACGAAGCTTTCGCTCTGCCCGGTCAGCGCAAACAGTCGCGGCATCAGTGGGTTGAGGAAAAGCAGCTTCGCCATTTGCGGGAAGAGTTGCGCGGCAAATCCGGGAAAGGGAAGCAATGCGCCATTGATGCTAACAATCGGGCCAGTGAGCGCGCCATCAAGTGCCATCCGCACTGCAATTGCCGCACCCGCTGAATGGCCAACTGTCATCGCGGGCGCGTCCCCCATCTCTCCCAAAAGCGCTGCAACACTCTGCGCCATTGCGGGCAGAGTATAGCCACCCTCCTTGGGCGCAGAGGTAAACCCATGCCCAGGCAGATCGGGCGCAATCACGGTGAAGCGCTCGGCCAACAGTGGCATCAGCGCGCGCCAGCTATGTGTTGCTGCCGCCGTACCGTGGAGCAACAGCAGTACTGGCCCCTGCCCCATCCGCTGGACGTGCCAACGCAGCCCGCCCGCTTCAATGAAGCTGCTGGCAGCGCGGTTGGGCCAATCACGGCCCTCGCGGTTCCAATCAGGCCGCATTGAGCGTGGTGACAATCGCGCGCATCGCTTGTGCATCAACGCGGGGGAGTGCTGCATAATCAGCGCCCATCGCAGCCGCGAGCAAGCGCGCATCATCGCGGGGCCGGGCAGCGATATCGATCACGACGCTTTTGATCCCGCTAAACCCTAATAGCTTAGCCGACGCCTTCGCATCCTCATCGGCTTGCACCCGCCCCGGTGCGCCGTCGCGTGCGATGTTGGCGCGGCCATCAGTCATCAGGATCAGGAACGGTGTGCGGCCCTGCCCGCGCTGTGCTTCTGCCAATGCCTGCCCTGCCTGTACGCCTGCGGCAAGCGGCGTCCCGCCACCACCGACCATATCCGCCAAGCATTTCTTCGCTCGCACGAGCGAGCGCGTTGGCGGCAGAAGTATCTCGGCCCCCTCCCCGCGAAATGCGATCAGCGCGACTTGCGTTCGCCGAACATAAGCCTCGGCGAGCAGCAGCTCAACCGCGCCCTTGGTTTCGGCTAGACGCTCAACCGCCGCTGACCCCGACGCATCAACAACAAAAATGAGCGTCGATTCAGAACGCTCAGCAAAGCGACGGATGCGGAAATCATCGCTGCGCACCCTTATGCCGGGGCGATCATCATGCTTACGCCGCAGCTTTTGCCACGGGGCCGCCGCGCGCAGCGTTTCAATCAGATGCAGCCGCGCGCCAGCCCCCGGCTTTCCGGGGCGCACGCCAACCGGACGACCGCGCGTCAGCGATTTGCGCAGCGCCGCAGAGCCGCGCCCTGACTGCGTTGAACGCCCGGTTGCAGCCGCCTTCTCTAGTCCTGCCAGCACATCAGGAGGAAGCGACGCGCGTATTGCCTCGATAATCTGATCGGCCACTTGCCCGACTTCGCCCTCACCGGAATTGTCATTTGGCGCAGTTTCTTCAGATTCGGGCGACGCGTCCTCGTCATCTTGTGGAGGCAGTGGAAGATAGAGCGCCCGTGGAAGCAGGCAAAGCCGCACGGCAATCGCCAGCGGATTATCAGCACCAAACTGCGCTGCCATAGCCGCCACACCAAGCGCAAGGATCGGTGCGCGCGCGCTTTCGATCCCGAAAGCCTGCGCCACCTCACATAGCGTTTTGATCGCATCATCCCCAAGCGGAATGGGTGGAAGCGGTGGACGCTCTGCCGCCCCGCAGGGCGTCTGCGCCTCGGTAATCGTGATGCCCTCAAGCGATATCGTCATTGCCATACGTTCAATCAGCGCGGCAGGCGGAGCCTCATCATCAACGCCTTCGTCAAGCAGCACCACGCCAATCCGCGCGGGCGAACGCAGCGTAAGCCCGTCGCGCTCAACTACTACCTCGCCCTCGTCAAGCACGGCCATCAACCCGGCGGTGACATGCGGCGCAGTGCGTTCAGCCATTGGCAGGATCGCAACCCCGCCGTGTGCCTCGGCCAGCACGCCGGGCAGATAAACCGGACGATTGGCACCAAGCGTTGCCGCCAGATCAAGCCCACCAAGCAAGCGGTCTGCACCTATGCCAGCGGGAATTTTACGAAACGGCACGCCAACGCTCAGTTGTGATTTGAGATAGGCAAGCCAGCGGTCTCGCACTGGGCCCGCCCTCGCACGCAGCCTTATCCCTGCCAATTTCGCCGGATCGCCTGCGAAGAGCCGCGCCGCGAGCAGGGCATCCTCCCACGGCGACGGCGCGTCATCACTCACGCCGCGCCAAGCGCCTCAAGCGCGCGTTCGATCCGCACGGTTGATCCGCTATCATCAAGCGGATTGCGCCGCAGCCGGTGGCGCAGTGCCATTGGCGCAATATCGCTCAGATGCTTCATCGTCACGGTTTTCTTGCCATCAAGTGCCGCCGATGCCCGCGCCGCGCGCAGCAGTGTAAGCTCCCCGCGAAGCCCGTCCGCGCCAATTGCCATGCACAACATTGCTGCTTTTTCTAGAATCGCATCGGGCGTCACAATTTTGGCCACGCGTTTTTGTGCAGCACTGAGTTGCGCAACAATCGCCGCGTCAGCCTCGGCCCACTCTGCAATGAAACCTGCCGGATCACGCTCATATGCGTCACGCCGTTTCACCACTGAAATACGCTCGGCAATGTCCGTCGGCGTCCGCACCTCAACCGAGAGGCCAAAGCGATCAAGCAATTGCGGGCGGAGCTCGCCTTCCTCTGGGTTGCCACTGCCGACAAGCACAAAACGCGCTGCATGGCGGACGCTCAACCCCTCACGCTCAACCAGATTTTCGCCCGAGGCCGCTACGTCGAGCAGCAGATCAACAATATGATCCTCAAGCAGGTTGACCTCATCAATATAAAGAAAACCCCGGTGTGCACGCGCAAGCAGCCCCGGTTCAAACGCCTTTTCACCCGAAACCAGCGCGCGTTCCAGATCAAGCGCGCCCACCACCCGGTCTTCAGTCGCACCCAGCGGCAGATCAACGAAGGGCACTGGCTTCATCACCGTTTTATAGCGTTTGTCAGCAAGATAATCAGGACTCGCGCCGATTTCACTTGGTGCAGAGCCGTAGCGGCAGCCCTCAACCACTTTGATCGGCGGCAGGATCGCGGCGAGCGCACGCACGGCGGTTGATTTGCCCGTGCCCCGGTCACCAAATACCATCACCCCGCCAAGCGAAGGATCAACCGCCGCAATCAGCAGCGCGCGCTTCATTTCGGACTGTCCAACAATGGCGGAAAAAGGAAAGCTCTGTCGCATGAAGCCGCTGTGTAGCACGAAGCGCGCTGCGTACAATATGAACGACAATTTTGATCGGGACGATAGAATTCGAGCCCTCTAAGGCTTTATGTTTCTAAAGCATAAAACAACAGAAATCTGTCGTTTTTAAAAATTTTACCTTCTGAAACATTGCCGTGACATAATTTATGTCAAGGCGCAGGCGTCCCTTCAGATGTAATCAATCAAGTTAGCGTCTTATTATAAAATTTCTGGCAAGTAGTACTCGGCCTAAGCCACTTCATCACCAAGGTTTGCAGAGAGCAATATTTCTTCAGGATGCGTTCCACGAATACGCGGGAGATTGGCGCACTCTGGCGACAAACTTCCTTACAGCAAATCATCGAGAAACTTTGAACTTGGTTTTAGCCCGAATAGCATTAGTCGGTCACGTGCTTGGGTTGCGGCTAACGGTCAGCATAATGTCTGGTGCTCAAATCGCGTTTGACATGCCGCTCGTGTATGCAGTAAAGTTAATAACTTAGTAAGTGTTCTGGAACCGCTGCGTCTAGCTGGGCCATTGCCAACGAAACGCATGAAATATAGCATAATGCCCGAGGCCGAGCGAGGTGGTACTGCTAATGGCTAAACCTGCGCCTTCCCCATTTACTCTTCCGGAACTGCATGCACTTCCGCCGTTCACCGCACTGCGAGAGATTGCAATTGAGTTCGGCGTAGTCTTCACGCTTTTCGGTGGTGCTGCTTCGCGTTGCGCAATGTATCTTTATTACGATCCGAGCCGCGCGTTCGACCTGTTTGATCTGACGCCCTTCACTTCCGATATTGATTTAGCCCACTCCGGCAGCAGTGATCAGACAGTTCCCATAAAGTCCGCGATCTTTGATCGCGTTACGTTTGCCACTTGGTGCCGCTGGTCAATCATCGACGCCAAGAAATGGGAAGCAGTTCAGGAAAATATCGCGCGCGGAGTCCAAGTTCCGCTTCGCCAGATCACGTTGCACAGCACTCAACCCGCGAAGCCGAGCTTGGCGGCGCTCAATGATCTCGAACAGAGGTGCGTGTCTTGGGAACGTCGTCCAGGGTTCGATGAAACGAGCTTTGCGCGGCAGGGGCGCACATTGGAAGTCTTCGGACTCATGATGGCGATTAATATCGTCGCCGATATGCATGAAATTGCTGGCAGTGGGGCGCTTACGCAGCTTGAAGCTGCTATCAACTGGTTGATAGTCGACGCACGCGTCCTGCAAGAGCGTGGCCGCCTGAGCAATGTAGACGGCGATGAGGTGCGAGAAGCGCGGCTTAGTAATCGCGCTTTTCAGATCTGGGCAAATAGGCATGCACGCGGATACCACGAGCGAATTGATCAGGCGTTATCGGTCTGGCTAGAAGCTGCCGATATACTCCCTGATCAATTGCCAGGTGGTTTCTCAGAGCCGTTCTCCAGCGCCTTAACGGTTAGCAAGTTAGCTGGCGCTACAGGAACCCGCGTTCCGCAGAAGGCGGTCGAATATGTCGTTGGCGTACAGGCGCGCGATAGGCTCAACGAACGACTAGCGCAGATTGCGACATTGATGCAGTCGGGCCAATCGGCAGTGGTCGACCCTATCTATGAAGTCATTGCCTATATCCCCGGGTTGACCATTTCAGCCTCCGCGATCGAGGTAGGTGAGAGCAGCCCTGATTCAGACGCTGCCGACGACGTCTATGGCAGTCTTCCCAACGGCGAGTTTCTGCATTTGACATGGCCGATGCCACGCAATTCAAGCATTTCGGGAGTGACCGGTTTTCTGCTGCCGCACGACAACAATCCTGCGGAAATTGCACGAATGGCGCATCTTCCCACACCTTTCGCGATTGGCGGCAGCTTCGATGGCAGGCACTGTTGGCTCCGCATTGATATTGAAGCGATTGCTCTGTTGCATGGCAAAAGCGGCCGCGACATCAACGTCGATATAGTTGTGCTCACGCCGTTCGAGGATCGGCTGCGTCTTGAAGAGTCGTTCGAACAATCGTCGCCACCCGACTTCTTCGAAGCAGCCAAGTCGCAATTGTCGCCCGGCGGGACGATGGCCTGATGCCTATGTCGCCCCAGTATGGCCTTTGTCGGATAGCTGGGAGCGGCGATGACCGCGCGGTCGTCATCGTGCACGGTATCCGTCAAACGCGCGAGGCGCTTGCTGATCCCTTCGGATACCGCCTCGCCGAAATCCTTCCGGCTGGCACCAGTATCTACGTGTACGGCTACAACTACAATGATGCTCTTGTCGACAACGGCACCGCGCTTGCCCGCGCGATTCAGCTCGAACTCGGCGGGCGGGATCGGATTGATATCGTCGGATACAGCATGGGCGGCCTCGTTGCGCGGCTGGCCGTAATGGATCGGCCTAATGTGTCGATTAATACGGTTGTCACGCTCGCGACACCCAATACGGGTGCAATGTCGAATGCCGAACTCGCGACGCTTGGCCAGATCGGCCTGAACATGCTGCAATTTATCTCACCGCTATGGCCAAGGGCGGCCGGTATTCTCGACCTGACCCGTGCATCGACGATTATGAAAGACCAAGCAAATGAGATGAAAAGCAAAGGGCGAACGCTGGAGCATGTCCGCTATGCGAGCATCCCCGCGATTTTCTACAACGATCAACGTTGTGACACCGAACTTGGTCCGACGCCAATGCTGACCGGGCTTCAGGCGGTCTTGTTTGCAGCCAATCTCAAACGCAAGATCATGAAAATGCCAAGGTCACACGACGGGATCGTGACCGAAACATCAAACGACCTGACACGCGGCGACATGCAGATACGCAATGAGATGCAGATCATTGGCGCGAGCGGACGCGGCCCGCATCGCCTGCATGCGACCGTCGACGATTGCCTTGATCAGGATCACAGCTCGATTCTTGAAAAGTCTGAGCCAGTGCGCTTGGTCGCGGCAATCCTTGAGTGTGTCGACTGGACAAATCTAGCAGCTTTTGACCCATTGCTGAAGCACAGCATCAAGTCTCGAATGGCTTAATTAGAATCTTAGCTCGTTAACGCAGGCTGAGTGGTATAAAGATGGTAATTATATACTTTTTACAAAATTGTTATACCAGCCATTATGAATGCTGCCGATCTCAGCGCTTCAACGAAGCGTAAGTGAGTAGTTGTCATTGGTTTTGACAAACATAGTGTTGACCAAATTGATTTAGCGGCCATTGCCAATCTTAAAGTGTGAAACGTTATAAGTGTACGAGAGGCAATGCTTGATTTACCTAATCCTATCCCCGACAATTAGCGGCATTAAGATTTTGGATGGGATTTATAACCAAAAGGTCATATCGAAACTGATCCCTTCAACCTTTCTGTGCACAAGCAAATTGCAAGGCAGCACATCCGAGCTTTGCCCATGAGAATCGCAGGTGGAAGATGCGCTGGCCAAGATCGCCCGTGAAGAACAGCGCGTCAGGCCTGCCTGTCCGGCCGATGGCAGCAAGGAATCGCGCCTGAGCGACGGACAGATCCTGCGCCAGATTGAAAGCGGTGATCTTCACCTGCTTTTGTTCAGTCGCAGAAAGACGGTCGAGTGCTTTGGTGAAGGTTGAGGCGTAAAGAAGCGTCAAATGGTCACACCCCCACCACCTTCATCACTTCATCGCCGAGATGGTTAATCACCTTCACTGCAACCCTGCCATCCTTTGGCTTCGGAAATGGCCTCGACCTTGTGCGTTTCAAACTCTCCCACGCATCGGCATCGATTTCGGCCTTCAATGTGGTTTTCAGCGCTTTGTAGGGGTCGTTCGCGCCGGGGAAGTAAGCGTGGCGGACAAAGAAGCTTTCGTAGTTGTAATCAGTGTCGATGAACCACACCGCAATGTCGTCGGCATCGCCGCTGACGATTTCACCGCCCTTATACATATCGACGCCCGCAAGCTCGATGCTGATGCAGCCGTCACCTTCGTCATGCACCTGAATATCGGGTTCGCCGAACACGGTGAACAGATTGCCTGCGCCGGTATTGGCGAGATCTGGCATGTGCAGATCGGGATTGATCCGCGCCTGCAACACCGTCAGCGCGCCCATACGGTCAAACTCGGACGAATGCGCGTCGAAATTGAACGAAGCGGCAATCAGCAGTTCAAAGCCAGCCTCCATCGCCTCTCGTGCAGCCGCAGTCAGGTCGGCGCGGGCAACAGTGCCATATTCAGGGCCGACGAAGATTGCGGCGCGCCTAGTGATAAAGGCGGGGGTAGGGCTGTCGGACAATGTGTCGCTGTCTCCCTCCGATGCTTGGCGCACGGCCCCCTCGGCACAGATGAAGCGGCCGGGCCAGGGTTTGAGCGAGGAAAACACCAGCCGATCCACCCGGTCGCGCTGTTGCACGCCGGATCGTTTTAGGTTGTCGAGCACCATTTCGGCAAAGTCCGCCGCTTCGGTGGCAACGCCGGGCTGACGCCTCCCTTCCGCGGCCTCCAGTTCGTCGAACAGGCTGTCGTCCACATCCATGGCGGGCACGCGGTGGGGGGAGAGGCTTTCGACGGTAAACGGCCCGGATACGCGGACGCGCGTTTTGTCGTCATAGGGCTGGTCATAGAGATATTCGGTCTCCGCCTTGGCCGCGATGCTGGCGTCGATTTCCTTTTGCCGGGCGATGCGGGCTTCCCACCACGCGGTGTGAAGATTGCCGACTGTCCCCCTCCCGCCTGCGGGAGGGGTTAGGGGTGGGCCTGAACCTTCGATGGCGGACTGGCCCACCCCCGGCCCCTCCCGCAAGCGGGAGGGGAGACCAGCTTCCCCTGCATCCAATTCGCGCGGGATTTCCCATTCTTGCCATTCCGTCCCCAATGCAGCGTTAATGGCCTCGCGGAGCGGCTCCAGTTTCTCCTGCCATCCTGCCCAGATCGTATCGATCTCGGCATTGTTGGCGATGCTCTTCAGCGTGATGTGCGGCACGCGTTTATAGACGAAGCCTTGGCGCAGGCGGCCATAGGTAGGGGTGTCGGCGGGGACGGTGCGCGTCACCTCCCCCTCCTTCAATTGCCCCTCCCGGCTGTCGGCGAGCAGATACCAGTGATAGCGCGCGCCCATGATCCGCGCGCGGGCCAGCGCGAGCGCGACGCGGCTGGTGTCGATGGTGATCCAGCGGCGGCCCCATTGTTCGGCGACATAGGCGGTGGTGCCCGAGCCACAGGTGGGATCAAGCACGAGGTCGCCGGGATCGGTGGTCATCAGGATGCAGCGTTCGA
>JAYUIX010000151.1:0-18949 GCA_043765635.1 Sphingomonadales bacterium
CGTGCCGCAACCCGAAGGCTTGGACGAATAGTGCGTGATGATGCACTATAGCCAACAAGGAAGTTGCCATTCTTATCCTGCGCCATTGCGCCCATCCAACGGGTGGTTCCAGTTGGCGCAAAAGTGCCTTGCTGGAAAATCACAGGAGCCGCCGCA
Source organism: Sphingomonadales bacterium (assembly GCA_043765635.1). Lineage (GTDB taxonomy): Bacteria > Pseudomonadota > Alphaproteobacteria > Sphingomonadales > Sphingomonadaceae > Aquisediminimonas. Next base: position 157 of record JAYUIX010000151.1, read on the forward strand.
CCGGGGTTACGGATTTCATACCAGCGCAAGCCAGTCGAGATCGAATGATTAGCCACAAGCGATTCACGGCCATCAGTATAGCGACGATATGACAAGCGTGACATCATCCGGTCACCAAGACCGTCAAGCTGACCGCCGGGACTTGGCTGACGGACACAAGTGCCTGTTGCTGAGCAAAGCTCAGTGTAGGCAGCCACTGGAATAACGGTCGGGCCAGTGAAGGTCGTCAGCGCTGGGTTGGCAAAATTCGCCTTGAACTTATACAAACCGAGTGACGTGCTTGTGCGGAGCGCCAGCAAATAATTTGGCGATCCCGGAGCAACTGATGAACTGCCATCGGGATCTGATGGAAGCAGGCCTGCATCACCATTGGCTGGTAATGTGAAGCACTGCTGCGTTGCCGAAAGCCCTTGCAGCATTCTCGCGCGGTCATAGGCGCACGCACGGGCACCCACGAATGCAGTCAACGCCGCATTGAACACGTTGAACGTGAAATAATAGGCATCAGGGTGGACAGCAAACTTCGGATAATCGGGGAAATCATTATAGCTGAACGCATAACGATTATAAGCGCCCGTTGCGTCGGCCGTTTGTGAAACCGCAACGCATTCAAAGAATGGCGCAGCAGACGGCGTCACTGCAAACTGGGTAATTACCCAGCGCTGTGCCGCAGCATCAAAATTAACGATCGGATCACCGTCATTGGCAGTCTGGCACTTGCCGCCAAAACCTGCGAAAAGCGATTGAGTTGACGCTGGCCCCATGACAAGCGCACCAGTGGCTTTGCTGTAAACTGCAAATGAAGACCCATTGACGATCTGAACATATTGGGTTGAACCAACTGCACCGTGTGTGTCTGGTGGAGCCGAATTAACTGTGAAGCCCGCAACACCGTTGCCTAGCCCATCAAAGTTACGACCAATCGTCGCCACTGGCGCAAGCGGACCACCAGTCTTACTTGTGAATTCAGTTTTAATTGAAGTCTGGGCAACGCGGTCAACCACTTCTGGCTGCGGGACACCAGTGTACGGACGCGGGCGTGGCAATCCTCTGCTTTCACGAATGCGGCGTTCGGTTGAGGGTGCGATAAGCACGTCCTTAAGGCTCTTCAGCACATCGCGTTGCACTTCTTGCGCGACTGTCATCTCACTGATTGCAGCGGACTCAGCCTGAGCCTTTTGCAAGTCAGCGATATCAGCCTGAAGAGCGCCAGCTTCGGGCTGCCGCAAATCGGCTGTCTGCGCTATTGCAGATGCAGGCATTATAATTGCGGTTGTTACTGCGAGAATAGCTATGAACTGTCTATGATTTTTCATGCGACATAACCTCTTCCAGATTGTTTACAATTGGGCTTCAGGCAAGGGGTTGTCCAAAGCACATGTATTCACTCACAATCTGAAAGGCAGCGCAATCATTAATTAACCATAAACTATAGATTTATTTTTTTATCTGATAAAGCGATAATCTGGGAAATTTTATTATCAAAATATGTGCATAAATAGCATAAATATTTGTATATCGGGATGATAGAGTATTTAGACTAATGATTTCTGCAGCCGCATAAAAGAAGCGGCTGCCCCGAATTACCGGAGCAGCCGTCTCATCATTCATACGCTATCTGCAATTAACAACCAGTGAGCCTGATGCTGGCGATACGTGTGTTCCAGTTAAAGCTTCCAGTCGTCTTCATATATTCTGACGTGAACCAGAAGGTGCAGTTATCGACTGGATCAATCGTCATTGAAGCATAGTCACCCCAGCGTGTCAGGTTGGCATTTTGAACCCCCGTACCTGCGATAATGGTTGTTTCCGGCCCAAGCAGTCCTGCAGTATCCGCCGGGGTGCGCGCTGCAAAGCGAAGGCTCGGGCGAATGCCATTTGCGCTTGATGAAGCACTGTAGGCGATACCGAAATTGCCATTCCTGTCCTGAGCCATTGCCCCGAGCCAACGTGTTGTGCTGCTTGGTGCAAACGTGCCTTGCTGGAAAATCACAGGCGATGCTGCATCAGGATTGCGGATTTCATACCAGCGAAGCCCCGTTGAAGCCGCATGTGATGTGACCAGTGATACACGGCCATCGGCATAACGGCGATAAGAAAGCCGTGACGACAAACGATCCCCGAGTGAGTCAAGCTGGGTGGTTGTTCCTGGTTGCGTGACACAAGTACCCGTCGCTGAACATAGTTCAGTATAGGCTGCAACTGGAATGAGCGTTGGCCCGGTAAAGGTCGTCAGCGCCGGGGTCGTAAAGTTTGCCTTGAACTTGTACATTGCAAGCGAGGTTGCCCGCTTGGCAAGCATGTAATTTGGCGAACCCGGCGCTACGCTTGAACTGCCGTCCGGATCGGATGGCAACAGCCCGAAATCACTGGTTGGTGCCAAGGTGAAGCACTGTTGCGTAGCCGAAAGCCCCTGCAACATTCTCGCGCGATCATAGGCGCATGCACGCGCGCCCACAAAGGCGGTTGCCGCTGCATTAAACACGTTGAACGTGAAATAATAGGCATCAGGATGCACGGCGAATTTAGGGAAATCGGGGAAGTCGTTATAGCTGAAGGCATAGCGGTTATAAGCGCCGGTTGCATCTGCCGTTTGCGAAACCGCAACGCATTCAAAGAAAGGTGCCGAACGAGGCGAAACTGCAAACTGGCTGATTACCCAACGCTGTGCGGCTGCGTCAAAATTGACGATTGGATCGCCGTCGTTGGCAGTCTGGCACTTGCCGCCGAATCCAGACCAGAGTGAATTTGTTGACGTTGGCCCAAGCACCAGCGCACCTGTCGATTTGTTATAAACCGCAAATGCCGAGCCGTTGACGATTTGAACATACTGCGTTGAACCAACCGCGCCGTGCGTGTCCGGTGGAGACGATGTGACTGTAAAGCCAGCGGTGCCATTGCCCAGTCCATCAAAGTTACGACCAATTGTTGCAGTAGGAAAAAGCGGGCCACCTGCTTTTGTAGTGGTCTGAACTGGAATTGAGATTTGAGTTACAGGATCAACGACCTCAGGCTGCGGAATGCCAGTGTAAGGGCGCGGACGCGGCAGACCTTTCGATTCACGAATCCGTCGCTCCGTTGATGGTGGCACGGCAACATCTTTTAAGCTGGGCAGCACGTCACGCTGGACATCACTTGAGATGGCCATTTCGCTAATGGGTGCCTGATCTTGCGGTGTATCTTTAACTTGCGCGCCTGCCACTCCGGGGAGCGCTACTGCGGATGCAGCGGCAATGATACTCATGATGCACTTTTGTTTTTTCATGCGACATAACCTCTCTTGGGTTTGTAGACTCACAGGCTGCGAGCCTTTCCATAATGATGCACATATGGTTAATGGACGCAATTGTTAATTTCACGTTCATGAAACAAACTTGCTGCCAAACAATAGAAGGTTAACGCATCAGTCCAGAATATTCCCGGAATTGCGCCAAAAGATACGAAAGCCCAGACGAACAAATTTATAGCAAAATGAGTGCACAAATTTGCATATATATAGTCTTCGTACCTTAATACGAACGAAGCATTGCGAGTCGTTTTTCGATGCCACGCCAAAGCGCATCAAAAGCTTCACCGGCCCGAGACCTGTGGGCATATGCTCCCACCGGCGCTCGGCGTACCGCCATTTGTTCAATGATGCTTGCCATTGGAATAATCGGCCAGTCAGGGTTTGCCGCCAACGCCTCACGGTGGAGCGCTCGCCTGCGATCAACCATACAGAAAACAGGCAGAATCGGGCAATGTCCTTTATGCTCACGGTCAAGGTGCGCGATCACTTCAGCCAGTGCGCGCTGTGAAAGTGGCGACGGGATGACCGGCACAATAATAACGTCAGCAGCGCGCATCACTTGCTCGCTCGTTTCTGTCAGCCCCGGCGGGCAATCGAGAATGATCCGGTCATAGGTTTTGCGCATATCCTCAAGTAGTTTTGCCAGGCGCTTTTTCTTGCCCAACGTGAACAGCAAACGGTCAAGCCCGCGCAACGAAGTGTCAGCAGCGAGCAATTCAAGCCGCACAATATCTGTAGCGCGAATGAGCGAGCCAGGCACGACGTCCTTGGCAAAGACAGCCTGCGCCGAGCCCTTTGCCTTATTATCAGCACCAAGCAAAAAACTGGCCGCACTTTGCGGGTCAAGATCCCAAAGCAGCGTTCGCCGCGAAGACTGTATTGCAGCACTCCACGCGAGATTGACCGCAAGCGTGGTTTTGCCAACCCCGCCTTTCAAACTGTACACCGCAATTACTGCCATATCTTTAGTCATGACAACGGTTTATGACAGTTATGCGTCAGGTCAAGTTGTCACCTCGTCAGGGCCGATCAACCAGCGCGAAACATAAAGAGCAAGCGTTGCGCCAATCAATTGCGCCACGATAAAGCCAAGCACACCATCAGGGCGGATACCCGCGAATGTATCAGTCAGCGCGCGGGCAATCGTCACCGCAGGATTGGCAAAATTGGTTGACGAGGTAAACCAATATCCAGCAACCACCCACATCGCGACGAGTGCCGGCACTGCCTCTGGCTTATGGCGGATGCCGATGATGATTGTCGTCAACAGGCCGAACGTCGCAAGCATTTCGGAAAACCATTGCGCCGGGCCAATGCGCGCCTTTGTGCTGACTTGCATGGGATCAAGCTCAAACATCACATGCGCAATCATGACGCCGACAATCGCGGCAATAACCTGCACGATGATGTAAGGAATTTTATCGGCCTTGGGCGCGAGCAATATCGTGACCGCGGGATTAAACTGCGCACCCGAAATCGGCCCAAGCAAAGTAATTAACACATAAAGCATTGCCCCCGTTGCGGCTGTATTGCCAAGCAGCGCGACCGCATCGTTTCCAGCAGCAAGGCTGTCCGCCATAATGCCCGAACCGACAACCGTTGCAAGTAGCAACGCCGTCCCAATCGCCTCAGAAGTGAGTCTGCGTACTAATGTCATTATCTTGCCATCCCCGTAATGTGGATGGGCTGCGTGCCCATCCGGTTGAACTTATTGCGACTTTTTTATAGATTAGAATTTGGCGACTAAATTGACGCGGAAGCGATTGAGCCAAGGGTTATCTTGTAAGATACCAATATCTTTGAGCCGGTAACGATAAAGCGTCGCATTCAAAATCAGGTTTGATCGGATCGCATAATCAACATAGCCGCTGTATAAGCGGTAATTAGTTGCAAGTGCGATATTGTCCTGACTAAAGGCTGCAAACACGGCATCAGTTTCGGCGACAGCATAGCCGCCGCCAAAACTGAAATCACCGCGATTGGCTGTACGCCCAAAAATAATGTCAGCGGCAAAACCCGTATCATCCGAATTGATCGCGCCAGTATTATAGACATAATCAGCGATAACACGCACAGGCCAGCGCTCGCCAAGCCCCGTAAATGTCACGCTGCCGATCACATCAAGCAAATTGAAATCCGAGAGATATCGACCATTTGCAAACAAATTGCTGCGGAAATCATTGGGACTGCCACCTGCGGTGCTGCGCAAGCGATAATCATAATATGCCCCTGAAAGCTGGAGCGATAATTGCGGTGCTGGTGCGACATCAAGTGTTACTTGACCACCAATCATGCTGCTATCCGGGCCAGAGACGGCTTCATCAACAATGTGATAAAGCGCGGTTGCCTTAAATGACGCAGCATCCCCAATCTCTGCCTTGTAAGAGGCGCTAAATCCTTGCGGGTTGAAATCGGGTGCCCATACCAAATCAGTATTGACATATGTTTGCGGAATTTTGCCCGCATAAATCTCGGCATTCCCCGAATTCGCGCTCAAATAAGCCTGATCAAGACTGACACGCAGTTTATTGTCAAAATTGCCAAGTGTGATGTCTACATTTTTGGGATCATCAAGATCGCCTGTGGCAAGCTGGCCACCCGCTGTCATCCAATCGGTAACCGCATAAGTCGCACGTAATCTGGCGCGGAGAACAGTACGATCACGATCATTGGCACGGCCTTTGCTGAAGTTTGATTCGTAACGCACCCGGAAATCACCTGAGATATCAAGCCGCTTTTCATCCCCACCTGAACCTACGAACGTTGGCACAGGCTTTTGAGCTGTAGCCGTTTGTACAGGTGGCGACGTTTCAGGACGCCCTTCAACTCGATTAAGCGCGGCTTCAATCTGGTTGATTTTATCGTTCGTTTGCTGCTGCTGCGTGCGCAAGGCATCAAGTTGTGCGCGCAATTCCTTGATATCGTCATTCAAAACCTGCGCTGTGGCGGGCGAAGCGGCAGCAACGCCAATGGCAAAAAGGGACAGCGCAGCAAACGATGATCGAACAAGCAACATAGAAAAATATCCGAAACGAAGGGTTTGGAGACAGAGATTTGTCGAAATTGGAACAAACGCATTGCACTCGGTAACGAGTGCTGCCGGACACATATAAAGACTGACAAATAATTCCAAGCAAAAAATCATCAAACCTGACAATAACTGCTGTAACAAAAATACAATAATCTATTTACACAGTTGTAAGCTACTATATTAATTAATTGACAGCAATGTCAGCATCTATTATTTGTCTATTTACATGATTGTTAATAGAGATAGGCAGCCTATGACTTACAAAGATGTTAACAAAAGTCACACTTGACGAATTATTAAATGACGCGCTAGTCATCTGTCACAGAACCAATTTCCAATCCAGAAAGTGATGTGCGTGATGACTCTAGAAAACCCCACCCTTGAAAATTCCCAAGATTATTACGGCAATGTGTTGAGCGGTTCAGCCGACCTGAAAACTGATGCTTGCTCAACCACCGCAGCACCCCCGCCGGCAGTACGCGAAGCGCTTGCCAATGTGCATCCCGAGGTAAAGGCGCGCTATTATGGCTGTGGCCTAGTGTTTCCACAGGCTGTCGAAGGCTGCCATGTGCTTGATTTGGGCAGCGGCGCTGGCCAAGATGCCTACATCATGGCGCAACTTGTTGGCGAGCATGGCAGTGTGACAGGCGTTGACGCAACTGCGCAGCAACTCGAAATCGCCAACCGCCATCTCGAATGGCACCGCGAAAAATTTGGCTATGCCAAATCAAATATTACTTTTGTCGAAGGTGACATTGAAAAGCTTGGTGATCTTGGCTTGGCCGAGGGCAGCTTTGATGTGATCATTTCAAACTGCGTAATCAATTTAGTTTCGGATAAAGGAGCAGTGTTCCGGGCCGCGCACAAACTGCTTAAAACGGGCGGTGAGCTTTATTTCTCGGACGTTTATTCAGACAAGCGTGTCCCTGCCGAAATGCTGAATGATCCAGTTCTCCACGGTGAGTGCCTTTCAGGAGCACTTTATTGGGGCGATTTTGATCGTATCGCCAAAGCGTCTGGTTTTGCTGATCCACGGCTTTGTGCCGATCGCCAACTTGGCCTTGGTGATCCTGCCATTGCGGCCAAGCTTGACGGCATTAATTTCTTCTCAGCCACTTACCGCTTGTTCAAGCTCGACGGGCTTGAGCCGGAATGCGAAGATTACGGCCAGTCAGTGCGCTACCTTGGCACTGTTGCAGGGTCAGAGCGCGTGTTTGATTTGGATGGCCACCATGCGATTGAAAAGGGCCGAATGTTCAACGTCTGCGGCAATAGCTGGAAAATGCTTGCCGACACCCGCTTCGCGTCGCACTTTGAATATTTCGGCGATTTTAGTCATCATTACGGCGTATTCCCCGGCTGTGGCTCATCGACACCTTACAAGATGGCATCAACGAGCGGTGAGCCGTTGGCCTCGGGCTGCTGCTAGAACGCTTCGTCATTGCGAGCAAAGCGAAACAATCCAGCCCCACCGTCGCTACTGGATTGCCGCGCTTCGCTCGCAATGACAATTTAATTGGGTTCGGTTGTCGCCAACCCCTTCAAAAACGCTGCAACATCAGCAGCACTTTGATCAGCCACTTCCTCCATCGGAATATGGCCGACCTTTGGATAAATTACCAGTTTCGACCCCGGAATCGCTTCAGCAAACCATTTGGCTGAGCGCACAGGAATCAGATTATCCTCCTCGCCCCAGAGAATTAGCGTCGGCATTTTAAGCGTTGCCAGTCTCTCCTTGGTCGCGGGATGATTATTGTGCGTGTAGGAAAAACGCTTGATCGTCGCCTCCCGGTTGCCCGGATAACGCAGCAATTCCCAATAGCGATCCACCGCCGCGTCTGTCACGACTGACTTTATACTGACCGAGGTTTGCAGGCTTGATTCCACCATTGAACGCGGTGTGATGATTTTCGCGACATCGCGCAGAACGGGCATTCGTGCGATCCTGAACCCAATCGGCGCTTTTCTTGCTTCCCACCGCGGCGCGCCAGCGGCATCGACAAGGATCATCGCCGCCACTTTTTCAGGATGTGCGAGCGCATACATCCACGTCACCCCGCCACCCATCGAATTGCCGCCGATAACCGCACGATCAATGCCAAACTTAGTCATCACCTTATCAACAACATCAACGAAGATCGGATAGTCATAATCACCGCTCGGATGCCGCCCCGTCAGCCCGTGGCCGGGCAAATCAAGCGAGACAATCCGGTATTGCCCGCCCAGCCGCTGCACCCAAGGTTCCCACGTATGGAGCGAAGAATTTGATCCGTGGATCAGGACGAGCGCGGGCGCGTCACGCTTTCCCTCATCACGGACATTGACAGTGAGGCCAGGCTGTAGTGTGATAAACTGCGAGGCTGGCCCGCCATATTTGGCCTTCATAGCCGTTTCGTCAGTATCCGGAGTGTAGCCAATGGCGAACCCGCCGATAAGGATTAGGGCAAATATCCCGAACAACCATTTGAAGATGCGTTTCACTGTTTTCCCCCGAAATGGCTTACTGCGTGCCAAACACCCGATCAAAAATCGTATCGACATGCTTGAAGTGATACCCAAGATCGAATTTATCCTCAATTTCGGTGACTGACAGCGCAGCACTCACTTCGCCGTCGCCCTTGAGCAATTCCATCAGCGAAAGCGCGCCATCAGAGTCCCATACCTTCATCGCGTTGCGCTGCACCAAGCGGTAGGCATCTTCGCGACTGACCCCGGCCTGCGTCAGCGCGAGCAGCACACGCTGCGAATGGACGAGGCCGCCCATCTTGTCCAAATTCTTCTGCATCCGCGCTGGATAAACCAGCAGCTTTTCAACCACGCCCGTCAAGCGGTGGAGCGCGAAATCGAGCGTGATCGTCGCGTCGGGCCCGATGTAGCGCTCAACCGAGCTATGGCTGATATCGCGTTCATGCCACAGCGCGACGTTTTCAAGTGCGGGCGTCACATAGCCGCGCACCATGCGAGCGAGGCCGGTGAGATTTTCAGTCAGCACAGGATTGCGCTTATGCGGCATCGCTGACGATCCCTTTTGCCCCGGCGAGAAATATTCCTCGACCTCAAGCACTTCGGTACGTTGCAAATGACGAATTTCAGTCGCGAGCCGCTCAACCGATGAGGCAATCACGCCAAGCGTCGCAAAATACATCGCGTGACGATCACGCGGGATCACCTGCGTTGAAACTGGCTCAAGACTCAGGCCGAGCTTGGCCGCGACATGAGCTTCAACCGCTGGATCGATATTAGCGAATGTTCCCACCGCACCTGAAATCGCGCACGTCGCCACGTCAGCACGCGCCGCTATCAGCCGCGCTTTGCAGCGAGCAAATTCAGCATAGGCCTCCGCCATTTTGAGGCCGAAGGTCACAGGCTCTGCATGAATGCCATGGCTGCGCCCGATGCACGGTGTAAACTTATGCTCAAATGCGCGCATTTTAAGCGCAACGAGCAGTCGGTCGAGATCATCAAGCATGATGTCCGTTGCGCGGGCAAGCTGCACCGCAAGGCAGGTGTCAAGCACGTCCGAACTCGTCATCCCTTGATGCATGAAGCGTGCAGGCTCCCCCACATGTTCAGCGACGTTGGTGAGGAAGGCAATCACGTCATGTTTGACCTCCGCCTCAATCGCGTCGATCCGATCAACCTCAAACGCACCCCTCTCCCAAATTGCGACGGCGGCTTCTTTTGGTACCACGCCAAGTTCGGCTAATGCGTCGGTTGCGTGCGCTTCAATCTCAAACCAGATTTGAAATTTGGTTTCAGGTGCCCAGATGTTAACCATATCGGGGCGCGAATAACGTGGAATCATGGGTGCTTGCGCTTTCAATGTTGATATATTCCCGGATGCCCTAGCAGCGCGCCCGAAGCCATGCGAGTCACAACGGCAATGACGCAGAAATCCGCCCCAAACGCGGTAAAGCTTCCCATTATGAGACACAAGGATTTTGGCCGATTCGCGGCTTGACACATTGCCCGAGTCTCACCAAACATTAACAAATCGTTATCGAACTTGAATCCGAGTCGAGCGGTCAAGGTTTATACCAAAGCTAATATTTGGAGAATAATTGTGGATAGGGAAATTACCAAGCCGCGCATGCGGAAAATGGCGGTGTTGGCCGCTTCAGTGATGATGGCAGTAACGCCAGTTAGCGCTTTTGCCGCAACCGTGTTGATCAACGCCTTTCCTGGCACATCGGATCGCGATACGCGCGCACTTGGTATTGGCCTTCAACCGCCAGACGTGAACGGCTCGGTTGGCCTAACGCAAATTGCTCAACTCCAGAACGGCAGTTATGCGGTGTATGACAAGAATACGGGTGCTCTTCTTGCTCCGCGTATAACTGATAGCCAATTCTTCCAGCGTGCTGGTGGTGAAGCGACCGGTGGTGATGACCGTATTTTGTTTGATCCTGTTGCACGTCGTTGGGTTGCAGTTGCCTTCGGTACACCCGGCAGTCGTCTTCAAATCGCTGTTTCAACTACTGCCGATGCGCTTGGTCCTTTCCGTTCAGTAGCCTTTAATGGTTTGGTGAACCCAGCGCAGATCAATGGTGTTGCTGATTACCCAACGCTTTCGCTTTCTGGTGATCGTCTGGTAATCGGTACCAACAACTTCTTCGCAACTGTTGCTGGTGGCCCACGCAACTTCCAAGGTACGACCGTACATTCAGTCTCGCTCGCCAACCTTTATGCAGCTGGTGGCCCGTCGACTGCGGATCTTCGTCAGTTTGATACACCGTTCAACCCAGCGAACATCGTTGACAATGGTTTTGCCATTCAAGGTGTTGGTCGTGCTCCAAACGGCAATGGTGGATTTGACGTTGTTGCAGTGGCGCTTAACGCCAATGACCTTGTAACCTACAGCTTTGATGCTGCGGGCAACAAGTCGGCAACGAAGTTCCTCGGCGGCGCGAATTATGCGGCACCACGTCCGGGTCGTCAGCCTGATTTGCTTAACACTGGCAATGCGCGCGTTGTTGATACACTTGATGATCGGGTTTCAGCCAACGTGTTCGCTGCAAATGGCAAGATTTATGCTGTTCACACAGTGACGCCGCTTGGTCAGGATCACACTGTTGTTCGTATCTCGGTTATCGATGATGCGACCAAGACCTTGCTGTCCGAAACAGACATTACTGGCCCAGACGATACATATGACTTCTACGAAGGTTCACTTGCGGTAAATAGCCGTGGCGAATTCGTGGTTGGTTATGTTCGTTCAGGCGATGCAAGCCATCCCGTTGATGGCCGGATCAGCATTTTTGCACGGTCATACAGCACCAATGCAAACGGCACGATCACATCAACCAGCGGTGATATTCTGATCAAGCAGAGCCCAGTTGATGATTATCATCTTGGTTCGCCGCAAGGTCAGCCAGCGGCTGGTCGTCAGCGCTTTGGTGACTATAGTTCGGTTTCGCTCGATCCATCGGACGATAACCGCTTTTACGTCATCAACCAGTTTGCTGACTTCTTCAACAACGCAGCAGGCGGCAACCCAGCCGGCACTGGCTTTGCCCGCTTTGGTACTTTTATTGGTATCATTGGCATCAACCAAGGCCCAGGCGGCGGCGGCGGTGGGGTTCCTGAACCCGCAACTTGGGCGATGATGATCACTGGCTTCGGCTTTGTGGGTGGCGCAATGCGTCGTCGTCGCACCACAGCAAAGGCTGTGACGGCTTAATCGTCAGTACATAGTCTTGATGTTAAAATCGGCGGGTGAGGTTCATACCTCGCCCGCCTTTTTTGTGGCTATTATGGCCCAGCGGGAGCCACCCATATTTCAAGGAGTGATGATATGCGCTACGGTTTCAAAATCGGACTTTTGGCAAGCAGCATGGGGGCGATGATCATGGCAGTTCCGGCGACAGGCGCAGCAGCAAAACCAAAAATGCTTAGCGGCACTTGGGGCGGTGATCGGATGATCCTCACTATGTCACCTAGCGGCGGCGATATCCGAATGGACTGCGCGACTGGCACGATCAAAGGCAAGATTACTCCCGATGCGAAAGGCCGCTTTACCGCACGCGGCACCTTTGATCAGGAACGCGGCGGCCCAACGCTTGCCAAAGACTTTGCCGCGCGCGGTAAGCCCGCCGTTTTTCGTGGTCAGATGGTTGGCGACATGATCAAGCTTACCGTCAACCAGATCGGTATTGCTACACCCCAAAGCTACACCCTCCACAAAGGCCACAGCGAAAAACTGGTTCGCTGCCTTTAATCTGCCACGTCATCCCTTCATGAACGGTGGATCAGCAATTTGTTGGCGCGACTCGTTCATCAGTCGCCCCCAATTGGCTGAAAGTTCGTTAAAGTAAGCGTCGTCTTCTGTAATCCGACGGCGGATGATCGGCGCGCTGCGATCTTGCGGGATGACGATCATATCAAGCGGGCGACCAACCGAAAGATTTGATCGCATTGTTGAATCGAATGAGATCAGCCCAACCTTAACCGCCTCATCCAGCGGCGATTCCCATTGCAGAGCGCGATCAAGAATCGGCTTCCCATATTTCAGCTCGCCAATTTGTCCGTAAGGGCTGTCACGCTGGCACTCGATGAAATTGCCCTCACTATATACTAGGTAGAGCATGAGCGGGCCATCACCGATGCGCCCGCCAAGCAGCAGCGAAACATCGGCATTAATGCCCGAACCGTGGAGCGCCTTGCCAATATCGCGGCGTGCGTCGGACAGCGCTTCGCCCACCAGTTGCGCCGCGCGGAACATCGTCGGCATATTGGCAACCGTGCGGCGCGGATCATCCGTGTCTTTGGGTTCAAGCCCCTCGGCAAGCATTGAAAGCATTGACTGGGTCACCGACAGGCTCCCCGCAGACGCGCATATGATTAGCCGATCGCGATCCTCGGCCAGCGTGTGGAGCTTGTTATAAGTCGAAATATTATCGATGCCCGCGTTCGTGCGCGTATCGGCAATGATAACCAGCCCCGATTTCGGACGCATTCCAACGCAATAAGTCATATTTCTCCGCCCCCCAACTTAACTAGGTTAGCCTAACCTTGCTTTTGGCTCAATGCCACGCGCACATCGACGTCAAGCGCTTCAATCCCGCCGCCGCGCCGCGTGCCCGAAAGCGGGGTAGAATCGCTTGCATCAAGCCCAATCGCAACACGGACATAGGTATCACGCGGAGTGCGGTTGGTTGAGGGATCAAGGCTGATCCAGCCTTCTCCCGCAATATAAAGCTCAGTCCAACAATGCGCCGAGCTGTGGCTCGCGGCGTTGGGGCCATCAAGACAGTGCCCCGAAACAAGGCGCGCCGGATAACCCACTGCCCGCGCTGCCGCAATTAGGACATGCGCGCAGTCACGCACACTCCCCCGGCCAAGCGTGAGCGCATCGGCAGCCGTTACAGACTTTTCAGTCCGCCCCGGCTTTGGCATGATAACATCATGCACCGCCGTCATGAGTGCCGCCGCACGGTCAGCACTGCGTGCTCCGCCACCCACCACCGCCCGCGCAAGTGCAATAATCGCCTCATCCGCCTCAGTAAGCGGTGTGACGCGAGTAAAAAACAGCGGTGGCAGCGTTTCTGTGCAGCCCTCCACCGCGCCCACGCTATCATCAGTGAGAACCTCGCCGCGCACCATCAGTTCAATCGCTCTGATCGGGCCATCGACGTACAGCATCGTCGTGATATTGCCGTAACCATCACGACCATCGCGTAGCCGCGCGTCGCAATTGACATCAATCCGCCAATCGCTGACGGTCTGACCGATATAGTCAGCAGGTGTCATCCTGAGCAGCTGGACAACCCGTGCCTGCGGTTCACTAAATTGATAGCGGGTATGGTGATCAATGGTGAGACGCATACAACCCTTACTTTATACAAACCTGAACTGGCGCGAAATTGCTTGGTGGAGCGTCGCATTATCTTCAATGAAATCCTCAAGCGTTTCGTGCAACCCGTCGCTGATAATGCTTTCAACCTTGGCCTCACCCAGCCGGACATGGCGCGCGCGCGCAAGCCGATCAGCCACACCCTGAAGCCCGGTATCCTTGCCGATACTGTTCAAATGCTGCACCACTTCCTCTGCACAAGCGGCGAGCGAGCGTGGCAGTTCGCGCCGGAGAATGAGCAGCTCAGTCACGCAGCTTGGTTTCAACCCTTCGCGGTAGAGCCATCGGTAGGCGTTGACCGCCGAAACCGTCTGAAGGATTGTCGTCCATTGATCCCGGTCAACCGCGCCGCCCACCGCTTCGCCTTCGGGCAAAAGGATATGATATTTGACGTCAAGCAGTCGCGCGCTGTTATCCGCGCGCTCAATTGCAGCACCAAGCCGCATAAAGCGTGACGAGGCATTACGCAGCATCCGATTGACCGCGCCTTCAAATCCGCGTGTCTCCGCCTCGGCCTGCGCTACGAGATTGATCACATCCTGCGTATCGCCAAGGCTTTTCTTACCGTGAAACAGAAGCCACGCACTGTTGATCGCGCTCCACGCTTCACGCGAAAGTGCCGTGCGCACTGCACGGGCATTATCGCGCGCCATGTTGAGACAGCAAACGACCGAGCCGCGATGGCTTGTGTCAACTGTCAGGAACCGCGTTACATTCTGCGGCGTCAACGCGGCCTTGGTCTTGGCAAATGCCTCGTCTGCATCAATCACCTTCATCGCGCTTGTCCAGGCGGCGTCACCTGCTGGCCGGGTTGACAGCGCATCAAGCCGCAGCGTCGCCTCCACCAACCGCGCGGTAAATTCGGCCCGCTCGACATAGCGGCCAAGCCAGTAAAGGCATGAGGCAGTGCGCGACAGCATCAGGCAGGCCCGCCATCATTAGAGAGGATGAAGCTATCCTTAGTGCCACCGCCCTGACTAGAATTAACGACCAGCGAGCCTTGTTTGAGCGCAACACGGGTTAACCCGCCTGGAACGATTTTGACCTTGCCTGCCTGGCTCAGCACGAACGGCCGGAAATCAACATGCCGCGGGGCAATCCCCTTATCAGTGAGCGTCGGCACGGTTGAAAGCGCCAGCGTCGGCTGGGCAATATAGCGGCTCGGCTGCGCAATCAGCGCAGCGCGGAATTCCTCAATCTGTACGCGCGTTGACGTTGGCCCGATCAGCATCCCGTAGCCGCCCGAGCCGTCAACGAGCTTCACCACCAGCGCCTCAAGATTATCAAGTACATATTTGAGCGCTTGCGGCTCACGGCACCGCCATGTCTCGACATTGGGGAGCAGTGCTTCACCACCTGAATAATAGCGGACAATTTCGGGCATATAGCTGTAGACCGCCTTATCATCAGCAATCCCCGTCCCCGGCGCGTTGACGATGGTAACATTGCCCGCGCGGTACGCTGCGATCAGCCCCGGCACGCCGAGCATTGAGTCCGGACGGAACATCAGCGGATCAAGAAAATCATCATCCACCCGGCGGTAAATGACATGCACCTGAAGCCGTCCGATGATTGTGCGCATCCATACCTTATCATCGTCAACCTCAAGGTCAGCCGCCTCAACCAGCTCAATCCCTAATGTGTCGGCAAGGAAGCTATGTTCATAATAGGCCGAGTTATAATGCCCCGGCGTCAGGATCACACAAACCGGATCGCTCCCTGCACCTTTTGGGGCGACAGATTGCAGCGTTTCGTGAAGCAAGTCAGTATAGCTATCGACGGGTTCCACCTGATAATGGCGAAACAGCTCAGGGCACAGCCGGATCATCGCTTCACGATTTTCAAGCATGTAGGACACGCCCGACGGCGTGCGCGCATTATCCTCAAGCACCCAGAAATCATCCGCGCCAGTCCGCACCAGATCAATCCCGCAAATATGTGACCAGACATTGTGCGATGGGGTGGAGCCAACGATTTCAGGGCGAAATTGCGGATTGCCGAAAATCAGATCGGGCGGGATGATGCCGTCATCAATGATCTTACGCGGACCGTAAATATCAGTGAGGAACAGGTTGATCGCCTCGACCCGCTGCGTCAGCCCCGCCGAAAGCGAAGCCCATTCGGACGCGGTGAACACGCGCGGGACGATATCGAACGGGATGATCCGCTCTGACGAATCCTCCTCACCATACACCGCAAAAGTAATCCCCAATTGTCGGAACGTCGCCTCGGCCGACTGCTGACGCCGATCAAGTTCAGCAGCTGGCGTGTTGGTCAGCCAATCACCAAGTGCAGCAAATTCAGCGCGACAGGCATCGCCCTCGCCAAATCCCCGAATCTCGTCAAATGGTACCCCGGACATTTAGCGGAGACTGCACCGCAAAGCCGCAGCGCACAAGGGATTTTGCTTAGGCCGTCGGGCTTGGCCAGATTTCTAGGGTAAGGCCGGGAATATCGCGGAAGTCGCTTCCGTTGATTGTGATGAGTGTAGCATCTGAACCAATGGCCTGCGCAGCGATCATCCGATCAAGAAGTTTTGTCCGAGAATAGCCAGCAAGCCTTACAATCTCACCATAAAGTCGGGCTTCATCGGCTTTGAAGGTCAGGATAGTAAGTGATTGGAGAATTGCATTTAGCCTAACACGCATTCGATCAGTTTGCGTTGGATCTCGATATAAACCGCCTTCTAGCTCAACAAGCGAGATCACCGATAAGAAAAGACTGCCCTCCAAATCAGCAACTCTACGTTCGACAGAATCGTCACCATCGCGAAGGTGAATCGCTATATTAGTATCGATGAGCCACATTGATTAGCTACTACAGCCCGTCACGATCAGGTGCCTCGAAAGGCTCACGAACTTGAACATAATCGGGCTTGGGCAATTTGCGCAGGTTCGCAATCATCTGCTTAATGCTCTGCTTGGGCTTTGGGCGGATCGTCACGATGTCGCCGTGTTTGCTGATTTCGACCTCTGTGTCTGGGCCAAACGCCATATGTTTGGGCAAACGGATGGCTTCGCTATTACCGCTCCTGAATGGTTTGGTCGTGATCATGTTCATGCGTTGCACTCCGTATATCCGTGTATATACCAGCGTGGTCGTCTCAAATCAACCCAGCAAGCGGGCTTGACGGATCAGCATACATCCGCCGCCCCATCCGCCCGGCTGTATAGGCCAGCCGCCCGCTTTCAACCGCCAGCTTCATTGCGCGCGCCATTACAATCGGGTCTTTGGCCTCGGCGATTGCAGTGTTCATCAGGATGCCGTCGCAGCCAAGCTCCATACCAATCGCTGCGTCCGATGCTGTGCCAACGCCTGCATCGACGAGCACAGGCACCTTTGCGCCCTCGACAATCAGGCGGATCGTCACGCGGTTCTGAATACCAAGTCCTGAACCAATCGGCGCACCAAGCGGCATGATCGCGACCGCACCAGCCTCTTCCAGTTGCTTGGCGGCAATCGGATCATCAACGCAGTAGACCATCGGCTTGAAGCCTTCGCGTACCAGCGTTTCGGTGGCCTTGAGCGTCTCACGCATATCCGGGTAAAGCGTCCGGGCCTCACCAAGCACCTCAAGCTTGACCAAATCCCATCCCCCCGCCTCACGCGCCAACCGCAACGTGCGGACAGCATCATCTGCGGTAAAACAGCCTGCGGTATTGGGCAGATAAGTATATTTCTTGGGATCAATAAAATCGGTCAGCATCGGCGCGGAAGGATCAGACACGTTAACCCGGCGGACGGCGACGGTGATGATTTCAGCCCCCGACGCCTCAAGCGCGGCCGCGTTCTGCGCAAAATCCTTATATTTCCCCGTGCCAACAATCAGCCGTGAGGTGAACGTCTGACCAGCCACCATCCAAGTATCCCTCTGCCCACCCCCAACAAAATGGACGATCTCAAGCCTATCCCCTTCGCCAATCACCACGTCAGCAAGCGTTGAACGCGGGACAATCTCCAAATTGCGCTCAACCGCCACCTTGGCCGGGTTAAGCCCAAGCTCATCGGCGAGCGCGGCGATAGTGGTTCCGGGAGCAACGCTGCGCGGTTCGCCGTTGAGGGTGATGGTAAATTTATTAGTGCTGGTCATACTCTATGCGGTAGTAGGACAATCTAATATGTGTCAATCATAGCGACACGCTACGGGCTGACCGTCTACAGTGTTTATAAGCAATCGGAATGTTGTGTGAGACGCTATATAGGCCTTTCCACGCCAATTAAATTTGGCCTGCTTTGTTCTAGGGCCAATCTTATCCCAGGCGGATTGAGCAGCGGTGCAAAGCGCAGTCACGTCCGCAGGTGTCAAATTATTTGAAGGCATTTTTTAGATTCCTTTCTTGTAATCGAGCATATTTGAAAAGCTTGGTTATCAGTACTAAACAGAATCAGTATTGACACTTTGTCAAGCGTAACCCAACCTCAATATAAATGGACTGGAAATTCCGGTCGGCGTTTGGTTCGCCATTCGCTTCGAGGCTGGGAGTGCCCGGTTGATAGATGGGCTTCGGTGTATGCTGAAGCCCATCTGTTTTTATAAACAAACATTAGCACCAAACCTAAACCGTCACCCTGAACTCGTTTCAGGGTCTATCTATCAGCAAGGGAAGGTAGGGGTTGTGGA
>JAYUIX010000152.1:0-1861 GCA_043765635.1 Sphingomonadales bacterium
GCAGAGGTTGACATAAGTGTCTCCTGAAATGTTTGGGGTTAGCCGCGCACGCGCGATGGACTGAGGTTGACGCTGCCAATGTCACCAAGGACACCGGCAATCATGGCACGGCCGATCACCTCAACACTGACGCCAGCGCCGGGTGCCGCAGCAACCGCGCGACCCAACGCGTCGGATGTCAGCAAATTACCACGCGCAACGACGCCGCCGTAAGTGACGGGGACAAGCCCCATGATCGCGACATCGCAGGGCTCACCGATTTCTGCGTCAATCTCGGCCGAGACGCCAAAACTGAGATCAGCCGCAGCCGTCGCCAGCACTACAGCCGTATCGTTTGCGCCGAATTTGCAGATGCGGTGGCGCGGAACCGCAGTTTCGGCTTTGAAATTCTTGAGGAACGCGCTTGAAATATTGGACATTATGCCATCTCCATTTCGACGTGACGCACCGCTTGAGCGGTTGAAATGATATTGCCGAGCGCCTTTTGTTCGGCCTGATATTTGCTCGCCTTGGCCGAGAGCGACATCGCACTCATCTTGCCCTTGCCAGCGCCCTCATCCTTGGCAAATTCACCAAAGCTCACTAGCGGATTGGCTGCGGTGATCAGGCTTTTGAGCAGGTCAGCGGGTGACTGTTTCTTTTCGCCTTCGCCAAACGAAATATCGGCGGGCGATGCGCTCAATCGGTCAAGCAAAAACACGAATTGCTCTTTGGCCGAATTGGCAATCTTTGCCGCCGCGACCGCACCCTCGACGAAGGACACGTTCGCTTTGTGCGAAGCGTCGGTTGCGCGCTTCTCAAGTTCGGTACGATCGGCAACAATCGCGGCGCGATCCTCAGCAACTTTCGCCTGATCCTTGGCGAGCTGATCGCGCGCCTCGGCAAAGCTGATTGCGTCAGCGTCCTTTTCATCTTTCTTTTCAGCCACTTCGGCCTCCTTGGTTGGTTGGGTTTCTGTCTGGGTTGTGGTGTCTGTTGGATTGGTGGCGGCACGAGCCGCGATATCCTGATCAAAGGTCAGCCCGCTCTCGCCTGAACCTTCGGCAAAACTTAAATTCTTGAGGCCTTTGACGGCGGGCGGGTGCGCACCAAGCGCGCCAACATGGCGCAGGCTGAACACGCCGGGATTGGGATTGTGGCGATTGCCGGGCGGGTAAAACCGCGCTGAAACCTTCTTGTAACGACCCGCACGAACATCGCTCGCAAATCCGGGCTCGACTTGGCCCGGCACAGCCCGAACGATATCATCCTCGCCAAGGCTCATGCTTTCGATCCAGCCATAGGCGGGCGCATCGGTTGCGGGATGGCCGATCACAATCGGCGCTGGCCCAGTGGTGGGATCATAAGCCGCAACCATCGCCGCGCAATCGGCGGCCGTCACCGTAACCTCATCACCTTCCTCACTAACGAAGGTGCCGGGGCGAAAAATTTCGATTGGGTCAAGGCGGGGAGGCGTCGTCATGCCAACCGCATTAGCGCTGGCGGCTTAGGCCACCCCATTTACCCCGGAGGCAATGGCGGTGATTTTTTATTGGCTGGTTAGAGCAGCATCATTCGAGATGAGGCAGCCTTTAGCATATGTACCCCAAAAGATTTGTCCAGCAAGGCGATGATACCATCATCAGCATTCATGAGGATGCCGGCCTTCCCGCGACGCCCATATCGCAGCGGGGCCTGCGCGGCGCAATCATTGATGCAAGTGCGGCCAATATCATTTTCAAAGTCGCTTCGATCAATTTCACCAAAGCGCTTGCCGCAAACCCCGCCGATCCGCGCGGACGGATGCTGAGCCTGACTGACATTGAGGCCAAGGCGCTGCCCGATGGCGCGCGTTGGGTGATCCTTGATCTCTCTGGGCCAG
>JAYUIX010000153.1:0-18463 GCA_043765635.1 Sphingomonadales bacterium
CGTTGCAACTGGATTGCCGCGCTTCGCTCGCAATGACGAGTTATACAATACACTCTAGTAAAAATGACAGTCCGAACGGGGATTAAACAACGATGACCAATATCGGAATCATTGGTAGCGAAGGCCGGATGGGGGCGGCACTCAAGGCCGCCATCGCCGAAGCGGGCGCGGCGCTTTCGGGCGGGATTGACGTCGGCGGCGATCCGATCGCACTTGCCAAAATGAGCGATGTCCTCGTCGATTTCTCATCCCCCAAGGCACTCGTCAGCAATCTCGGCGCGGCGGTTGCGGCAGGCAGACCGATCCTGATTGGCACCACCGGGCTTGATGAGGATCATCACCGCGCGATTGATGATGCCGCGCGCCATATCGCGGTGCTTCAGACGGGCAACACCTCGCTCGGCATCACGCTGCTCGCACGGCTGGTGAAAGAGGCGGCGGCGCGGCTTGGCCCCGATTGGGATATTGAGATTGCCGAGCTTCACCACAGGCACAAGGTTGATGCGCCGTCAGGCACAGCGCTCCTTCTCGGTGAGGCAGCAGCGGCAGGACGCGGCATCCCCCTCGCCCGCCACAGCGAACGCGGACGGGACGGCCACACTGGCGCGCGTGCATCCGAAGCTATCGGCTTCGCATCTTTACGCGGAGGATCAGCCGCAGGCGATCACACTGTGCTGATCGCGGGCGAAGGCGAACGCATCGAGCTCACCCACCGCGCCGAAAACCGCAGCATCTTCGCGCGCGGCGCGGTCAAGGCGGCACTCTGGCTAACGGGAATGCCAGCGGGGCGGTACGGGATGGATCAGGTGTTGGGGATGTGAGTGAGACGGTGCCTAAACCAAAGCCGAAGCGCGCGCCCAAGCCCAAACGGCCAGCACATTTGCCACACGGACGGTGGCTGGGAGACTTGGGAGACCTTAGTCCATTCGAAAAACGGCTTGTAGCGGCTTGCGCGCGGGGGGAGGTTTGCGCGCCCGACAACTGGGATGACAAGCGCCCGGAGGCTGACGCAGCGACCGAAGCCAACACCATCCGCGCCGAACTCATTCGCTTTTTGGCACTGGGTGGCGATAGTGAGAATCCGGTGCATGAAGAAGGAGTGATGCTATGTGGCGGGTGTATTGAGGGTGAATTCAACCTGCATCAGGCCAAAGCGGCGGTTCAGCTTGATCTTAGCTTTTGCCATTTTGACAGCGAACCTGTTTTCACAGCAGCAAGCCTACCCCAACTTGCCCTTATCAGCAGTAAAGTGCCCGGTCTGCAAGCTGATGGCATGGTCGTGAAAGGCGACGTGTTCCTGCGCGAAGGTTTTGAATCCAGCGGCGAAGTCCGCCTGCTTGGCGCACAGATTGATGGCGATTTGAGCTGCGTCAATAGTAAGTTCAGCAATCCAGACGGCGAGGCGCTAAATGCTGACAGAATGGTCGTGAAAGGTGGCGTATTCCTGCGCGAAGATTTCGCAGCAAGCGGCGAAGTCCGCCTGATGGGGGCACGGATTGACGGCGCTCTGTATTGTAGAAAAGGTAAGTTCAGCAATCCCAAAGGGCGGGCGCTCAGCGCAGTCGGCATGGTCGCAAAAGGCGGCGTAAACCTGAGTTATGCGAGGTTTGAAGGGGCAATTGATCTAACAACAGCGCGGATTGGGACATTGGTTGATGACATCACCTGCTGGCAAAGCGGCAGGCATTTGCTTGACGGGCTGCATTATGACCGGATCATTGGCCCGACCGACGCGACGATGCGGATTGGCTGACTTATGCAGCAGGTTGAAAATGAACTCGGCGACGGTTTCGCGCCCCAGCCATGGGAACAACTTATCAAAGTCCTACGCGAGATGGGACACCCCTATGAGGCTGCACAGGTCGCGATCGCAAAGCAAAAACAGTTGCGCAAGGCTGGGCAAATCAAAGGGCGAGTCCGCAATGTCATGCATTGGCTTTATGGCAAGCTTGCAGGCTACGGCCATCGCCCGATTTGGACGGTCTACTATATGACTGGAGTGTGCATGGCCTGTTCACTCGCCTTTTATGCGGGACGTGAGCTTGGTGTAGTCGGGCCATCTAGTCCTCTGATTCATACAAGTGCGCGCTTTGACAGTTGCGGCGCGAGCGGCGAGGCGGGTAAGCATTATTGGACATCGACCAATTGCCCGATGCCGCCCGAATATACGACCTTTCAACCATTCCTTTACTCGCTCGACTTGATTCTGCCACTGGTTGACCTGCAACAGGATAGCGACTGGGCACCGATTGTCTCTAATGCGAACGGCGAGACATTATGGGTAGGCCGCGTGCTGCGCTGGTTGATGTGGTGTGAAATTCTGTTCGGATGGATGGCAAGCTTAACGCTGGTGGCGGTGCTTGGACGGTTGGTGGATAAGGATTGAAACCCCAGCCGTCACCCCGGCGGAGGCCGGGGTCGCTTGAAGGTTTCGCGCAGCTATAAAAACGGCCCCGGCCTCCGCTAGGGTGACGTGTTTTTGTTGGGTTGGAACAACCTCATTTTTATCTGTCCTATTTGCAAGCATGTCACTACGCCTTGGGCATGACTCGCTTCACAAACGCCCTATATCCCGCATCTTTCAACAGTGTGAACTTCGCGGCGCGCCGGGATCGACCTTTGCTGATCCAAGAAGTTTCATTGCGTTTTTTAACGCTTTTGGACGGTGTGAACTTCGCCCTATTAGTCCCCGCTTTTTGCAAAATCAGGAGGTGGCCCACGCTGATTTAGGATACCCCATCGCATAGAGAATCGCGCTGAGATCGCCGTGCAAAACCGCCGCTGATGCCGCCGCGCGGGTTTTGGGTTTGGCGTGGTACGCGACGCCGAGGCCTGCGGCTTCAATCATCGGGATGTCGTTCGCGCCGTCACCCACTGCGAGCGTTGCTTGGGCGTTAAGCCCGCGTTCGGACATCGCGGCTAAGAGCGCATCGCGTTTGCTCTGCGCGCCGATGATCGGGCTGGCGACGCTGCCGTCAAGTCGTCCGTCTGCGATGCCAAGCCGATTGGCGATCACGCGGTCAAAACCGATTTCAGCACCAACTGGATCGGCAAAACGCGTGAAGCCGCCCGAAACAAGCACGGCATAGCCGCCATTTGCGCGGAGTGTGCGGACGAGTTCGCGCGCACCGGGCATGATCTTTACGCGTTCAGCAAGGCACGCTTCAATCGCTCTTTCGGGAAGGCCTTTGAGAAGTGCAACGCGGCTTCGCAGGGCGCCCTCAAAATCAAGTTCACCGCGCATGGCAGCCTCGGTCACTGCGGCAATTTCGGCCTTAATTCCGGCATAATCGGCGAGTTCATCAATACATTCGACCGTGATCATCGTTGAGTCCATGTCGGCAATGATCAGGCGACGGCGGCGGTGCGCGGTGGCCTGAACGATGACGTCAACGCCGGGGATTGCTTCTTCAAGCGCCTGTCTTGCCGCGATGGCATCGCCCGTAAAATGAAAGTCAGCGACTTTTTCGGGTTCAATCACATTTTGGGAAAGGTTAGTAACACCAGCATCAGCCAGCCGATCCGCTGCCAACGAAATATCTCCCGCTTGTAGGATTTCGGCTGCTATCAGGGTGGCTGTGAACACGAAACTTCCTTTGATTATGGGTAAACGCCCGCGCGTCGTGCTTATTGCGGGGCCGACGGCGAGCGGCAAGTCTGATATTGCAATGGCGCTGGCAAAATTGCTGCCCGCAACCATCATCAATGCCGATGCGAGCCAAGTTTATGCCGATCTGCGCATCCTGAGCGCGCGGCCTTCGCCTGAAGATGAGGCGCAGGTGCCGCATAAGCTGTTTGGTCATATCGATGGCGCGCAGACCTGCTCAGCAGCAGATTGGGCGCATGAGGCCAAGGTGGCGATTACCAAGGCGGTTTCGGCGGAGCGCTTACCAATCCTCGTCGGCGGCACTGGGCTTTATCTGCGCACGCTGATCGATGGTATCGCGCCAGTGCCTGAAATTGATCATAACATTCGTGCTGAGGTGCGGCGGCTTGACGTCATTTCGGCTCATGATGCGCTGCTCAGAGAAGATGCAGAGGCTGCAGCACGGCTTGCGCCAAGTGACCGTACGCGCATTGCCCGCGCGCTTGAGGTCATTCGGTCAACCGGACAGCGGCTCAAGGACTGGCAGGCGCATAGCGTCGGCGGGATTGCCGACCAGATCCACCTTGTCCCCCTCATCCTGCTGCCGCCGCGTGACTGGCTTTATACCCGCTGTGATGCGCGCTTTGCGATGATGCTTGAACGGGGTGGAATGCACGAGGTTGAGGCATTGCTGGCGCGAAATCTTGACCCAGCACTGCCTGTGATGCGCGCGATTGGGGTGCGTGAGGTGAGCGCCATCCTCGCCAATCCCGGCACCCCAGCAGAGCAGACCAATCTCGCGCAAATTGCGACGCGCCAATATGCAAAGCGGCAGTTCACATGGTTCCGCAATCAGTTCCCGAGCGCGTGGCTCCGCGCTGAATGTGAAATAAATAATGATATGGTCAATGAATTAGCAATAAAATTACGTTATATAGCATTGACATAGCGTTTTATATCATTAGAGCGCCCGGTTCTGGACAAATGCGCTGCACCGCAACAAAGCGGCGTGTGGACTAACAAGGAAGATGAAATCATGACCGCAGAACAATCAGGAGCCGATATCCTTATCGCCGCACTGAATGATCTCGGTGTCGATGTGATTTTTGGCTATCCCGGTGGCGCGGTGCTGCCAATCTATGACGCGATCTTCAAGCAAAAGCGGATCAAGCATATTCTCGTTCGTCATGAACAAGCCGCGACCCACGCCGCCGAGGGCTATGCGCGTTCAACCGGCAAACCCGGCGTTGTCCTCGTCACGAGCGGCCCCGGCGCGACCAACGCGGTTACTGGCATTACTGACGCGCTGATGGATTCAATCCCAATGGTGGTGATCACGGGCCAAGTCGCGACACATCTGATTGGATCTGACGCGTTTCAGGAGGCTGACACTGTTGGTATCACGCGCCACTGCACCAAGCATAATTATCTCGTCAAATCGCCTGATGCCCTTGGCGATATCATCCATGAAGCGTTCCATATCGCGACGTTAGGCCGCCCCGGCCCGGTGGTGATTGATATTCCAAAGGACGTTCAAGTCGCGACCGCGCGCTACCGCAAACCCGGCTCGATCAATCACAAAAGCTATCGTCCGCAGATCAAGCCCGATATCAGCCTGATCGAAGCAGCGGTCGAAATGATTGCCGCTGCAGAACGGCCAATTCTTTATACCGGCGGCGGCATCATCAATAGCGGCCCCGGTGCAGCGCAAATCCTGCGCGAGCTTGCGCGGATCACTGGGGCGCCGGTAACGTCAACGCTCATGGGTCTTGGTGCTTATCCGGCATCGGGTGAGGCTTGGCTTGGGATGCTCGGTATGCACGGCACCTATGAGGCCAATTGGGCGATGAACCAAGCCGATCTTATCGTCTGTCTCGGCGCGCGATTTGATGATCGGATCACGGGTCGGCTTGACGCTTTTTCGCCTAAATCCAAGAAGATACACTTTGATATTGATAGAAGCTCTATCAACAAAACTGTAAGGGTGGATTTGGCCGTAGTCGGAGATGTTGGCCGCGCGATGGAAGACATGGTCAAAATCTGGAAGAGCCGCCAGCATCAAAAGGCTGATCTTTCGGCATGGTGGCAACGGATTGATGAATGGCGCGCGAAAAAATCACTGAGCTTTCCTGAATCGAAGACTGAAATCATGCCGCAGGCTGCCGTCCGCGCGCTTTGGGCGGCGACGCACAAGAAAAACCCGATCATCACAACTGAGGTTGGCCAGCACCAGATGTGGGCCGCGCAGCATTTTGATTTTGAAAGCCCGAATAAATGGCTGACGTCAGGCGGGCTTGGCACGATGGGATACGGCCTGCCCGCCGCTATCGGTGCACAGCTCGGCAATCCAAATGCGCTGGTGATCGATATTGCGGGGGAAGCGTCAATCCAGATGAACATTCAGGAACTGGCAACGGCAACCCAGTACCGCCTGCCCGTCAAGATTTTCATCCTCAACAATGAATATATGGGAATGGTGCGACAGTGGCAGGAACTCACATATTCCAGCCGTTATTCAGAGAGTTATAGCGATAGCCTGCCAGACTTCGTTAAGCTTGGTGAGGCGTATGGCTGGAAGGGTATCCGTATCGAAGATCCCGCTGATCTAGAGTCTGGCATCAAGGCAATGCTTGATCATGACGGGCCAGTCATTGTCGATTGTATGGTGGCAAAGCTCGCCAATTGTTTCCCGATGATCCCGAGCGGCGCAAGCCATGTTGAGATGATGCTTGGAGATGATAAGGTTTCAGGCGAAATGTCTGATGAAGCGAAGGCGCTGGTCTGATGCACATCAAAACTGGGCCTTCTGAGCGTCATACGCTCTCAGTCACTGTGACCAACGAACCCGGCATCCTCGCGCGCATCGCGGGCATGTTTTCGGCGCGCGGCTATAATATCGAAAGCCTGACCGTCGCTGATATTAGCGATGATGATCAAATCAGCCGGATTACCATCGTAACATCAGGTACACCCGCAGTGATCGAACAAGTTGTGGCCCAGCTTGACCGGCTTGTGCCCGTGCATAAGGTGACTGACCTCACCGTGCTTGGCGATCATGTTGAGCGGGAACTTGCCTTGGTAAAAGTCGCAGGCGTGGGCGATCACCGGATTGAAGCGCTCCGCCTTGCCGACGTATTTCGCGCAAATGTGGTTGATACAACGATTTCTAGCTTTATCTTTGAAGTCACTGGAAACTCAATAAAAATTGATCGCTTTATTGAACTTATGAGCGAGATTGGCCTTGTCGAAGTCGCCCGTGCAGGGGTTGTCGCGATGGCGCGGGGCAAGCTGGCCGTTTGATATTCACAAAAAGGAAGAACGATACATGCGCGTTTATTATGATGCTGATGCCGATCTCAAACTGATCGAGAATAAGAAAATCGCGATCATTGGTTATGGCAGCCAAGGCCATGCCCATGCGCAGAATTTGCGCGATTCAGGCGTTAAGGAGATCGGCGTCGCGCTGCGCGCTGGTTCGGCGACCGCGAAAAAAGCTGAGGATGCTGGCTTCAAAGTGCTGACCAATGCCGAAGCCGCGAAATGGGCCGATATCATCATGATGCTCGCCCCCGATGAGCATCAGGCGGCGATTTATGCTGATGACCTCCACGACAATATGAAGCAGGGTGCGGCACTCGCCTTCGCGCACGGTCTTAACGTACATTTCGGCCTGATTGAGCCGCGCGCTGATCTCGACGTGATCATGATCGCACCAAAGGGGCCGGGGCATACGGTGCGTAGCGAATATCAACGCGGCGGCGGCGTCCCCTGCCTAATCGCGGTACATCAGGATATGAGCGGCAACGCGCATGATATTGGTCTGGCCTACGCCAGCGGGCTTGGCGGCGGGCGCAGCGGGATCATCGAAACCAATTTCCGTGAGGAATGCGAAACCGATCTGTTCGGCGAACAAGCCGTGCTGTGCGGCGGCATCACTCATCTGATCCAAGCAGGTTTCGAGACGCTCACAGAGGCTGGCTATGCCCCCGAAATGGCCTATTTTGAGTGTCTACACGAAACCAAGCTGATCGTTGATCTGCTGTATGAAGGCGGGATTGCCAACATGCGCTATTCGATCAGCAACACTGCGGAGTATGGTGACATCACCACCGGTCCGCGCATTATTACAGACGAAACCAAGGCCGAGATGAAGCGCGTACTGGCTGATATTCAATCAGGCCGGTTTGTGAAGAATTTCGTGCTTGATAACCGCGCTGGCCAGCCTGAACTCAAGGCCGCTCGCAAGGCCGCAGCCGCACACCCAATCGAAAAAGTCGGTTCAGAGCTGCGCGCGATGATGCCGTGGATCGCCAAAAATAAGCTGGTTGATCAGAGCAAAAACTGAGCCCTATCCGCTTGACTCCTAACGGAGTGAGATCATGATCGCACCTACCCCGTTAGAGACTCAGGAGTATTCCAGTGCGCAGACTTCCTCTTATCGCTCTGTTGATTGCGACGCCACTGATCGCGCAAAGTGCGCCTCCAACATCACCGCCCGGAGCGCTTGATGTGTCGCGCGTGACCGCAGGAAATTATGTGGTTGAAAGCACCCACGCGCAGATCCAATGGACAGTCAATCACTTTGGATTCAATGATTATTTCGGCATTTTCGGTAGTCCAACGGGTACGCTGACGCTTGATCCGGCCAAACCCAATGACGCAAAAGTCAGCATCGATATTCCGGTGAGTGAGCTTGCAACATCAAGTGCAAAACTCACTGAACATATGCTGCGCCCCGGCAAAGACGGCAAGCCCGCCGATTTCTTCGATATTATCGCCCACCCATCTGCGAAATTCGTGTCAACGAGCGTTACTGCGACGGGTACTGAAGCCAGAATCGTGGGCAATCTGACGTTTAACGGCGTGACGAAGCCAGTAACACTTAACGCCAAATTTACAGGCGCTGGTGACAATCCGTTCAACAAAAAAGCGACAGTCGGCTTTCAGGCGAGCACGATGATCAATCGCAGCGATTGGGGCATGAAAACCGGGATTCCCTTCGTCACTGATGCGGTGCGGCTTAAAATTAGCGTAGCATTTGAAAAGGCGGCTTGATCAAGCCGCTGGACATACTGCCGATCATGTGGCTATCAAGCGGCATGATCGCAGCACCAAGCCTCCCTCTACTACGACTTACGCGCCCTTAGGCGCGTGTTTTGGCTTGCCTCAATATGGGGCTTCGACCATCGCCGCCTAAGGGCAACAGCTTCACCAAAATTTTCAAGCTGATATAGGCGAACTGACATGCTGCGTAATCCTTCAACCAAATACCGCCCGTTCCCGCAAATTGACCTGCCCAATCGGCAATGGCCAAGCCGTACCATCACAGCCTCGCCGCGCTGGCTCTCAACTGATCTGCGTGATGGCAACCAAGCGCTGATTGATCCGATGGGCGCTGAGAAAAAGACCCGCTTTTTTGATCTGCTGATTAAAGTGGGTCTCAAAGAGATTGAGGTTGGTTTTCCAGCCGCTGGTGCGACTGAGTTTGATTTCATCTCTGGATTAGTGACGTCAGGGCGAATTCCCGACGACGTGCTCGTTCAAGTGCTGACGCAGTCACGCCGCGATCTTATAGAGACCAGCTTCCAGTCGCTGAAAGGCGCGCGTGCGGCGATTATTCACCTTTACAATGCCGTGTCGCCTGCTTGGCGCAAAATAGTATTTCAGATGGATATGGCGGATATCAAACAAATCGCGGTTGATGGTGCCAAGGTGCTTCGTGACGAAGCCGCCAAACAGCCCGATACGCTATGGCATTTTGAATATAGCCCAGAAACCTTCTCAACCGCTGAGCTTGATTTCAGCCTAGAATGCTGTGGGGCGGTAATGGATATCCTCAAGCCAACGCCTGAGCGGCCAATCATTTTCAACCTGCCTGCCACTGTCGAGGCGGCCACGCCCAATATCTATGCTGATCAAATTGAGTATTTCGGGCGCAATATCCCGAACCGCGATAGCGTGGTGATCAGCCTTCACACGCATAATGATCGCGGCACTGGCGTTGCAGCGGCTGAGCTTGGGCTGATGGCGGGTGCTGACCGGGTTGAGGGCTGCCTGTTTGGCAATGGCGAGCGGACGGGGAATTGTTGTCTCGTGACACTTGGTCTTAATATGTATACGCAAGGTATTGATCCGAAGCTTGATTTTTCAAATATCGATAGCGTCATCAAGACCGTTGAATATTGTAACGCCCTCCCCGTCCATCCGCGCCATCCTTATGCGGGCGAGCTGGTATTCACCGCCTTTTCGGGAAGCCATCAGGACGCGATCAAGAAAGGTTTTACCGCTCAGGCTGCGCGCAATGATGACCATTGGGAGGTGCCTTATCTCCCGATTGATCCTGCTGACCTTGGTCGCGATTATGAAGCGGTGATCCGCGTAAATTCGCAAAGTGGTAAGGGCGGCGTCGCCTGGGTGCTTGAACAGGATAAGGGCCTCAAACTTCCCAAACGGATGCAGGCCGATTTCAGCCGCGTGGTGCAGCAGCTTGCCGATGAAACTAGCAGAGAACTTAACGCCGCCGATATTTGGGGCGCGTTCGTCAAACATTATGCGATTGAACCGCCGCAGCGCTTCAACCTGGAACAATATGAAGAGGGCCGCGCCAGCAACGGCGACCGCATTTTCACTGGCAAAATCGTGGTCGATGGCACCGCCCGCTCAGTCAGCGGGCGCGGCAATGGCCTGATTTCCTCGGTTCTCGCGGCGATCAAAGATAAGTGGGGCGTAGCACTTGATGTCGTTGATTATTCCGAACACGCGATTGGCCAAGGTTCAAATGTGAAGGCTGCGGCCTACATCGAATGCAAGAGCGCCAGCAGCCAAATCATCTGGGGCGTCGGGATTGACGAAGATGTTGCGACGGCCAGCGTGCGTGCGGTGTTGAATGCAGCGGGCTGGGTTGATACGGACGCCAAATGAACAATACTGATTTTATCGCTGGCCTGCCCAAGGCCGAACTGCACCTTCATATCGAGGGGAGCCTTGAACCCGAACTGATGTTTGCGCTCGCCAAGCGTAATGGGATCGATATTCCGTTCGCTAATGTTGAAGAGGTGCGCGCGGCGTATAGTTTCTCACGGCTTCAGGATTTTCTCGATATTTATTATGCCGGGGCCGACGTCCTGCGCACTCAGGCTGATTTCCATGATCTGGCGATGGCCTATTTTGATCGTGCAGCGGCGGACAATGTGCGCCATGCCGAGATTTTCTTTGATCCGCAGACGCATACCGCGCGAGGCATTGGGTTTGATGTTGTTATCGGTGGGCTGTTGTCGGCGATGGACGAGGCGCGGGCAAAATACGGTCTGACGTCTAAACTGATTATGTGCTTCCTCCGCCATCTCGACGAGGAGGATGCTTTTGCGACGTTGAAGGCTGCTGAACCGTGGTTTGACCGGATTGCGGCTGTTGGCCTCGATTCAAGCGAAGTCGGCCATCCGCCAAGTAAATTTGCGCGTGTGTTTGCAGCAGCGGCCAGTGCTGGCCTCCTCTGTGTTGCCCATGCCGGGGAAGAAGGCCCGCCCGAATATGTCTATGAGGCGCTTGATCTGTTGAA
The DNA here is from genome assembly GCA_043765635.1 of Sphingomonadales bacterium. Lineage (GTDB taxonomy): Bacteria > Pseudomonadota > Alphaproteobacteria > Sphingomonadales > Sphingomonadaceae > Aquisediminimonas. The sequence goes on from JAYUIX010000153.1 coordinate 11,145, forward strand.
GGTTGATCGGCTTGATCATGGCAATCGCTCGCTTGAGGATGACACATTGGTGGCACGGCTGGCGGCATCGGGCATGACACTGACTGTCTGCCCACTGTCGAATACGAAGCTATGCGTGGTTGATGATATGGCCAACCACCCGATTGGGCGGATGCTCGATTTGGGGCTGAAAGCAACGGTTAACTCGGATGATCCCGCCTATTTTGGTGGTTACGTCAATGCCAATTACCACGCGCTGGCGGCGGCGAGCATCGTTAACCGCAATCAAATCGTGACGCTCGCGCGCAATAGTTTTACTGGATCATTTCTCGGCGTGGAGGATATCGCGCGTCATCTGGCCGAGGTTGACGCCTATGTTGCGGCAGCGGCATGAGCAGCCCTGCCCTGCTGTATATTGACCAGACGCAATTCATTGAGGATGTTCGCGCGCTCGCGGCGCTTCTCCGCAGTGGCAATTGGCAGCCTGATTTCATCGTTGGGATTGGGCGTGGCGGGCTTGTTCCTGCGGTATTCCTGAGCCACGCAACCGGGATTGCGCTGTTGTCAGTTGATCATTCGAGCAAGGTGCCAACCTTTGGTGATGAACTGCTCGCAAAGCTTGCTGACAAGACCAAGGACGGTATTCGCCTGTTAATCGTGGACGATATCAACGACTCGGGCAAAACGCTGCGCTATCTCCGGCAGGAGTTTCTCAAAACAGGCGGTATCGCGGCGCATCTGCGCGTGGCGGTGCTGATCGATAATATCCGATCAATCGAAACCGTTGATTACCGCGCCCGCACGATTGACCGCAATCTTGAGCCGCGCTGGTTCGTCTTCCCGTGGGAGGCGATGGCCGAGCGTGAGGACATGCTGGTTGATGCAGCGGTCAAGCATCACACACCCAACTGACGCCGGGTAAACCACAGCGTGACCAGCGGCGGAATCACCCATTGCAGAAACGGTGACATGCCAACGCCGAATAGCACCGGCATCAACGGCGAATAAGCCCACACACCCATCTCAGTCGCGATCAACTCAATCGCTCCGGTGATTGCAAGGCCGGTTATCAGAAAAATCAGCACATGACCGCGCTCCGCTGCAACAAACCAGTAACGTGACCGCGCGAAGGCCGATGCCGTCCAAAAGGCGATCAGCATGATGAAGCCGTCAGCCACCGTTGCCGCCGCGCACATTGTGATCACTGGCCAATAGGGCGTATCGGCGGGCGGCAGAGCAAACAGCGGCATCTGCAACATTTCCCACACGAAATTGAGCAAGAAGGCAAAGATATAGATGTTGAATTCGGGGAGTGACGTGACGCAGCGCAATAACGGGAATTTCGTCTGGTTCATACTGGTTGCAACATGATGTGTGGATTTGGACTAAAAGCCATAGTAATTGGGTCTCCAGCAATCACCATTCCTCCTGTGATGACAATGCCCATTACTCCCGCCAAACGGATCAGGCTACCGTCATCAGCGTAGTCAAGCACTGCCTGCATCAGGCCCGGAATAAGGCCATTAAGCTGATTGCAGGGATTGCGTAGGCCCGTAATCTCAATCACCGCTTCATCTCCAATCTGAAGCCGCGTCCCCGCAGACAGCCCAAGCAAGTCAATCCCGCGTGTGGTGATGTTTTCGCCCATCATCGCTGGGCCAACGACAAAGCCCTTACCCGCCAACATGTCGAACAGCTCAGCGTGGATAAGGTGCACTTGCCTAAGATTGGGTTGTTTGGGATCTTTGGCAAAACGACTGCGATGTTTCACATTTGAACCACTATGAGCATCGCCTTGTACGCCTTGGCCAGCGATCAGGTTGATCGAGTCTCGTATGTCTTTGGTAATACGATGAGTCCCTCGTGCAGCAACAGCGACAACAACCCCCATCATTTCCGTCCAAACAACTTCTCAATATCACCGTGTGCAAGCTTTACCCAAGTTGGCCGCCCGTGGTTGCACTGGCCCGAGTGCGGGGTGACCTCCATTTCGCGCAGGAGGGCGTTCATTTCAGCTACGGAGAGCACCCTGCCCGCCCGCACTGAACCGTGACACGCCATTGTGCCCGCCACCGCATCAATCCGCTCTTTGAGCGACAGTGCTTCACCGTGAGCCGCAAGTTCGTCGGCTAGGTCTGTGACGAGACCCTTGATATCTCCTGCGCCGAGCACAGCAGGCGTTGCCCGTACCAATATTGCACCTGCGCCGAAACGTTCAAGCTCAAGCCCGAATGAGGCCAAATCCGTCATTCGCGCCTCAAGCCGGTCACACGCACTTTCGTCAAGTTCGACAACTTCGGGGATCAGCAGTGCTTGGCTTGCGACCCCACCGCTCTCAACCGCGCGGCGCATGCGTTCAAGCACCAGTCGTTCGTGCGCGGCGTGTTGATCGACCAATATCAGGCCATCCTCGGCCTCAGCGACAATATAGGTTTGCGCAATCTGACCGCGCGCAACGCCTAGCGGGTGCGCAGATTGTTCGGGAATAGGCGCGTCGGACACTTCAGCGCGGGCGAGCGGCGGCGGGGCTGCAAAATGGCTGCGATTGTCCCAGACGCGCCCCTGCAAAGACGTTGCAGGTGCTGGCCAAGCGGGTTGCAACGGCTCGCTTTGCCAACGGCCAAGCACTGCGACGGAGGGCAGCGGCGCGCGTTCCTGCCCTGCCTCATCAAGCGCCCGGCGCAGCCCGCTCACAATCAGCCCGCGCACTAACGCTGGATCGCGGAAACGGACTTCGGTTTTTGCCGGATGCACATTGATATCCACTTCACTGAGCGGCACATCAAGGAACAGCGCGACAACGGCATGACGGTCACGCGCGAGCATATCGGCGTAAGCTCCGCGCACTGCACCTGTCAGGAGGCGATCTTTAACTGGCCTGCCATTCACGAACAGATATTGATGATCAGCCACGCCGCGATTGAACGTCGGCAGGCCGGCAACGCCAGTGAGCCGAAATCCCTCTCGTTCAAAATCAAGCCCGACGCTAGCCTCGGCCAACGCCCGATCCGTCAGCGCCGCCACGCGGTCAGGCCCGCTTTCGCCGCTTGCCACCATCAGCGTGCGCCTGCCGCCATGTTCCATAGAAAAACTTATATCTGCCCGCGCCATCGCCAGCCGCTTCACCACATCGACGCAAGCCGCATATTCGGCGCGCTCCGAACGGAGGAATTTGCGCCGCGCGGGCACTTTGGCGAATAACTCCGCGACTTGAACGCGGGTTCCGGGCGGCACTGCTGACGGCCCCTCATCCACAGTCTCACCATTATCGACGGTTAAGCGCCAGCCATCGCCGCCGCGCACCCGGCTTTCGATCGTCAACCGCGCCACGCTTGCAATTGAAGGCAAAGCCTCACCGCGAAAGCCAAGCGTTGTTACCGCTTCAATCGCATCACCGGGCAATTTTGACGTGGCATGACGCTCCAGCGCGAGCGCCATTTCAGGCGGAGACATGCCGCAACCATCGTCAGCAACGTCGATCAGTTCGATCCCGCCTGCAAGCAACTTAATCTCAATGCGCGTAGCGCCCGCGTCAATCGCATTTTCGACAAGTTCTTTGAGCGCTGCGGCTGGCCTTTCAACCACTTCACCCGCAGCGATACGATTGACAAGCGTTGAAGGCAGCCGACGTATTGACATAAATGACGCCTTAGACCAATCGCTCGGCTTCCGCGAGAGAGCAGATTAACGAATCGGGGCGATTTAATCGCACCGGGCTGCTATCAAGCGGTCAAGACAGCTTTTGCGTACCCAGAAACGGACTTTTGATGATTTTTCCTCGGTTTTTCAGATTTATGTCGCAGGACATGGCAATCGACTTGGGCACTGCGAATACCATTGTCTATGTTCGTGGCCGAGGAATTGTACTCAATGAACCTTCGGTAGTAGCGATTGAAACGATCAATGGTGTCAGACGCGTCAAGGCTGTCGGCGTTGATGCAAAGCTGATGATGGGCAAAACATCTGGCTCAGTTGAGGCGATACGTCCGCTGCGTGACGGTGTGATCGCCGATATCGAAGTCGCCGAAATTATGATCAAACACTTCATCCACAAGGTTCACGGCCAACGTCGCTTCCCAAGCTGGCCCGAAATTGTCATTTGTGTGCCGTCAGGTTCAACGTCAGTTGAGCGCCGCGCGATCCGCGATGCTGCATCGAACGCAGGTGCGAGCCAAGTGCATCTGATCCTTGAGCCAATGGCCGCAGCGATTGGCGCTGATATGCCGGTAACTGAACCTGTCGGTTCGATGGTGGTTGATATTGGCGGCGGGACAACCGAAGTTGCAGTTCTATCACTACGCGGGCTTGCCTACACAATGTCAGTCCGCGTTGGCGGCGATAAGATGGATGAGGCGATCGTGTCCTATGTCCGCCGCAACCATAATCTTCTGATCGGTGAAAGCACCGCTGAGCGGATCAAGAAGGAAGTCGGCGTTGCCAAGCCACCGCTCGACGGCGTGGGCAAGACAATCCACATCAAGGGCCGCGATCTCGTCAACGGCGTGCCGAAAGAAATCACGATCAATCAGGGTCAGATTGCCGAGGCGCTTGCCGAACCTGTCGGTACAATCGTTGAAGGCGTTCGCATTGCGCTTGAAAATACTGCGCCAGAGCTTGCGGCGGACATCGTTGATCAGGGCATTGTACTGACCGGCGGCGGCGCACTGCTTACGGGCATTGATGAGGTCTTGCGTGATGAAACCGGGTTGCCAGTAACCGTTGCTGACGATCCGCTGACCTGTGTTGCGCTTGGCACAGGCCGCGCGCTGGAAGATCCGATCTTCCGGGGCGTGCTGCTGACCGCTTAGCAGAAAGGCTGCCAATATGGCGCCGCCATCGCCAAGGCGCCCCGGATTTTCAAGACGGGTGCAATTTAGCCTGTTTGCAGGCTATGTTTTTGCGATTGTCGGCGCGCTTTTTGCGCTGCTCTTGATCGTTACTGCGCGCGTTGATCCGGCGGGTCATGCCGCACTTCAAAGCATTGCCACCGATATAACATCGCCAATATCGTCAACGCTGCGCGCGGCGGTCAACACCGTGAAAGATTTAGGCAGCGGGACAGCCGCCTATTTTGATGCAGCCTCTAAAAATCGCGCGATGTCACGAGAGTTAAAACTCGCGCGAGCAAAACTGATTGAGGGTAACGCCAATGCGCTCGAAAATCGGCGGCTCAAACGCTTGCTCGCAATTGTAGAGCAGCAAAAGCCGCGTCCCATGACGGCACGTATAGTGAGTTCATCATCAACGAGCAGCAGGCGCTATGCAACGCTCGCAGCAGGCGCAGTCCACGGCGTTGAAGTCGGTCAACCAGTGCGCGCAGCCGACGGTCTGATTGGCCGGATTGTGCAACGCGGCCAGTTCGCATCGCGCGTTTTGCTTATCATCGACAGCGAAATCATCGTCCCCGTCAAGCGTGTGAGCGACGGCGCTCCGGCACTTGCCATTGGCCTTGGTGACGGCAGAATTGAGTTGCGCACACTTGCTGCTGGAACCAACCCTTTCAAGGTTGGCGATGTTTTCGTTACCTCAGGCACGGGAGGGATTTACACCCCCGGCATCCCTGTTGCGATTGCTGTCAGACGAACCCGCGACACGACCTTTGGTAGACCGCTTGCAAACCCGGCATCGTTAGATTTTGCGATTGTAGAACCAATTTATATTGCGTCCCTACCGCTCGTTGAACTATCGGAAACGGCAGAGTAATGCCGCGCCCTCCGCGCACCCGTATTGACCGTCCGCCGTCATTGCTCCGACTGACGGGCACACCGATCATCACCGTCTTGGTTGGATCAATGACCCCCTTGTTGCCGATGATTGCCTCAACGCCGCTTGTTCCCCCTTTTGGACTAGTAATGCTGATCGCATGGCGCTTACGCCACCGGACAATTTGGCCGGCATGGATTGGCTTGCCACTTGGCCTTTGGGACGACATATTCAGTGGCCAGCCGCTCGGATCATCGATGCTGCTGTGGACATTTGTAATGCTCGGGCTTGAAGTGATTGACCGACGGATGGTGTGGCGTGATTTTTGGCAAGATTGGGGCTTGGCGGCAGTTATTATTACCGCAACACTGCTTGGTGGACTAGCCATCGCCAATTTGACCGGCGGCAACACATCAGCAATCATCCTGCTTCCCCAGATCATCGTATCAATCGCGCTCTTCCCATTGCTGGCACGCGGCTGTGCGATGATTGATGCGTGGCGGCTGCTGCGATGAACACGACAAAACGTATCGTGACCGAAGCGCAGCAAAACTTCAGTTTCACCCGGCGTGCGCTTGTGCTGGGTGGCGCGCAAATTGCGATTGGCGCGGTGCTCGCAGGACGTATGGCGTATATTTCAATCGCGCAGAATGAGCGCTACTCACTGCTCGCCGAGAGCAATCGCGTAAATTTAACACTCATGCCGCCGCGTCGTGGATGGATCGTTGATCGGAGCGGCAAACCCCTCGCACTCAACCGCACCGCGTTTCGGATCGATATTATCCCTGACCGGATACAGGATAAACCGCGTGTGCTCGGTGAGCTTCAAAAACTGCTTGCCCTGCCCGATGATGAAATACAGCGGATCAGCGCGGAAATCGGCAAAAATGCTGGATATCAGCCCGTTCAAGTTGCTCAAAATCTTAGTTGGGATCAATTTGCATCGGTCAGCATCCGCACGCCAGAGCTTCCTGGCGTAGCGCCGGGGCAATCGTTCAACCGTTTTTATCCAACCGGAGCGGCGGTTGGACATTTGCTAGGTTATGTTGGCGCGGCATCGGCCAAGGATTATGAAAAAACCAAAGATCCGTTATTGATCCTGCCTGGTTTCAAAATCGGCAAAGATGGACTTGAAAAGGTCATGGAGCCAAAGCTTCGCGGCGAACCCGGCGCAAAACGAACCGAGGTTACCGCAAATGGCAAGCTCGTTCGCGATCTCGCGACGCGTGCTGATATACCGGGTAACACCATTCGACTGACCGTTGACGCAGGCTTGCAGGAATATGCCGCGCGCAGGCTGGGCAATGAGTCAGGATCGGTGGTGGTGATTGATTGCCTAACTGGGGGCATCCTAACGATGGCATCAATGCCGTCCTATGATCCCAACAGCTTTTCCGACGGCATCGGCAATAATGAATGGAAAATGCTCCAAGCCGACGATCATATTCCAATGCTCAACAAATCACTTCAAGGGCTTTATCCGCCGGGATCAACCGTCAAACCAATGGCAGCGCTTGCGGTGTTGCGTGCGGGCGTCGATCCAGAAGAAACCGTCTTTTGCGGCGGCGGATATCGGCTGGGCAATCGCACCTTCAAATGTCTTGGTCGCCACGGCTCAGTCAACATGACAACGGCGA
>JAYUIX010000154.1:0-18450 GCA_043765635.1 Sphingomonadales bacterium
GCGGCATAGGTGAAGTGCGTGCCAGCCTTGCTGGATCACGCGGGCGTTCATTCGATGTGCAGACCGTCGCGCAAGTGCGGCCTGACCGTATTGAACTAATGGGCAGCGGCACAGTTGACCGCAAACCCATCCGCTTGATCAGCCCCGCGCTATTTACACGTGAAGCAAATGGCTGGCGGCTGTCACAGACTGCGCTCGAATTTGCCGGCGGCCGCATCCAGACCTCGGGCCTGTTCGGCGAACGCGCAACTGAATTTGATGCAAACGTCAGCCGGATGCCCCTCACCATCCTTGATGTTGTTTACCCCGGGCTTGGGCTTGGCGGCAGTGCGAGCGGAACAATAACCTACCGCGCAGCCAACGGCAGATTGCCAAGCGGCAAAGCCAATGTGCGGATCAGCGGGCTTACCCGATCGGGGTTAGTGCTTAGCTCAAAGCCGCTTGATGTGGGCATTGCGGCGGTGCTCAGCGCAAACAATGCCGCTGCACGCGCGGTTGCTCTCAGCGGTGGGCAGACCATCGGGCGCGGCCAGATTAAGCTTACACCCGGTGTCGGGTTAGATATCATGACCCGCCTCAACCGCGCGCCAATGTTTGCACAGCTCCGTTTCAACGGTGCGGCTGATACGCTGTGGCGGCTTGCGGGGGTTGAAGCGATTGATCTCTCTGGCCCCGTTGCGATTGGGGCCGATATTACGGGTACACTGAATGATCCGCGCATTGCCGGATCAATCCGCACCAATGGTGCGCGGATCGAAAGCACGGTCACCGGAATGGTACTCACGGGTGTCAAGGCAAGCGGGCGCTTTGGCGGATCAACGCTGACCATTGACCAATTTACCGCTCAATCCGGCAAGGAAGGCAAACTTTCTGGCAGCGGCACATTCGATCTGTCCTCGACACGCGGTTTCGCGATGAATTTGAATGTGATTGCTGATCAGGCGCGTTTGATTGCGCGCGATGAACTCTCCGCCACCGTCACCGGGCCGATATCGCTCAAATCGGATGCAAGTGGCGGTCTTATTTCTGGTGACATCGTGCTTGACAGGAGCAGCTACCGACTTGGCCGGGCGGCATCGGCTGTGGCGGCTATTTCGCAACTCAGCGTCACCGAAATCAATACAAACGTCAATGCTCCGGTTCGCCGCGCACAGCCGACCAGTTGGCAACTCGCGATCAAGGCGCGTGCCCCCGCACGGGTTTCAGTGACGGGCCTTGGAATTGAGAGTGAGTGGCGCGCACGGCTTGAGATTGGCGGATCGGCGACCGCGCCAGTCATTCGCGGGCAAGCAGATCTAGTACGCGGCGGTTATGAATTTGCCGGAAGGCGTTTTGACCTGTCGCGCGGAATCATCCGCTTTCAGGGCGAAAACCCGCCAGATCCGATCCTCGACATTGTTGCGAACGGCGATACGCAAGGGTTAAACGCTACAATCCGCGTTACTGGCACTGGCCAACGCCCCGAAATTGCGTTCAGCAGCACGCCTGCGCTGCCGCAGGATGAACTGCTCGCACGGCTGCTCTTCGGCACATCGATCACCAACCTGTCGGCCCCCGAAGCCGTGCAACTTGCGTCTGCCGTTGCATCACTCCAAGGCGGCGGCAACGGCCTTAATCCGATCAATGCACTTAGGAATGCGATCGGGCTTGATCGCCTCCGCATTCTTCCTGCCGATACGACAACGGGGCAGCGCACCTCAATTGCGGCAGGTAAATATCTGACGCGGCGAATTTACTTTGAGGTGATCAGCGACGGCCAAGGATATTCAGCGACCCGCGCAGAATTTCAAATCACCCGCTGGCTGTCACTGCTTTCGACGATATCGAGCATTGGCCGCCAATCGGCAACGCTCAAAGTATCGAAAGATTATTGAGGCGATTTAAAGTCTGATAAGTTTATATCAAACCAAACCCGTTTGGGCTGAGCTTGTCGAAGCCCTGTCCTTTCTTCTCCTAGCATTTGAAGAAAAAGGACAACCCTTCGACAGGCTCAGGGCGAACGGGCTAGCTTGGCTTCAACTACTTGGCACCGGCGCAGACTGCAACTGGATGTAATTTTGCAGCCCCATCCGCGCGATCATTTCAAACTGCATCTCAATCGTATCGACATGCTCTTCTTCATTCTCAAGGATATAAGCGAAGAGATCGCGGCTGACATAATCGCGAACAATTTCGCAGTGCGCGATGGCTTCCTTAAGCTGCGGCACAGCCTCATTTTCTAAAGCAAGGTCAGATTTCAATATCTCTTCGACATTCTCGCCGATTTTAAGGCGTCCAAGAAGCTGGAAATTGGGCAGGCCTTCGAGGAACAAGATACGCTCGGCAAGCTTGTCAGCGTGCTTCATCTCATCAATTGACTCATGATATTCGAAATCAGCAAGCTTCGTGATGCCCCAGTTTTTGAGCATTTTGGCGTGGAGGAAATATTGGTTGATCGCGGTTAGCTCATTCTTGAGCGCCTCGTTCAGATATTCGATTACTTTTTCGTCGCCCTTCACAAGCTGCTCCTGTCAGTTAAATTAAGCTGCATATGTAGAGGGAATTGCATTAATAAAAAAGCCAAAAAATGGCAGTTTTCAGGGATTTTTTAGTGCGCTATTGCTAAGCGATTGCACGTTCAGTGCTGATAATGGTTCTCGCGAACGAAAGACATTGGCCACATTTTGGCTTGCGACCCATTGAGGCATAGGCGCTGTTGGGGCAGCTCGCCCCATCACGCACGGCAGCACGCAAATCCCGCTCTCTGATTGCATTGCAAACACAAATGATCATTGCATACCTCGCTATTGCAAATCATTCCTAGATTAAAGGAGATTGATTCGCAATAGCGGATTTGGAGTTAACGAATCAGCTTGGCAATCCGCTGATCGCTTTGATTTCCATAAAGTCGCGCAGGCCAAACAGTCCGGCTTCGCGACCATTGCCTGACTGCTTATAGCCACCAAACGGTGCGCCGGGTGATGGCCCCCAATTGTTGATGACAACCATGCCAGCGCGCAGCTTTGGCGCGACCTTGGCTGCCTCGGCTGGATCACCTGAAATAACTGCGGACAGGCCGTATTCGGTATCATTGGCGATTGAGATTGCCTGATCAAGCGTGTCATACGCCATCACGGTTGCAACCGGGCCGAACACTTCCTCTCTGGCAATCCGCATGTCAGGCGTGACGCCCGAGAACACCGTTGGCTTAATATAATAGCCACGATTTACGTTGGCGGGCAGATCAGTGCCGCCAGTTTCAAGCGTTGCACCTTCATCAATCGCCGACTGGATCAGCCCCTGGATTTTTTCATACTGCGTCTTGTTGACTACGGGGCCGATGTGTGCGCCTTCAGTGAGGGGATCGCCAACGCTGGTGCCATCAAACATCGCCTTGATGAAGCTAACCGCCTCACCCTCTTGATCCTTATGAACTAGGATACGCGTCGGCGCGATGCAGCTTTGGCCAGTGTTGATGAGGACGCCCATCACCGTTGGCGGAAGTACTGTCGCCAGATCAGATCCGGGAAGCACAACATTAGGTGACTTACCACCAAGTTCCTGATGGACGCGCTTTACAGTATCCGCCGCAGCCTTCGCCACCAGCACGCCCGCGCGCGTTGATCCGGTGAAGCTCACCATATCAACATCCTTATGCGCTGAGATTGCCGCCCCAACGGTCGGCCCATCGCCCTGAACAAGGTTGAATACGCCCGCAGGCACGCCGGCCGCATGAAGGATTTCAGCAAAAATCGCGGCATTGCCGGGGCATTCTTCCGAAGGCTTCAGGATCATTGTATTGCCGCCAGCAAGCGCTGGCGCAACCTTCAAGGCAATTTGATTGAGTGGCCAATTCCACGGCGTGATCATCCCGACAACGCCGATGGGCTCATAAACCACGGTATTCGCGCCGTGCTGTTCACTAAACGCAAAATCCTTGAGCGCAGCGATGGTTCCAAAGAATGCGCCCAGACCGGCTGGGCCTTGCGCGGCGGCGGCAAAGCTTACCGGCGCACCCATTTCATTCGCCATTGATTTGGCGATATCAGGAATACGCTTCTTATATTCCTCAACGATACGGCCAAGCAGTTCAAGCCGTTCTTCGCGCGTGGTCTGCGAGAACGTAACGAACGCCTTCTTTGCGGCGGCAACGGCGGCATCAACATCGGCCTTGCTGCCCATTGTGATTTCGGTGCAGGCTTCTTCAGTTGATGGGCTAATCACCTCATGCCGGGTGCCGCCGATGCTTTCGACCCACGCACCGTTGATATACTGCTTGAGATAGCTGTCCATAATGTCGCTCCTTCGATTCGCGGGGGATAATGATAAGTTTTGATGTGCGACTTTTCGTGGCAAGGTCAAGCAATACCCCTTACCCGATCATCTTTGCCGCCATAATCCAAAGGCATCCGGCAAGCGTTACCGCACCCCCCGCAATCGTAAAGCGCGACGCAAAGCGGAGCATCTTCATCTGCACATCAATTGACCGGCAGAAAGCGGCGAACAGACGCCGAACGAGCATTTCGGGGCTTTCTTCGATTCCTTCGGGATCAAATTCCTCACCCACCAATATCCCGCGTACACAGAGATACCCCGAAACCGAGAGTAGCAACACACCAAGCGTAATCACAAGTACGGGCCAAGGCTGGGTCGGCGCATCAAGGCTAAGTGGTGAACCAGGCGACGCCGAAATCGGCTGAATTGCAGAGGCAAGAAGCAGCGCATTGAACCCGAGCAACGCGCCTAACCGGACTGACAGATCAAGATCCTTATGCTTGAGTATGTCAAAATCGGCGACAAAGCTAGGTGCGAGACCGTTATGGCTGATTTTCTGAAATGCTCGGAGTATAGACCGCATTGACGCGTGTTTTGGCTTTTCCATAAATTTCCTTGGGTGAAGTTACGATCTTTGGAATAATCACCCGCCTGCCTAAAGCCAAGCGCCGTCCCGCCGTTCTCCATATTGCACCAGAAGATATCAAGTCTGTTAAAGGGGAATATTAGTAATGGCGGCTTCTTTGATGCACGCGATCAAACGTGAAGCAGCGCCGCATTGCCAAGCCGTCGAAGCCGTTATGCATAATGGCCATGATCGCCAAATGCGCGCTCTGATGCTGATTGAGCAAGTTGCCTCCATCGCAAACCGGAGCAGTGATCCAAGCCTTCTGCTCAAAATCATTGTCGAAATCACCTGCCTTGATATGGGCTTCGTTGCAGGCAATGCTTTGGTACGTGAAGGGGGTGAGGGCGAAGTTGAACTCAACGGCTGCGACGCGGCATTTGTTACTGATGCCGCAGCGGGGGCCGGGTTTATTGAGGTTTCAAACCGCTTTTCGACTTGGGCTTGCGCAACATTACCCGGACGACTGCTACTTGACGGCGTGCCGTCAACACTCACGAACTTGCAAACTCGCACCAATTTCTCGCGCCACCGCGAGGCACAGGCCATCGGGGCCCAGTCGATGGTCGCTATACCAATCCTTATTGATGGTAATGTCGCGGGCGCACTCGAGTTTTTCCTTGAGCAAAGCGAAGCCGTTGATACGCGGATGATTGACATTCTTAGCCATATCAGTGGCGAAGTCGCCCATGTTTTTAGGCGTGCCTCAAAAGAAGCACAGCTACGCCGTGATGCTGTGCGTGACGCGGTAACAGGCCTGCCAAACCGAACGATGTTTGAAACGCAACTGAACCTTGCATTTGATGCTGCGCGCGATGCCCAACGTCCGGGGCCAAGCCTAATAGTTATCGAATTTGAAGGCCTGAAACGCATTCGCGACATCGCGGGCTTTCAGGAGGCCGACGTGCTGCTTTGCGAAATGACCCAGCGGATTGATCGCCTCGTTGATGAATTTGGCGCGGCTGACCGGTTGTTGCTCCATTACGCGCATTCGATCATGTTTGCGCGCATCGGGGGCGATGATTTCGCGATCAGTATCGACGGGCCTGACCGCGAGAATCTTTGTGCCGAGATAGCCGAGGCTATCCATCATAATCTCCGCGCGCATAGCGGCAACAAACAAGGATCGCCCCATATCACGGGCAGTATCGGCGTCGCGCACGACGACGGTAGCTATGCAATATCCGAAGAAATTTTGCGCGATGCTGACTTTGCGATGTACCAAGCGCAGACGCGTGGAACCCATCAGACGGTCATTTTTGATCAACTGATGCGCACCAATAATCAAGCTTTGGCCGGAATAGTCACAGCGCTGCAAGATGCGATCCGGCTGCATCAATTTGAGCTTTTTTATCAGCCGATTTATACACTTGCCAACCATCATCTCGTCGGAGTTGAGGCGCTAGTGCGCTGGAGACGCGCCGATGGTACGCTGATGATGCCCGACGACTTCATTGGGATCGCCGAGGATCACGGCCTGATTGGTGAGATTGGCAGCCAAGCGCTGCGATTGGCCTGCAAGACGATAGCTGCGCTAAGCTCGACAATGCCAGAAGTGTACCGCCCCTTTGTCAGCGTCAATGTCTCCACCCAGCAATTCCTCCAGCCGCATTTTCTTGAAGATGTCCGTGAGATTATTGACGATACTGCGATTGATCCCGCGCTGCTCGTCATTGAAATTACTGAGAGCGCTGCGATCATGAACCTTGAAGACACCGCAAGGCTGCTTGCCGAACTGCGATCATGGGGAGTGCGGGTCGGGCTTGATGATTTTGGCACTGGATATTCATCGCTTTGCCATCTTCAAAGCCTGCCGCTCGATGGGATCAAAATTGATAAGAGTTTCGTAATGGATCAGACCGAGACAAACGCCAACTGGGCAGTTGTGACCGCGATCCTTCAAATGGCCAAAGCGCTTGATATTACTGTGATTGCCGAAGGCATAGAGACTGAATTTCAACTTGATCAATTGCGTGAGCTAGGTTGCTTGGTTGGACAAGGCTATTATTTCAGCCGTCCGGTTGACCGCGGCGGGATTGCGGCACTTTTGGATTATGTACAATATTGAAACAATAAGTTTATTAATATGCGACCAAATTTATGGTTTGGCAGGAAGCCTGATTACGAACATGGTGCCCGCTTCCTGCCGTACCAGTTCAAGTGTGCCACTTATTTGTTTGGTCAGCGCAGTAACTATCCGCATCCCGAGGCCTTTCGAAGCGGCGATATCAAAGCCAGCAGGAATGCCGCATCCGTTATCACTAACTGATACTGAAATTTCTTGACTATCAGTGGCGATGGCGATGGCGATGGCTCCGGGCGCATTATCCGGGAATGCATATTTCAATGCGTTTGTCAGCAGCTCGCTGATAACCATCGCAAGCGGCACAGCTTCATCAAGCGTCAGAAACGCCGAATGAGGACAGTCAAACTGAAAATCAATGCGCCTTTCGTTGTCGAGCGTTGCAATGGTTTCAGTAGCAAGATCCTTGAGATATACCGCAAGATTAACGCTATCATACTCGCTTGTAACATAAAGACGCTGGTGCATTCCAGCAATCACCGAGATTCGCGAACATGCTTCAAGCAAGCTTTGTTTCACTTCGCTTATGTCGCTTTTGCCAGCTTGAAGCGTCAAAAGCGATATCACCATCTGCAAGCTATTTTTGACGCGGTGGTTTACTTCGTGAAGCAAGATGTCCTTAATTTTTAACGCCTCGGCAAGTGCAACCTCATCAGCACGGCGTTTAGTATCGTCGCGAATTGTTAGAACAGCCCCGATAAGCTGGTTTCGGTTGCCGTAAACCGGTTGTGCGTTACCGATTGCGAGGATTTCAGTGCCATCTGGCCGACGAATGCACCAACGGGCATCAACAACGGTTTCAAGCTGCTGAATTGCACGCGTAAGCGGCAACGTATTAACGGGGTGAGGTTCACCTGCCTCAGTAAAAAGACTATAAGCCTCTGTGTAGTCATCCGGTTCAACATCAAGTCGTGCGACACCGTGCAAGTGTACCGCCGATGCGTTGACGAAGCTTATTCGGCCAATCGCATCAGTCACAATGACTCCCTCGCCCAATTGACTAAGGATCGCCTCACGTTCGGCAACAAGCGCCTGAAGTTTGGAATTTGTTGCCGTTAACTGCGCTTCGGCCTCCATTTGAGCAGTGATATCCATATTGACGCCAAACCAATTTGCCACAGCACCGTCAGCGCCGTGGATTGGTTTGATACGTGTCAGAAAAGGGCGAAAAATTCCGTCCGCACCACGCAGCGGAAATGTCATTTCAAACGACGTGCCGTTTTTGATCGAGTCCGTCCAGCGCTCCATCACACTGGGCAACGCCGCCGGATCATGTACCGATTGCCAGCCCCACCCCTCCATTTCCACAGGTGTCGTGCCACAATATTCATGCCAGCGGCGATTATACCAAATAATATAGCCATCCGCCTCGGCCATCCAGCACAGCGTAGGAATATTTTCTGCCAATAAACGAAATTGTTCGTCGCTAATATCCTGATTGCCGCGAAATATATTGGCAAGGCTATTTTCACTTTTCATGCGCTCCACCTGTAAGCGTTATTTGATATGCTCGATAACGCGATATAAACGGTTTGGCCAGAGTGTATCAACATGCCAAAAGCCCCCCGGCGGAAACCGCCGGGGGGCTTAGCGAGAGCCAATTGGTTTGCTTACTGGAGCAGGCTTAATACGCCCTGCTGGCTCTGGTTCGCCTGCGCAAGCATTGCGGTCGAAGCCTGTGACAAGATCTGCGCTGAGGCAAGCTTGGTCGATTCAACCGAGAAGTCGGCGTCTTTGATCCGCGATGACGACTCAGTCAGATTGGTGACAGTCGATGTCAGATTGTTGACAGTCGCATCAAGCCGATTCTGCTGGGCACCCAAGTTGGAGCGCTCAGTCGAAACGGTATTAATGGCGGTATCAAGCAATCCAAGCGCAGTTGAAGCACCCGCCGATGTCGATAAATCGAGAGTGCCTACTCCAAGGCCAGTTGAACGCAGGTCACCAATTGTAATGTTGACAGTTTCGCCCGTATCAACACCTGTTTGGATGTTAAGGTTGGCCGTGCCATCAAGCAAGGCAGTGCCGTTGAAATCAGTGCGTGTGGAGATATCATCGACCTGCGATGTGAGCGCTTCGATTTCAAGCTGGATCGCGGCGCGATCTTGGGTAGTTGAGGTGCCGTTGGCTGATTGTACCGCAAGTTCACGCATCCGGACAAGGATGTTGGAAACTTCGCCAGCCGCGCCTTCAGCGGTTTGTGCAAGCGAGATACCATCGTTCGAATTTCGCACAGCCTGATTGAGGCCACGCACCTTGGCATCCATACGGGTTGAAATTGAAAGGCCGGCAGCGTCATCTTTTGCGCCATTAATCCGCTTGCCGCTTGACAGACGTTCAATCGCGGTGTCGCGCATGTTGCTGGCAATACGTGAGCTATTCTGGGCGCGCAGTGCGCTAACATTGGTGTTGATGATCATTGTATAATATCCTTTTTGGTAGTCTTTCCGTGGGAGGCTGTTCAATGGATGAGAACAACCTTGAGTGCAGAAACGGCAGGCGCGCGGATCACTTAAATCATCGTCATCCCGGCGGAGGCCGGGATCGCTGCGATAGTGTGTGCAACCTTCAAGCGGCCCCGGCCTCCGCCGGGGTGACGATGTGGTGTCAAACTTCTGTCGGCTACCAGCAACAATAAGTCTTCAACCCACAAACCCTCCCCATTCCCCGCCACTTCCCTAACTTGGCACGGCCTTTGCTGTGATGATCGCGCGGGCAATATTGTCCATTTGTCCAGGGGCCATCCTTACCAATGTCGACAATCGATCAGAGCCGGTTGCTGCAAATGCGGACAACCATATTGAACCAGAATAGCGCGCTCCAACGCGCGGCTGGCGGAGCGGCACCGACGGAGGATGTAGGCGGCTTTGGCAAAACCATGGTCGATGCGCTCAAGTCGGTCAACACTCAGCAGGCCAAGGCAAGCGACATCTCGTCGGCCTACGAACGCGGCGATACCAATGACATTGTCGGCGTGATGGTTGAGCGGCAGAAAGCCTCGCTCGGCTTTGAAGCAACACTTCAGGTGCGCAACAAGCTGCTCTCGGCATACCGCGACATCATGAACATGCCGGTATAATCTGATGGCCGAACAAGAAATCCTCAGCCCCGATGGTACGCGTTCACTCAGCCGCCAGCCGCAAATGTTGAGCGGACGGCTTGACACCCTGCGCGGTTTTACCCAGCAACCCGCATTCGCGCGCGCTCTGCCCGCAATCGGGATGCTCGGCGCGGTAAGCCTTGCGGCGCTCGCGTGGTGGGCGCTCCAATCACCTACACAAATGCCACTGTTTCAGGGGCTGACCGATGCAGACAAATCCGCTGTTGCCGATGCACTCGGCACCTCGGGCATAGCTTATACGATTGATCGCAGCAGTGGCGCCATTCAAGTTGGCGAAGATGAACTTCACAAGGCGCGCATGGTACTTGCGGGACAAGGCCTGCCAAAAGCCGCGCCTGCCGGTGACGCGCTACTTGCAGCCCTGCCCATGGGATCAAGCCGCGCGGTTGAAGGCGAAACTCTACGCGGCGCGCGTGAGGCTGATCTTGCGCGCACGATTGAAGCCATTGATGCAGTCAAGACCGCACGCATCCATCTGGCAACGCCCGAACCAAGCGTGTTCGTGCGCGATAACAGCGCACCTGCCGCATCAGTCATGCTCACGCTCCAGCAAGGGCGGACGCTGTCCGATGCCCAAGTGCGCGCGATCCGCCATCTGGTTGCCTCATCAGTGGCTGGCATGTCACCCGAACAAGTCTCAATTGTTGATCAGAGCGGCGCGCTCCTTTCGCAGCAGGACGCAAACGGCGATAATCGCAACTTTCAGCTTCAGCTCCAAATGGAGGAGCGTTTCAGGCAGGCACTCGTTGCACTGCTCGCGCCAATCGTTGGCCAAGGCAATTTCACCGTCGAAGTCCACGCCGACGTTGAACAATCCGAAAGTCAATCAACGCGCGAAACCTATCCCAAGGATGATCAGGCGCTGCGGCGTGAGGAGGGCAATCGTTCGAACGCTGCGGGTGGCGAAAATGCCGCCGCTGGCGGTATTCCGGGTGCGCTCGCCAATCAACCACCGCCTGCAACCCAAGTCGCGACAACCCCCGCAGTGCCGCAAGCAGCGCCGGCTGGACAGCCAGGCAATCAGTCGAACGAAACTTACGCGCGCAGCTTTGATGTGGGGCGCGAGATATCGGTCACGCACAATCCCCAAGGACGCTTGACGCGCCTGACAGTGGCGGTTGCGCTACGTGACACCAAAGGTGCGAAGCCGCGCACCCCTGCTGAAATCGCTGCAATAGATGGCCTGATCAAAGGCGCGGTTGGCTTCAATGCGACGCGCGGCGATGTGGTCGCACTTTCAGCGCGGCCCTTTGCTGAAAGCATAATTGAACCCGTCGCACTGTGGGATAAGCCGTGGGTGATGACGGTCGCGCGGCAGGTCGGCGGTTTGCTTGCCGGGCTGCTGGTGTTCTTCTTGCTTGGCCGTCCGCTGATTAAAATGCTGCGCAACAAAGCCGCAGCACGCGCCGAACAAAATGAAGCGATTGAACAGCAATTGCTTGCCGAAACCAAAGCAGGCAGGCGCGCATCACCCGAGCAATCCGGCGGCGCAATCACGCTCGAAATGATTGAGGCAGCACCAAGCTATGAGGCGCGCGCGACACTCGTTCGCGCCTTTGTATCTCAAGATCCCGAACGTGCGGCGCTTATTGTGCGTCAACTCATTCAGGAGCGCTCCGATGCCCGCTGATGCAGAGCTGGAGGGTGTTGACACCGCAAATGCACCTCCAATCGAAGGGGCAGCAGCAGCGGCCATCCTCTTGATGTTGCTTGAGGAAAATGAAGCCGCGTCAATCCTCAAGCATTTTGAACCTGATGAAGTAATGACGCTTGGCCGCGCGATGTTTGCCGCTGCTGGTGCCAGCGAGACCGAAATTGAAAGTGCGCTTGACCGTTTTGTGGCGGGCAGCCGCTCAATCTCAACGCTTGCAGTGCGCGCCGATCCGCGCATCCGCAACGTCATGCAGCAAGCGCTTGGTAATATCCGCGCTGACAATATCCTTGCCGAAATTGCGCCGCAATCAAGTGCAGCGGCACTCGACATATTGCGCTGGATGGAGGTGCCGACGATCAGCCATATCCTTGCCAGCGAACACCCGCAGGTCGGCGCGATCATCCTTGCGGTGCTGACGCCCGAAATTGCAGGCCAGGTCATTGAAGGGCTTGATGAGGCAGCACAGACCGATCTCGTCGTTCGCGCGGCACGCCTTTCATCGGTTGCCGCTGATGCGATTGCTGACCTTGAAATCATTCTTGACCGTGCGAGCGAAGTCAAAGCGGGCAAACCGAAGATGAAGCTTGGCGGCACCAGCGAAGCCGCACGGATCGTCAACAGTCTCAAAAAACCAACCGGCGAGCGCGTCCTCCGCACCATCAAGAAACGCGACAAGCAGCTTGGCCTGGACATTGAGGAAGAGATGTTCATCTTCGACAATCTGTTTGAGCTTGATGCCAAAAGCCTTGGCGCGGTGCTGCGCTCGGTTGATGCCGCCGCACTCGGTCTTGCGCTTAAAGGCGCATCCGAAGCGCTGGTTGATAAAATGCTTGGATCAATGTCGGCGCGCGCCGCGCAGTCGATCCGCGATGACATGGCCGATAGCGGCCTCGTCAAACGCGCCGAGGTTGAGGAAGCGCAAAAGTCCATCATCGCGGTCGCGCGCAAGCTTTCTGAAGCAGGCGAAATCACACTCGGTGCAAAGGGTGACGATTATGTCTGAGGCACTCATCCAGCAAATCCGCATCGTTGACGCCCGGCTCAACAACAGCGGCTTTCAACCGATGTTGGCAAAGGTTGCGCCGATCAACGATTATGAAGACGCACCTGTTGCTGACCAATATGCACTTGGCTTTGAGGAAGGGCAGCAGATGGCTGCGCAAGCGTTTGAGATTGAACGCACAGCCCTCATGAAGCTGATCGCGAGCGCCAATGCGCTGCAAAGCGAGCCGAGTGAAGAGCTTGCGGTTCTCATCGGTGAGGCGGTTGACCGGCTGGTCAGCGAGATTATCGGCAATGCGCCAGTTGACCGCGACTGGCTCAATATGCACGCGAGGCGCGCTGCCGATATGGTCGCTGAATGTGACAGCGCACGGACGATGTGGGTTCACCCAGATGATTTGCCGCTGATCGACAGCAACCTGATCAGCCTCACGCTGATGCCCGATCCGGAGGCAGAGCGCGGATCAATCCGCATCGACTGCTCAACCGGCTGGATCGAACATGGCACCGCGCTGTATCTTGACGAACTTCGCACTGAGCTTGGCCTTGGCGGGCAAAACGCATGACCACCCGGCTCGTAAAATCGGCGGCGCTCCTCCTTCGCCAAGTTGACCTCACCCGCGCATCGCCGCGCCGGGTTGGCACGCTCGCGGCGCATGAAGGGCTAATGCTTGAGGTTGAAGGCTTTCCCCAACCACTGGGCACAACCGCACGGATCGCAACACCGGGCGGCGGCACTGTGCGCGGTGAAGTCGTCGGTTTTCGCGGCCACCGCAGCCTGATCTTGCCCTTCGACGGTGACGCGCCGTTCGCTGCTGGCTCACGCGTCGAACCTGACGGGCGCGGCGGAATGGTGACGTGTGGCAATGCGCTGCTCGGTCGGGTGATTGACGCCCACGGCGCGCCACTTGACGGACGGCAACCAATTTTCAGCCGCTTCGCTTGGCCCTTGGCAGGGCGTAAATCAAATCCGCTGCGGCGTGGGCGCGTGATCAAATCACTTGATATTGGCGTGCGCGCGATCAACGGCTTGCTGACCGTTGGCGAGGGCCAGCGCGTCGCGATCATCGCTGGTTCGGGCGTTGGAAAATCGGTGCTGATGGGGCAGATGCTTGCAGGCGTTGACTGCGATGTCGTCGTCGTCGGCCTAGTCGGAGAACGTGCCCGAGAGGTCAGCGATTTTGTCGAAACCAAGCTAACGCCAGCCATTCGCCAGAAATCAGTCGTTGTCGCCGTGCCCGCCGATCATCCGCCACTGCTCCGCCTTCGCGCCGCAATGCGCGCGACCGCAATCGCCGAATTTTTCCGCAGCGAGGGGAAGAAGGTGTTCCTTCTGATTGATAGCCTGACTCGTGTCGCCCATGCCCAGCGCGAGATTGGGCTTTCACTTGGTGAACCGCCAACGATGAAGGGCTATCCCCCTTCCGCACTTGGCCTGATCCCGCGCCTTGTTGAACGTGCAGGCGTTGACCGCGATAGTGGCGGATCAATCACCGCGATTTATACCGTGCTGGCTGACGGCGGCGATGTTGATGATCCAGTCGTCGATTCTGCGCGCGCGATTGTTGACGGGCATATCGTCCTGTCACGCAGCCTTGCCGAACAGGGCATTTATCCAGCGATTGATATCGCCAAATCGCTCTCGCGGACGATGCCTGACGTGATTGACGCTGATCACCTGCGCGCCGCCGCACGTTTCCGTCAGCTTTGGTCGGTTTATGAAGAAAACCGCGATCTCCTGCTGATGGGTGCTTACGCTCCGGGGAATGACGCGTCGCTTGATGAGGCCATCGCCCGGCGCAGCGCGATGATCGAATTTGCGCGCCAGAGTTCGCACGAAACAATCAATTACGCTGCATCATGCCGCGCGTTAATCGAAGGGTTCGGCGCATGACCGGAACCACCGCGCGCCGCGCACGCCTTCTCCGCCTGCGCACGATTGAACACCGCATCGCCAAGGCAAAGCTTGCGCGCGCCGATGCAACGCTTGTCAATCTCGAACGCATTGCCGGACGGATTGCGGCGCTCAAAAACGGGCTAGGTGCTGGCGTTGGTGGAACGAGTGGAATGGCTCTGAAGGCAATGACCGAAATGTCGATCCGCCTTGATGCTGCGCAGATTGGAATGACCGCGCCAATTGATGAGGCCGAGGCGCGCCGTGCCGAATTCAATGCGCTGCGCATTGCCGCTCAGCACAAGGAAGACGGCGCGGGCAAACTTCATGACAAAGCCGCAACATCAGAGGCCAGCGCGCGCGATCTCCGCGCCGATGCCAACCGCCCCCACCGCAAACGAAATGCTTTTCTGGAGAGCCACACATGATGCCCGCGATTTCGCTCACCCCCCTTCCACCGCTTCCACCCTTTCAATTTATGCCCGAGCCTGATTTGAATTTTGGGGCGGTGCTGGAGGCGGTTGCGACGCCCGTGCCGCAGCCCCCTGCTACGCCTGAATTTTCGGAGCCGAGCGAGACTCTGCTTAACTTTCTTGGGATCAATCCAGTTAAGGATCGGGTGCCGAGCAGCGACTCTCCGCCTGTTAAAGAAGAAATGCCCGATACGGCCAAAGATGAGTCATCGGTGCCGTTGCTCGTCGCACAACCGTTGCTCATACTGTCTCCATTGTCTCCACAGATCAACGTTGCCACTCAAATTCCACCGCCCACAGGCGCGCCACTGCTCAAGCTGGCGATAGCGGAGACACAGTCAAAGCCGTCGCCAACCACCAGCGCTGGGGACGAAGCGAACGCTTCAACAGCGACGCGCCCTGATCCTGTACGGACAGACTTTGGGTTTTCGGTCTCACCACAGCTTACTGAGGATGCGACGAAAACGCCTCTCGCTCCCATCCTAAACCCGTTCGGGCTGGCTCCCGGCGGGTCGCTGTCGAAGCCCTCCCTTTCTTTGGACCCAGAAGAAAAAGGGAGCACTTCGACAGCGACCCACCGGGAGCCAGTGCGGACAGAGTTTGGGGGTACGCCTCTCTCTGTTACACAGTTCGGTTTAAGCGAGGTCAGTGAACGCCCACCCTCACAGCTAACCACCACCACCCCACCCTCTGACCCTTTGCGTTTCGTCGTTGACCGCCAGCTTGATCTTGCACGCGATAGCCGCTGGCTTGATGCCCTCGCGCGCGACATCGTTGCGGTTGCCGAAGCGTCTGACCGGCTGTCGTTCCGTCTTTCACCACCGCAGCTTGGGCGGCTTGACATTGATTTGAGCGCTTCAGAAAACGGGCTTTCAGTGCGGATGAATGCAAGCACCGAAGCCGCGACGCAGATTATTGCCGCTGCTCAGCCGCGACTGATTGATGAACTCAAAAGCCAAGGGGTACGCGTTGCCGAAGCGCAAGTGTCAACCAGCAGCGGCGGGCAATCACAGGGTCAGGGTCAACAACACCAGCGCGATGCAGACCAGATGATCGAATTCGTCCGTCAGCGCATTGAACGCAAGAATGAAACCAACCTTACGCGATCCAATGGTCGCTTCGCATAACACAGGGAAGACTGAGATGAGCAACGACAAGACCAAAGATAAGAGCGATGCCACCGAAAAGCCCAAAGGCGGCAAGATGAAGAAAATCCTGATGATCAGCGTCGGCGCGATCATCCTGCTTGGCGCTGGCGTTGGCGGCGGGGTTTATGCGTCGGGAATGCTTAGCACTGAAAAAAAGCATGAAGATCCGAACCGGCCAAAGCTTGTTGAACGCAGCGAAGAACATGTCGAAGAAGCGGGCGGCGAAGGCGGCGAAGCCAAAGAAGCGCCGCCCAAGGTCGGCACCGTTTCAGTCAAGAGCGACACTGTTCCTGTTGACCCCAAAAAATTTGAGCCAACCTATGTGCCGCTTGAACAAAGCTTCACCGCCAATCTGGTTGACGGGCAGGGTTTCGTTCAAGTCGGCCTTAGCCTTTCAACTTATTATGACGGCAAAGTTGTCGGCAACGTCAAACGCCACATGGTGCCGATCCGTTCAGCGGTATTGCTCACGCTTTCCGAACAGGACGGCGTGGTGCTTTCAACCCCGCAGGGCAAACAAGCGCTGCAGAAGCAATTATCAAAATCCATCAACCGCGTCCTGCGCGAAAAAGAGGGCTTTGGCGGGATCGACAGCGTCTATTTCACCAATTTGGTGGTGCAGTAAGCCATGGCAAGCAAGACTGAAGCCATGCCCGCCTCGCTGCTGCGTGAGCGTGATGATGCACCAAAATTTCCGGGGTTTGACCGCATTGGCGAACGCTTCGCGCGCGCGCTGCATAATGTGATCGCTAGCGTTGGCGCGGATCGCGCCTCGGTTTCGGTTGGCGCGACCAAACTCAAAAGCTTTGGCGAATGGCGCGGTGAACAGGACGCATTCGGCGCGCTCTGCCGCTATCAATTGCCGCCGATAAAGGGCGCCATGCTGATGGCCATTCCGCCCGCGCTCATCATCCAGATGGTTGATCTTTTTTACGGCGGCACCGGCGAAGTTTCTTCGGCACGCGCTGAATTTACCGCCGCTGAAAGCCGTTATGTGACGCGCTTTGGCGAACAGTGCCTGCCGCTGATTGCTGCCGCCTGGGCCGATATCGCAACGCTTCATCCAATGCTTGCAGCCGTTGAGACTGACATCGCGAACGCAAAGCTTGGCAAAGATATGGATCTGGTTGTTGTTCAGCCATTCGTAGTGAAAATCGGTGGCGGTGAAGCGGTCACGCTCGCCTGTGTTTACCCCGTTGCCGCACTGCGCCCGATTGCCGCCCTGTCAAATGCACCGCAACCTGAAGCCGCCGCCCACACTGACCCCATCTGGCGTGACCGTTTGTCCGATGCCGTGCTTGAGGTGCGCCTGCCCATGCGGTCAATCTTTGCGCGGCCTGAACTGCCGCTTGGGCAGTTGCTGTCACTCAAGGCGGGCGATGTCATCCCCGTCTGCGTGCCAAGCCATATCCCGATCACCGTTGCTGGTCGTCTGTTTGCGCAAGGCACAGTGGGCGAGTCAGGTGGGCGCGCCGCGATCAAAATAGAAAAAATCGAACAAGGAAACATGCGTTATGAGTGATATGACCGAAGCCCCAAACGCCAAAACTCCCGGCGCTTCGCTGATCCGGCCCGATCAGAATTTTGATTTGCTCGCCGGCGTTTCGCTGCGCGTGTCGGTTGAGGTGGGTGCGGCCTCAATCAAACTGTCCGAACTGCTCAGCCTTGCCGAGGGTAGCGTGGTTGAGCTTGACCGCCAAGTGAATGACCTGCTCGATATTTTTGCCAATGGCACCCTGATTGCCAAGGGTGAAATCGTTACCGTTGATGGTCGTTACGGCATTCGCATTGTTGAAGTCGTCGCACCTGACCGTCAGCTTTCCGGCTTTGAGCGGAGGGCATAATGACAGAATATATCCTGCGTCTTTTTATCCTCATCCCGATGGTTGGCGGGCTAGCCTGGGGGTCGCTGTGGCTCTGGCGGCGGGTGCAGCTTGGTCTGCCTGTGCAAGGCTCAGTAACGCGGCCTGCCCGCATGATTGATGTTATGCCACTGGGCACAAGCGGAAAGCTGGCTGTTGTCGAATTTGGCGGGCGTGAGCTTTTGATTGCGATATCGCGCACCCAAATCTCGCTAATCGCGGAAAGCGAAAAGGGCGATTTCGATGTTTGATGTGTCAGACTCGTCACCCCGGCGGAGGCCGGGGCCGCTTTGATGTTGCTCCAAACCACGAGGCGAGCCCCGCCGCCGCCGGG
>JAYUIX010000155.1:0-1815 GCA_043765635.1 Sphingomonadales bacterium
GCAAGTTCGCAGGGCTATGCGGTCGATTGGGAATCAGTGACACGGCTTGATGATGAGGCGCTGATCAACGGGATCGCCCAGATTGCGCCATTTGATGCCGCCGCCAAGCAGGCGTTGCTTGAGGCGAGTACGCTGTCTGATCGGGCCGATCTGATCGTGCAACTCATGCAGTTTTTTGGGCGGCATGACGGCGAAGACCGCGTGACCCTGCAGTGATTGATCCAGAACTGCTCGCGATTCTCGTCTGCCCGATTACACGCACGGCGCTGATTTACGATGAAGCCGCGCAGGAACTGATTTCAGAAGCCGCAGGCGTTGCCTACCCGATCCGGCAGGGCACCCCCGTGATGCTGATTGAGGAAGCGCGGGTGCTCACCCGTCAAACCGCCACCCCCTGAAGCAGTTTGGGCAAATCGCCACTCATTCCGCGTGCTTCGGCCATGAACAATGATTTGAGCGGAGCAATTTTTTCAACAGCACCTAGGCCGAAGCGGCGAATGGCCGAGGCTGGCTTGCCCGGAATCGAGAACAGCCGGTTAAGCCCGTCAGTTGCAACCGAAACCAGTATCGTATCAAGCCCGCGCCACCGCTCATACCGCGTCAGCAATTGCGCGTCGCCGAGATCAAGCCCGAGTCGTGCACCGTCAACCAGCACCTCAACAAGTGCCGCCACATCGCGGAAGCCGAGGTTGAGCCCTTGCCCCGCAATCGGGTGGATCCCGTGCGCGGCGTCGCCCACCAGCGCGAGCCGTTCGGCGGTGATATGCGCGGCATGATGGAACCCGAGCGGATAGCTTGATCGCGGCGCGGCCATCGTCACATCGCCGAGCAGCCCGCCCGAACGCTTGGCCACCTCGGCCAGAAAGGCACGCTCCGAAAGCGCCAGCACGCCCGGCGCATCCTTGGCGCTCACTGTCCAAACAAGCGCTGAACGTGTGCCGGGTTGCAGCGGAAGCAGCGCGAACGGCCCCGCCGGATAAAAAATCTCATGCGCGATATTATTGTGATTGATGCTGTGATCAAACGCCGAAATGATTGCGGTATGATCATATTTCCAATTGGCAACGCGGATGCCCGCGAGCGTGCGCATCGGCGAATTGCGCCCCTCAGCGGCGATGATCAGTGGTGCCCGGATAACCTCACCATTATCAAGCGTCACTTGCGCACCCGTGCCGTCACGCTCAACAATGCTTGCCTTGGCCGGAATATGGAGCGCAACATTTTTCGCGGTCAAAATCCGTTCGCGCAATACGCTGCGCAGCACCCGGTTTTCGAGCATGATGCCAAGCGGCTCATCATCAGGCGCGGTCGTAAAATCGAGCGCGCCTTTTTGCAGGCCGTCACGCACTTGTATCGTGTGGATCGCGCAGCCATGCGGCTTGAGCGACGCACCAACGCCAATCGTATCAAGCATCCGAAAACTCGCACTCGCCACAGCACTCGCGCGGCCATCGAAATCAGCGGCAAGCGCGGTTTGCGGCGGCATTGGATCAATAACCGCTGAACGCAGCCCATAATGATCAAGCGCAATCGCCAGTGTCTGCCCGATCAGCCCGCCGCCAAGAATGATGATATCTGTGTTTTGCATGGGTGGAGCTTAGCGGGTGAGCGCGCAGTGGGGAAGATGGGTTAGAGATGGTAGTGCAAATGCTCAAATCGCGCGAAGAAGAAGAGCCGTAATTTCCAAGCAGCACGCCTTTCAAAAAGTCCCCGAAAACTCAGGAAGTTGACACTGAATCGGTATATTTTTCGAACGCCCGCGATGTAAAAAATATGGTGCAATAGGTACGCTATGGCGACGCGCTGAGTAGGGTG
>JAYUIX010000156.1:0-5009 GCA_043765635.1 Sphingomonadales bacterium
ACGCTTGGACGCTCGGTCTGCGCCGTTACGGGGGCAGACAAAAGCGCCGTGAATGTCAAGGCTACAATAAAATTAAAACGAATCTTTCGCACTTCAAACATCCCCTGCGTAACATTCAGGCGCTCGGCTAATATGACCGCCTGTTGCTCACCATCAAACTGGAATGCGACCCCTTACCAGTGTCTTAGACCAAAACAATTGCCATCAAAAGGCCTCATTATTCCGAGTCGCACTTTCTCTAGCGCGAGAAGGGCCGAAAAAAGTGCCAAATGTCATTCAACACGCGAACTATTCTCGTCTCCAAACAGATAGGCCCGCTGCCTCAAGTCGCTCTGTACCAACTACTGCAACATATCTCGGTTCTTGCCCGGCGTTGGGGTCAAAAAATGCCGCATCTGTGCCATAGTTAAAGGCAAACCAGTGTTCACCAACACATCGGACACGTACATCTTCAGCCAACGCAGTGGTTGTGATTCCTGCTGTCTTCGCAATCTGCAAAAGTACGCGCTGGAGAAGCGCCGCGTCGGGCCAACACGCAAGATAATGTGCCCTATCATTATTGGAGAACCACACTCCTTTGCCATTTTCCAGGCTGAGCAGCGGCGAGTTTACTGATTCGATATATTCAAACCAGTGCGCAATGCTGAAATCTGCACCTCTTAGGACGCATCCATTTCTGAGTGATTCGACGCGCGTGACTTTAACGCTAAGCCATGCCTGCAATGGACCGGGTGGCAGCGCATCAGGAATTGTAAATTCCGAGGTTTTGCTGCCAGTGCGTGCGCCGATCAGGACTGGCCCTGTAAATGCCTCCAGTCGGTGAGCAAGGTCTGCGGCCACAATTGGCAGGCATGGCACCACCACCATTTGATAACCAGCGAGTGAGGCACTGGGTGCAATAATATCAACATCCAGCCCCAGTTTGCGCAGCGCGCTGTAATATTCAAATGCCAACCGCAGCGCGCTAAACCCTTTACCCTGCGGTTGGGTATCGGTGACCCAGTCGGCCTCATAAGCATAAATGAGTGCAACCGATTTGTGTGGTGAACCAATCGCACCTATCATTTGAATGTCCGATGCTGCCGTGCGTACTTCGCCAGCACCAATATCATCAACACGGTCAGGGCGAAGCAGCCCCGCGTGCATCTGTTCTTGTGCAAACGGCGCCTGTCGCCAACGAAAATAAGACACGAATTCAGCACCGTGCGCCATTGCCTCAATCGTCCATAGCCGCACCATGCCTGGTAGCGGAGCAGGGTTGTACCGCGCCCAATTCACTGGGCCCGGCTGCTGCTCCATCACTGCCCAGCGCCCGTTTGAACAGCCACGATAAAGATCATGATGAAACGCTGCGATATCAGGATGGCCTTGATTGGCGTAGCGCAGCTTTTCAGCTTCATTGAACCAGAACTGCTCAAGAAAACCTAATGGGTAGCTATCCCAGCTTGCAATATCAAGGTCAGAGCCAACATCATGATGATCAAACTGCGTGAAGAAACCCATGAAATTATGGATGACATCGCGTCCGGGCGACAAGGTTCTCAGAATATCCGCTTGCGCCCGGTTGAACGACACGACTTGATCGGAGGAGAAGCGCCGGAAGGCAAGAACATGCGCCGGGTTCGGCTCAGTGACAGTCAAATTAGGGAGTTCAATATCGTTGAACGCACGATATTCCTGGCTCCAGAAGACGTTGCCCCACGCGCTATTGAGTGCTGCAATTGAGTCATAACGTTTTGCAAGCCATAATCGGAAGGCGGTCTGTGCTGCTTCAGAATAGCTGACTGCGGTATCGTGACAGCCATATTCATTGTCAGTCTGCCAAGCAACAATTGCGGGGTGGTCACCGTAGCGTTCAGCGATCGCTGTGGTAATGCGCGCGCTTTCATCGCGGTAGCCCAGATGACTGAAACAGTAATGCCGCCGCGATCCAAATTTGCGCGGGTTGCCGTCTGCATTGACCGCGATTATGTCGGGCATGGTGTCAATGACCCATTTGGGCGGTGTCGCAGTGGGCGTTCCCATAATGATGCCAAGCCCTGCGGCGTGAAGCGTTTCAACCGCGCGGTCGAGCCAATCCCATTCAAACCTTCCGCGTTCGGGTTCAATCCGACTCCACGCAAATTCGCCGATCCGAACGCGCAACAAGCCCATCTCGACCATGCGCCGCGCATCATCGGCCCACCATGCTTCAGGCCATTGTTCCGGGTAATAACAGACGCCAAGCTGCATCGGGCCATTCTCAATCATTTTTGCAATATCCGTTTGACCACTTGTTTATAGCGCGTTTTTATCGGTTCAGCGGCGATATGCCGCCCTTGCGTGACCAGCTTACGCCCATGACGCCAGACAGCGTCAATGCAACTGTGGTTCGCGGCGAAAATCCAGGAATCGAGCAGTTGATCACCTGCGCGCTCACAGAGTGCAGGATGATCAACGTTGAGAGTAATGATATCTGCCCGCATTCCAGCAGCAATGCCTGATACTATGTCGAGTGCCTGTGCGCCGCCTGACAACGCTGCGTTAAACAAGCGATTGCCTGCTGATGGGCACTGATTAATCGCCAGAAGGTTACGTGCTTTGTGAGCAAGCCGCTGGCTATATTCAAGCGCGCGGAGTTCCTCAGCAGCGCCAATAAGAATATTCGAGTCTGTTCCAATTCCAATCTGTCCACTTACATTTAGATAGCGAAGTGCAGGAAAAATGCCGTCGCCGAGATTGGCTTCAGTGATTGGACATAAGCCTGCGACCGCACCACTTTTGGCAAGACGGTCAGTTTCTGCGTTTGTCAGATGTGTGGCGTGAATCAGACACCAGCGTGCATCAACCCCCGCATGATCCAATAGCCATTCAACCGGTCTTGCACCCGAAAATGCCATGCTTGCCTCTACTTCTTTTACCTGTTCGGCGGCGTGAATGTGTACCGGGCCGTTGGGATGAAGCGCGAGTAGATTTTGAAGTTCTTCAGCTGTTACGGCACGTAAGCTATGTGGCGCAATCCCGAGAACGGCATCGCTTGGTAAAGCGTTCCTGCTTGCCTCAAACAATTTGGCGAACCCATCAATATCATTCAAAAAGCGGCGTTGGCCGTGTTTGGGAGCGGCCCCGCCAAAGTCGCTATGTGCATAAAAGACGGGGAGCAGGGTGAGGCCAATTCCAGTCGCGTCTGCCGCTGCAACAACGCGTTCGGCCATTTCAGCCGCATCGGCATAGCGCGCACCGTCCACGTCATTATGCAGATAGTGAAACTCCCCGACATGAGTGAAGCCGCTCTCAAGCATTTCGACATAGGCCTGCGCATTGATTGCTTCGATATCATCGGGGGTGAGATGATCGAGAAAGCGGTACATTACTTCGCGCCAGCTCCAGAAATCATCGTCGCCCGCGCCGCGATATTCGGCGAGCCCTGCCATGCCGCGCTGAAACCCGTGGCTGTGGACATTGGCAAGGCCGGGGAGGGCAACGCTGTGTCGCTCATCTTCGGGCTGTGGCGGCGTTTCGGTTTCGACCCCTACAATCAATCCGCCTGTAATCTCAACGCGAACGGAGTGCGCCCAGCCACTTGGGAGAAGTGCTGTTTCAAACCACAGGCTTGTCATTGCTGGCCCTTAAAAATTGTACACTATGCCTAGACATAAAGAGGAAAGGGGTCGAGTCTGTCATCGCATGATAGATGATTCCACTCTTCGCTGTGATCGCATCTGGCGCGGTGTCCGCATCGCGACGATGGTAGCGCCGCCGATCGATGATGGTGTCATCGCCTGTCGTGATGGGCGCATCGTTTATGCTGGCGATGCGGCTGTGGCCCCAGCACTTGACGCAGTAGAAATCATCCAATGCGATGGACGCTGGATCACGCCTGGACTGATCGACTGCCACACCCACTTGATTTACGCAGGCAGCCGGGCTGGCGAGTTTGTGCAGCGGCTGGCGGGCGCAAGTTATGAGGAGATTGCGCGGGCAGGGGGCGGAATCGTTTCGACAATGAATGCTACCCGTGCTGC
This sequence comes from Sphingomonadales bacterium, assembly GCA_043765635.1. Classification (GTDB taxonomy): domain Bacteria; phylum Pseudomonadota; class Alphaproteobacteria; order Sphingomonadales; family Sphingomonadaceae; genus Aquisediminimonas. The sequence continues at coordinate 4,005 of JAYUIX010000156.1, forward strand.
GAGCGAGGATGCGCTGGTTGCCAGCGCTCTCTCCAGGCTTGATGCGCTGATCGACGAAGGCGTAACGACCATTGAGGTCAAATCGGGTTACGGCCTGTCGCTTGATGATGAAGCCAAGATGCTGCGCGCCGCGCGTAGATTGGGCGTTGAACGAAATGTCACTGTTCGGACAAGCTTTCTTGGTGCTCACGCATTGCCACCTGAGTTCGCTGGTAATGCTGACGGTTATATTGATGAAGTCTGCAACCGGATGATCCCGGCCATCGCCGCCGACGGTCTCGCCGATGCGGTAGACGGATTTTGCGAAACCATTGGCTTTTCCCCAGTCCAAATTGAGCGGGTATTCTTGGCGGCAAGGGCACGCGGTCTGCCAGTCAAGCTCCACGCCGAACAACTCTCGAATAGCCACGGCGCAGCGCTTGCCGCGCGGTTCTGCGCGCTCTCGGCGGATCATCTTGAGCATCTTGATGACGGTGGCATCGCTGCGATGAAGGCGGCTGGCACTGTTGCTGTGCTGCTTCCCGGCGCATATTATTTCACGCGTGAAACCAAGGTGCCGCCGATTGCGGCGCTTCGGGCTGAGGGTGTGCCGATGGCAGTGGCGACTGATTGCAATCCTGGCACATCCCCGCTCACGTCGATCCTGCTCGCGATGAATATGGCGGCGACCATGTTCCGGATGACGGTTGATGAATGCCTTGCCGGGGTGACGCGCAATGCTGCGCTCGCGCTTGGGCTTGGCGATGAAACTGGTATGCTTGAAGCTGGCAAGGCTTGCGATCTGGCAATATGGGATGTCGATGATCTTGCCGAACTGGTTTACCGGATCGGCGCAAACCCGCTGCACAGCCGGATAAGAATGGGGAGAGAATGATGCAGTTTTCACCGGGTTCGGTCTCCCTTGCCGATTGGCATGCCCTCTATCGCGGTGCGACTCCAAAGCTTGATCCGGCCTGCCATCCAATAATTACCCAAAGCGCCGCTGCCGTTGCTCGTATCCTCGCG
>JAYUIX010000157.1:0-1812 GCA_043765635.1 Sphingomonadales bacterium
CGCTTGTTTTGCAGGCCTCACCCGATACCAACGCTCTAACACCTGAAAAGCGCCAAGAATATTCGGACGCCTTGATCCTGAACGGCACATTCCTGTCGATGGCGGATAATGCAGCAAAAAGTGATCCGGCAACGCGCCGCGCATTTGCCGATAGTATTTATCAAATGGGGAAAACGGGTTTCAACATCGATCTGCGTAAAATCAAAGTAACGCCGCAGGGCTTTCAGTTTTAGACCGCGAGCCAATCCTCACACCGCAACCCGTCAACACGGTTAAATTCTGCAAGGTTGCCTGTGATGGCTGTCAGCGAGCGTTACTGCACATAGTTCGACATTGTTGAAACTTGCGGGATATGCCAGCCTGTAATTGCGACTTAGCCCGCTGGCACTTCCTCAACGCCCACTTCGGCCGGTGACATAGGCGTAACCGTTCCACTGCTCAGATAGGGGATAGCGATCGCAAATCCTGCCAGCCCGACAAGTGTGAGCATTGTGATCAAAATGCCCGCACTGCGCGCTTTATCATTGCCATCCATCCCGAATGCATGCGCAAGCCGTGCAATCATATAGAGGCCTGACACGGCCCACAGCCATGTTGATGTGCCATTTGCCATTTCGATCAATCCAATCAGGATCAGCACGAAGGGCGTGAATTCGACAAAGTTTGAATGCGCGCGCATCCGGCGGATCAGCGCATCACTGCCGCCGTCTCCCACTGAAATCTTTTCCTTGGTGCGCACTTGCCCGCAACGGATCGCAAGCCAGATGTTGATGAGCGCGGCAGCGCCCGCAGCGGTGAGCGTGATTGGCAGTATCATGATGAATTCCCTGTTGTTTGGCGCGGGCAATAGCTGCCACGAAGATGACAGACTTGCAACAGGCCAAAGAATCGGTATAGGCACGGCTTCAACTGTGACATGCCCGACCGCATAGGTCTGCGGTCTGTGCGCTTTGCACATTCTGCCCTGTCGCAACTTTGGTTTAACTTGAAGAAAAGACAGGTGCCGCAATGGCCGTTCCAAAACGAAAAACGACCCCATCAAAGCGCAACATGCGCCGCAGCCATGACGCGCTGACCGTTGAAGCCTATCAGGAATGCTCCAACTGTGGTGAACTCAAGCGTCCGCACAATCTGTGCAGTGCTTGCGGTTTTTACAACGGCCGCGAAGTCATCGCAGTCGCAGGCTGATCTGCAATCTTGATGATAGGAGATGGTTCGGGTGGCTGATGGCCCGCGAATAGCCATCGATGCCATGGGGGGCGATGAAGGGGTGGCTGTGATGCTGGCCGGTTCACAGCTTGCTTGGCAACGCTGGCCCGGACTATCATTTGATCTGGTGGGCGACGCATCGCGTCTTACAGCAGAACTTGCAACGATGCCCGAATTTGCCCGCGCTTGTGAAATCGTCCACGCGCCCGAAGTTATCACCGGCGACGATAAGCCTGCTCAAGCCATTCGCCGTGCGAAAACAACATCTATGGGAATTGCGGTTGACCGCGTGAAGCAGGGAATTGCGGGCGGTGCAGTCTCGGCTGGTAACACTGGCGCGCTGATGGCGATGGCCAAACTTTCGCTCCGCACAATGCCTGGCATAGACAGGCCGGCGCTTGCCGCCCTGCTCCCCAGTTTTGGCGATCATGATTTTGTTATGCTTGATCTGGGCGCGAATACCGAATGTTCGCCGCGAAACTTGATTGAATTTGCAGTCATGGGTGCGGCTTATTCGCGCACGGCGCTTGGCATCGAACGCCCGCGTGTCCGCCTTCTCAACATCGGCACCGAAGCGCAAAAAGGCACCGATGAGATTCGCGA
>JAYUIX010000158.1:0-5002 GCA_043765635.1 Sphingomonadales bacterium
ACGCTATCGGCGGCCACTTCGCCCAATTTGGCGCGACGTTGCTGCACAGCGATATATTCCTCCGCAACCTGCCGAAAAGGGCGGTTGAACACAGGGACATCATGCTTAATCCGAAAGCGAACGTCCGCGTCGAGATCGAACGCTTGGTCATGCGCTGACTGCCTGTCCGCGGTCCCTAGCGCAATGGTCTTATAGCGATCCTCCTTCGGCAGCTTGATGCGGCAATAGAAGTTGCGGTGCGCCACATCTCCACGCCTGAAGATAATCAGGCCGGATTTAAGCTTCTCCTTGTCGATAATAAAGGCCATCGCGATGCTCCACTGTGCAGAATCTGTGTAGATTAGCTGCGCGAGGGCGCGTAAATCCATAGCTGTGCAGGTGCTGTGTAGCTGCTTATACCTTTTTTTATTAGGTGATTCCAGTTATTTACTGTAATCCTGTCGTCCCGACCAAAATTAGTTGTAAAAGCGGCGGTTCATATAGTCAGCGAGACGTGCTCCCTTTCGCTTACACTTCATCCATAAACTGATCGTAAGATTTCTTAGAGTGAAACGGCTTGCCAAGTCGCATAGCTTGCGCCATCGATTTAATCTAAATAATATAACGTTGGGGTAATTTATGAAATATGGGATCGACTATCAGTTTCTTGCAAAGGGTGCATCGCGGCCAACCGACGATGGTGAAATTGTGGGGATCGAAGCTACCGACGCAACAGGCACGGTTATCCTCCCGAACGTCGGAGACTACGTTCATATTGACAACTCCGCCGACGGCGGAGAACGCTCTGACTTCTGCGGTAAAGTTCGCTCCCGTCTGTTTAACTACACCAGGACTCGCGATGATGTTTTCTGTCACATCAATATTATCGTAGAAGAAACGGATGATGATTGGGGTAAGCTCTCTAAGCAGTAGTGACTTTCGCCTAACACCTATGGGAATCGTGTGTTGCACTGAGCCGAGGGTGCATATGATATAGACACAGGTTCGAATCCTGTCGTCCCGACCAAAATTTCCGTTCATATTGTACCCTGCGCGCATCGTGCTACACAGCGGCACCATGCGACAGAGCTTTCCTTTTTCCGCGATCGTTGGCCAATCCGAAATGAAGCGCGCGCTGCTGATTGCGGCGGTTGATCCTGCGCTTGGCGGGGTGATGGTGTTTGGCGATCGCGGCACAGGCAAATCGACTGCGGTGCGCGCGTTGGCGGCTATATTGCCGCCGATCAAGACCGTTGAGGGTTGTCGCTATGGCTCGGCGCCAAGCGAAATCAGCGCTAGCCCTGATTTTGTCGCCGACAAACGCTACAAAACGGTGATGAAGCCAGTGCCCTTTGTTGATCTGCCCCTTGGCGCGACTGAAGACCGGGTGGTGGGCGCGCTTGATCTCGAACGCGCGCTGGTTTCGGGTGAAAAAGCATTTGAGCCTGGCCTGCTTGCGCGCGCGCACCGCGGATTCCTTTATATTGATGAGGTCAATCTGCTTGAGGATCATATCGTTGATCTGCTGCTTGATGTTGCCGCGTCGGGCGAAAATCTGGTTGAGCGTGAGGGGTTGAGCATCCGCCACCCTGCGCGGTTTGTGCTTGTTGGCAGTGGCAACCCGGAAGAGGGCGAGCTTCGCCCGCAACTACTTGATCGCTTTGGCCTTTCGGTTGAGGTGCGGACGCCGACAGACATTGCCGAACGTATTTCAGTCGTGAAGCGGCGTGACGCATTCGAGCGCGATCCGGCAGCGTTTGCAGCAGAATGGGCCGAGGCTGATGCGGCGATTGTCGCACAACTCAGTGCCGCGCAAAAGCGCGTGGCCAAGATTGTGACGCCCGATGCGATCCTTGAAAAAGCCGCGATGCTCTGCATGGCGATTGGCGCGGACGGCCTGCGCGGTGAGCTCACCTTGCTGCGTGCGGCGCGGGCCTCGGCGGCGCTTGAAGGCAAGAAAAGCGTTACGATGAAGCATCTTGCTGACATTGCGCCAATGGCGCTGCGCCACCGGCTTCGGCGCAATCCGCTTGATGATAGCGGATCAACGGTGCGGATCGAACGCGCGCTAGAGGCGCTCGGCGCGGCGTGAGTGATGATCCGCCGTCGCCGTGGGAGGATGCCCTGCTCGCGGCGCGGCTGTTCGCGGCTGATCCTGCCAAACTCTCAGGGATAAGGGTGCGCGCGCGGGCTGGGCCAGTGCGAGACCGCTGGCTGGCCTATCTCATGTCACAACTGAGCGCTGGGGTTCCATTTCGCAAAATCCCCCCCGGCATCGGCGCGGATCGCTTGCTTGGCGGGCTTGATCTTGCGGCAACGCTTGGTGCCAATCGTCCGGTCTATCTGCCCGGCGTGTTGGCCGAGGCCGACGGCGGGATTGTCATCCTGCCAATGGCCGAACGCACCGCACCGCATGTTTGCGCTGGGCTGATGGCGGTGCTTGACAGGGGCGAAGTCGTGGTTGAGCGTGATGGGCTTACGCTGCGTTCGCCTGCGCGGATCGGCGTCGTGTTGCTTGATGAAGGCGTTGATGATGAAGCGCCGCCCGCCGCGCTCATCGAACGCATGGCGATGACGGTTTCGCTTGAGGCGATCACGATCAATGAAGCCGAGGTGCCGCCGCCTGTGCCAGCGATACGCAAAGAGATTTTGCCCAGTGACAGTGCAATTGCAACCCTATGCAACGTTGCCACCGCGTTTGGAATACAGAGCGCACGCGCGCCGATCCTTGCGCTCGGCGTTGCGGCGGCGAGTGCGGCGGACGCAGGGCGGACTGCAATAGCCGATGAGGATTTGGTGACCGCAACGCGGCTCGCCTTGCTTCCCCGCGCGCGCACTTTCCCGCAGGCTGAGGCTGAAACATCCCCCGATGACACGCCCCCTGATGACACGCAAGGCGAGCGCGAGGATGATGGCGAAATCGGGCAAGTGGCTGATCGGGTGATTGAGGCGATCCGTTCTGCTTTGCCCCCTGACGTGCTCGCAGGACTTGAAAAAGCCTCAGCCATAGGCCGATCAACCCAATCAGGGCGTGGCTCTGCGGCGCTACGTAAATCGCTGACGCGCGGCCGCCCGATTGGGGTGAGGCCGGGTAAGCCGGGTGCGGGCGCGCGGCTGCATTTGATTGAAACGCTGCGCGCGGCGGCTCCGTGGCAAAAGCTGCGGCGCAAGCATGATGGTCGCCCCGGCATCCGCGTGCGCAGCGATGATTTCCGCATCCGCCGCTTTGCCGAACGTTCCGAATCGACTCTGATCTTTGTCGTCGATGCGTCGGGGTCAGCGGCAGTTGAGCGCTTGGCGGAGACTAAGGGCGCGGTCGAACTATTGCTCGCTGAGGCTTATGTCCGGCGCACGCAGGTTGCGCTGATCGCATTTCGCGGGGAGGGTGCGGAGATGATCCTGCCGCCAACGCGTTCGCTGGTGCGCGCCAAAAAATGTCTTGCCGATATGGTCGGTGGCGGTGGGACTCCGCTTGCGGCGGGCGTACAGGCGGGGCAGGCGCTTGCCGAGGCGCAGCGCGGGCAGGGGCGGACGCCGTTCCTGATCCTGATGACCGATGGCCGCGCCAATATCGCGCGCGATGGCACGGGCGGGCGCGTGCAAGCCGATGAGGATGCTAAGACTGCTGCCAAACTGCTTGGCTTTTCAGGCATCAAAAGCGTTGTGATCGACATTGCCGCGCGGCCCCGCGATGATGCGCGCTTGCTTGCAGCGGCGATGGGGGCTGATTACGCCGCACTCCCGCGTGTAGATGCGCAGGCGATGCGCAGCCTTGTCACCACGCTCAATGCGGCCTGATTGGAACCGTGAGGGCCGCGATTGGCCCAACTGTGCTGCCAGCAGCTTCGTTGAAGCGGGCTGGCTTCGCTGGCATGTCCAGCGCATGGGGCAGGGGCCAGTGCTGCTTTTGCTCCACGGCACGGCTGCGGCGACGCATAGTTGGCGCGCGCTGATGCCGCTGCTCGCCACGCATTTTACTGTGATTGCGCCAGACCTTCCGGGGCACGGATTTACCAGCGCGCCAAAGGACGAAGGCTTTATGCTGCCCGCAATGGCGCAGAGCGTGGCCGCGCTTTTGGCAGAAATGGGCATTACCCCGGCAATGACAATTGGCCATTCAGCGGGGGCGGCGATTGCTGCGCGAATGGCGCTTGACGGTGCGCTAACCGGGCCAATCGTCAGCATCAACGGCGCGCTGCTGCCCTTTCCGGGATTTGCCGCACAACTCTTCCCACAAATGGCGAAGATGCTGTTCCTCAATCCGCTCACCCCGCGCCTGTTCGCGCTCACCGGGCAGAGCGAAGGCTTCGTTCGCCGCTTTTTGGAACGCAGCACTGGCTCACGCGTCGATGATGCGGGTACACGCCATTATCAGCAACTATTTGCCTGCTCGGGGCACTGCGCAGCCGCACTTGCGATGATGGCCAATTGGGATTTGGAGAGCCTGAAGCGCGGACTGCCCACGCTCAAATCGCCGATTGCGCTCTTCGCCGGAGCGGATGATGCCGCCGTGTCGCCTTCGGTCGCTGATCAAGTGGCGGCACTTGTTCCGCGTAGCACCGTCCTCAAATTCCCCGGCCTTGGTCACCTTGCGCACGAACAAGCGCCTGACGCGCTCGCGGCGGCAATTCTGGACGTTGCCCGCGAACATGCTATTCTCAACCCTTAGCGTGAGGAGAGGCGTGCGGTCATGAAATGGGAATATTTTGGCCTGATCGAAATGGGGTTTACCAGCGCTGTCACGCTTGGCTTTCTTGGCTGGCAATATTGGACTGTGCGCGATGCGGGCAAGCCCAAGCCGCCGCCCGAAGAGGCCTCACCAATTGATGCGCTACCAATAGATTCTGGGCATTCGGAAGGGGAGCATCATCCGCACAATCGGTGATCGCAGCCGTTCGAGCGAGAGACTTTCATGCACTGCGTCCGCCGCCTCACCAAACATATGCGTTGAAAGCGCAGTGCGCGCGTAAAAGGGCGTGTCTTCCCAAGTTTTGCGGATGATCACTTTGCGCCCCGGATCAAC
>JAYUIX010000159.1:0-4996 GCA_043765635.1 Sphingomonadales bacterium
CAGCTTGCCGAGGCCTTACACCCAGCGCGCACCGCATCAAGGGTGCCGGCACCGTCCGCGATGCAGGCCATGACCTGACCCTTGGAAACGCCGTTGCAGCCGCAAATTTCTGCATCGTCAGAAAGCGCTGCAACGGCATCAAGCGGGTTTAGCGACGCGCCTCCTCCCGAGGCGAAGGCTTGGCCGAAGATGAGGGCGTCACGGATCGGCGCGATGTCCTCCTGCCGTTTGAGAAGATCAAAATACCAATTGCCGTCACCGGTATCACCGTAGAGCACCGCGCCGATTACGCGGTCTTCTTTCACAATCACGCGCTTGTAAACGCCGCGAGCGGCATCGCGCATTACAATTTCTTCACAGCCATCCCCGCCGCTGAAATCACCTGCGGAAAAAACGTCGATACCCGAAACCTTAAGCTTGGTTGAAGTGACCGATCCGGAATAGCCATTTGCCTGCGCCACCAATCCATCGGCGAGGCTGCGGCACATCTCCCAGATCGGCGCGACAAGGCCGTAAACCGCACCATTATGTTCGACGCATTCACCGACCGCGAGGATGTTTGCATCTGATGTCACCAGATGATCATCAACGTGAATGCCGCGCCCAATGGCGAGCCCAGCCGCGCGCGCCAACTTCACATTGGGGCGAATGCCCACCGCCATGACCACAAGCGAAGCGGGGATTTCGCGGCCATCTTTGAGGCGAACCCCCTCGACCTTGCCCTGCCCATAAATTTCCCCAGTATCAGCGCCGGTCAAGATCACTTGTCCGCGTGCTTGGAGCGCTTCCTTGAGTAGCCAGCCAGCCGCTTCATCCAACTGCCGCTCCATGAGCGTCGGCATTAGATGAATCACCGTGACCGTCATGCCCCGCAGGCTCAACCCGTGCGCGGCTTCCAAACCCAGCAGTCCACCACCGATAACAACTGCATCGCCGCCCGCGTCCGCCGCGCGCAGCATCGCGCCAACATCATCCATATCGCGGAACGTAACCACGCCCTGAAAATCATGCCCTGGCACCGGGATAATGAAAGGATCAGAACCGGTGGCAAGGATGAGCTTGTCGTAGCGTTCCACCTGCCCCGACCGTGTCGTGACCGTCTGAATTTTACGGTCAATCGCCACCACCTGATCGCCGGTGACGAGCGTGATCTTGTTATCGTCATACCACGCCTGATCATTGATCACGATATCATCGAACGATTTCTCGCCCGCCAGCAGCGGCGAAAGCATGATCCTGTTATAATTGACGCGCGGTTCGGCCCCAAAGATCGAGATGCGATATTTCGTTGCATCCCGCGCGAGGATTTCTTCGACCGCGCGGCATCCCGCCATGCCGTTGCCGATAACAATCAGTTGTAGTTTGCTCATTTAACAGTCCTCAGAACGCCCACTCAACCGACGCAAACAGCTTTTTCGTATCGGTTGCAAAAGAGCGCGCGTTGTAATCGGCATATTTCAGGGTGAAGGTGTATTTCTTGAGCTTGGCGACGACCTGCAGGTTAATTTCGTCGCCGTAGTTCAAGCTCAACCTGTCGGATTTATAGTCGTGGTAGTTGGCGAGCACGCCAATGCTATCAAATGGCCCGACCTTTGGTTTGGTATAGCCAATTGTCCCATACAGATCCTGCAAACCATTTGGCGGCGTCGTCAGGAACAAATCCGCCGCGCCGTTGAATTTATGAAGCGTGGCGAGCGGCGTTTGAAAGCTTGTAAGGGCGGCCCCGCTGCTCGATCCGAGCAGTTCATAGCCGCCAAGCAGCTTTATCCCCTTCGCCTCAACGCCGAGTTCTGTTGCGACATAATCGGCAGAATAATCATTGGAATTGCGGTGATAATCGCTCTGTCTGGCGTAACTTGCGGCATAGGTGAGCTTTGCAACCTTCGAAAGTGGGATGGCTCCGGCAAAACGCGCTCCGTAGGTCTGGCTGGAGAAGCGAAAGCCCTGAACCGCAAGTTCGTCCTGATCGACCAGATAGGCAAAGCCGGTGAGCGTGCCGTACTTGGTCTTGTAAGCCAGATTGGCAAACACATTATCACCGTCAATCCGGGTCGGTCTTGCGCCGATGCCGTCGATGCCGAAAATCGTCCGGACGCTGCTTGCGTAGATGATGTCTGCTTTGACGTTCTTGATCCCGCCAAATTCGATCCGCGCGGCGTCAAACGTTTGTTCATTCTGGCGGAACCCAACCGAGCCAACAAAGCGTTGATCATCAAGGTTGATCCGCTGACGCCCGACGGTGACGAGCGTTTTCTTGATACCGCTATATTGCAGTTGAATGCGGTTGAGCTCGATATTCTCGGGATCAGCGACAACTGGAAACGCGGTCTTGCCATTGGTCGTGCTATTGAATTTTTCGGAGATCGCATAAGTGCCTTCGGCTTCGACAAGGAGCATAAAATCATTCGTTTTCGCTTCGGCACCAGCGCGAATGCGAAGGGTCAAAGCGTCGGCATCTCGCGGACGACCGACTTGTTCGACGCCTTCATAACGAAGCCGCGCGTCAACGATGGGCTTCACCTTTACGGCATCGGCGAGCGCGGGTGATGCGCCTGATAGCAGTGCAAGAGTAAACAGCGCTTTATTCATATTATTCCCCCTTGAATAGATTTGGCTATTTCAAGGCACCACTCCCCATTGATCTCACGCTGCATCGGCGTGCGATCCGTGCTCATAATCAGTAAGAAATTGAAGAGCCTCCTCGCGGTAGGCGTAGAATTTCGGATGTTCGAGCAGCGCCTTGCGGTCACGCGGGCGCGGCAGATCAACCTCCATTATCTTGCCGATTGTGGCGTTCGGACCGTTGGTCATCATCACCACGCGGTCTGCGAGCAATATGGCTTCATCGACATCATGCGTGACGCAGATCGCCGTTACGTGCGTGCGTTCCCACACCTCCATCAACACGTCCTGCAAATCCCATCGGGTGAGGCTATCGAGCATCCCGAAAGGCTCATCAAGCAACAGCAATTTGGGCGAAAGCGCGAAGGCGCGCGCAATGCCGACGCGTTGCTTCATCCCGTTTGACATCTCGGCGGCCAGCTTATCAAAACTGTCGCCAAGGCCAACGCGCGCGAGATAATAATCAACTATTTCTTGCCGTTCTGCGCGTGTGGCATGTGGGTAAACCTGTGCCACCCCCGCCATCACATTGCTGCGCGCAGTGAGCCACGGCATCAGGCTAGGTGATTGAAACACGACACCCTTGTCCGGCCCAGCGCCGTCAATCTCGCGTCCGTCGAGCACAATCCCGCCGCCACTAATGCTGTTAAGCCCCGCCGCCATCGTTAGCGCCGTTGATTTGCCGCATCCCGAATGGCCGATCAGCGAAATAAATTCGCCCTTGTTCATAAGCAGGTTGAAATCTTCGACGACGGTCAGTGGCCCTTTGGGCGTGGGATAGACTTTGGAGACTTTGAAGAATTCTAGATAGCGCCGCTCGATGCCTGATTTGGCAGCATCAAGATAGGCTTGCGGCGGAGCAAGCGCAGTGATGGGAACAACATTTGGTAACGCGCGGTCATCGCCGTCGGCCACTGCCTTGGCATCGTTAAGTTGCCCCAGATAGCCTGCAATTTTGTTGCGCAGCGATTTGTATGCCGCATCATGATTAAGCTCGGTTTTGTTGCGGGGACGCGCGATGGTCACGTCGTAGATTTGGCCAATCGTGCCAGTGCCAGGCTCCAAGATTGCAACGCGGTCGGCAAGAAGCAGCGCTTCATCAACGTCATTGGTAATGAGAATGATCGTGCGTTTTTCCTGTTCGCGGATGCGATCAATCTCACCTTGGAGCTTTGCACGGGTCAAAGCATCGAGCGCCGATAGGGGTTCATCGAGCAAAAGAATTTCAGGCGTCATCGCCAATGCACGGGCGACCGCGACGCGTTGGCGCATGCCTCCTGAAAGTTCGGCGGGCTTGCGATCAATCGCATGTGACAAACCAACAAGATCGATCTTTTCGAGAACCAGCGCGGCCCGCTCCGCCTTGGTCTTATCCTTATGAACCGCATCAACCGCGAGCGCGACATTGCCTCGCACCGTCAGCCAAGGCATCAGCGAATAGGATTGAAAGACAAGGCTCGTTTCCCTGCCTGGGCCACTGACGGGCTTGCCGTGGATCAGTACGTCGCCGCTATCGGCTTCAATCAATCCTGCGATCAGCGAAATAAGAGTTGTCTTGCCCGTTCCAGAGAAGCCTAAGATCGCAACAAATTCGCCTTCGCTCACCGAAAGGTCGACGCCGCGCAAAACCGGCGTGCCCGGATAGGATTTGGTCACGCCCTTAAGCTCAAGGATTGGAGGTGAGGCCATGGTCTAGTTACCCATCCGTTTGGCGACAAAATTCTGTGCCACGCCCATGATCCGGTCGAGCGCAAAACCGATCAGGCCGATCGCAACGACTGCCACCATGATCCGGGCAAGCGAGCGTTCATTGCCATTTTGGAACTCATCCCACACAAATTTGCCAAGGCCCGGATTTTGCGCGAGCATTTCTGCCGCGATCAGCACCATCCAGCCCACGCCGAGCGAGAGCCGCATCCCCGTAAAGATGAATGGCATGGCCGACGGCAAAACGAGCTTGGTCAATCTTGAAAGCCAGCTTAGCCGCAATACTTTGCCAACGTTGAGCAGATCCTTGTCGATGCTGGCAACGCCGACTGCGGTGTTGATAAGGGTAGGCCACAACGAACATAACATCACGGTGATGGCCGAAATCACGAAGCTTTTGGGCAGTAGAGGATCAGCGCTTGAGATCGACGCCGAGACCACCATCGTCACAATTGGCAACCATGCGAGCGGACTGATCGGACGCATGATTTGGATGATCGGGTTGATCGCGTCATTCACGCGCTTTGACATGCCCGCAATCAGGCCAATGGGAACAGCAGCAAGCGTTGCAAGGATAAAGCCAAGTGCAACAGTTTGCAAAGACGTGAAGATTTGATCAACGAAGGTTGGCGCGCCTGACCATGCGCTCCCCGCCGCAATAACCGCA
>JAYUIX010000160.1:0-64747 GCA_043765635.1 Sphingomonadales bacterium
AAACGCGCGGCATTTTCTGCATGGTCTCGCGCACTTTCACCGCGTTGCAGCCCGCCAATCGCCATATAAGCGTCACCAATTGTTTTGATGCGGTCAATCCCGTAGCGTTCTGCCTCACGGTCAAAAGCTGAAAAAAGCCCGTTAAGAATAGTCAATAATTGTGACGGGCTGATCCGCCGTGCAAGTTCGGTAAAGCCAACGAGATCAGCAAAAATGATGCTGACCTCTCCGTGCGAATCGGCAATCGCGGTTTCGCCGCTTTGGATGCGTTTGACGATCTCGGTCGGCAACATTGAATAAAGCAGTTCATCAATTCGCCCACGTGCTTCGGTAAGCGCCTTGTCAGTTTCAAACTGCCGCCGCGCAGCGCGTTCACGCACCCATGATGACACCCCGCCGAACCCGATCGCTGCAAAGAGCGCGAGGATATTGATAATGACCCAACCGGGGCGTGAATTGCCGGTGTAGAGATGCGCGCCAATCCCGCTGATCAGCATTAGCAGCGCGCCGATGATGAGATATTTGACGCGGATCTGAAACATCACAGCCGCTCCGAGGTAAAGCACCGCAAACCCAAGGGCTGCATAATCGAAACCAAGCGTGAGGATCGAATAAATTACAACAAGCCCAAGCTGGCCAACCAGCATGATCCCCATAACAACCAGTTCAATGCGCCGCTGCCCCCATTCAAAAAAAAGCAGTGCCGCCGCCAACGCGAAAGCGGGCGCGATCACCACCCCCCGGATGATGTGGGTGGTATCGGCGTTAAGCGGATCAATCAGCCGATCATAAATAAAGAAACAATAATAAAAGAGCCCGCCAAAAAGCAGAAACAACTGCGACCATATAATATTGTTACGCACATATTGTTTGGCGAAACACGCCTCATCCAATGGGTTTTCAAAAATCAACCCAAAGCGGATCAGCAATTGGTTCAGAGCCGTCACGCCGCAGCAATCGTTGTGCGGTGGAGCAGGCGGTGATGGCCATCATAGCCCCCGGTTGCCGCATGAAGCAGTGAACGGTTATCCCACATCAAAAGCATTTCCGCTGACCATTTATGGCGATATTGAAACACTTCTTGCCCCTGCCACTGATAAAGTTCGATGAGCAGCGGGAGCGCTTCTGCGTCATCCATCCCCTCAATTCCGATGATATAGCCAAAGCAGCTAAACAGCCCCTCACGCCCGGTTTCGGGGTGCGCCCGGATTATCGGGTGGTGCTGCGTTGCCTCCGCATCGCTCGATGGGCGGATATCCATTGAGCGCTTGGGCGCGTCGCCATCACCGTAAAACCCGTCGGGGGCATAGGCGCGTTTGGCCGAATGGATCGCGCTGCGCCCTTCGATCCGCGCGCGCAGATCAGGCGGCATGGCATCAAGTGCGGCATGTTGATTGGCGAAGAAGGTATCGCCGCCCACCGGCGGAATGCGAATCGCGTAAAGGCATGTTCCCGCCGGTGGCCGCGCCTGAAAACTCCAATCACTATGCCAGTTTTCGGCAAACAGCGGCGAAGTTTCATCGGCCAACCGTTCGACCGCGATGATATGATCCCGCCCCGCAATGGGCGCAATAAACGGATCATCGCCAAAGCCGCCAAAAGCAAGCGTGAAGCATTCAAGATCATCATCTGACAGTCGTTGATCAGGAAACGCGAGGACATGATGCTCAAGCCAAGCGCTCCGAATCTCTGCCACAAGATCAACACTGATCGGCTGTGATAGATCAACCCCCGTTACACTGGCACCGCATGCTTGACCCGAAGAGGTTACATTGATCACAAAGCAAAGCTAGCGCGGGCGGTGCTGCGTGCCAAGCCCGGCTGTGATGAACAGCGCGCTAGCTTCGCCGTCAACGTCAACGGTATGCCATGCGCCGGGCGGGTTGATCGCATATTCGCCGGGGCCAATCATCGCCGTAGCGGTGCTACCATCGGCCATTTCCTGATGCATCGTCATTGATCCGCTGATGCAGAGGACAACCTCAGCACCGTTTGGGTGCATTTCCCACATCGGCCAGCTTTCGGCAAAGCGGTACATCGTCACCAATCGCCCCTCAGCCCCGTCAGCCGCATATCGATCAATATAAGCGTCGTACCAATCCATCGCATTGGTGAATTCAGGTTGGATAATCGCAGTTGCGCCAAGGCCCAAATGGATCGGATAATCATATATGCTGGGCATCTTCAAAACTCCCGGATTTCTGGGAAAGTTGACACTGAATCCGTATGTTGATTAGGCCGCAGCGCCCATCACAAATGCATTGAGCTTGTTGCCATCGGGATCACGAAAATAGGCGGCAAAAAATCCGCCACCGCGCAAGCCCGGTGCGCCCTCGCAAGTGCCCCCGTAGGCAAGCGCAATATCGTAAAGCCGCTGCACCTGCGCTTCGTCCTTCGCCTCAAGCGCAACCATCACGCCGTTGCCAACGCTTGCCGTATTGCCATCAAAAGGGCGCATTACCGCAACCCCAGCGCCGCCGCCTGGCGTACCCCAAGCGATATAATTCTCTGCCTCCATCATCCGGCCAGTGGCCATGTCGGCCGCAATCGCATCATAAAACTTGGCGGCCCGCGCGATATCGTTGGTGCCAAGCGTGACATAGCCGATCATCAGTCTCTCCTTCTGTTAAATAAGAACATTAGATGAACATAAAAGCTAAGTCAACTTTGCGTTTGCCGCCAGCTTTATTTTTTGACGACGCATGGCAGCGCCTGCAAAGCCAAACCCTATGATCATCATCATCCATGTGGCAGGTTCAGGAACCGCAACACCGGGAAACGGAAAAGGCGTAAAATCGACTTCAATCGGTGGCGCGGTGATGAACCCGGCGAATGCACGCGCATAGTCAAAGCCAGAGCTTGAGCTAATACTCCAATCAGTTATCAAATTGCCTTGACCGTCGCGCAAAGATTCAATCCCGCCCCATGTATAGCCAAGATTGTTGCAAGATCCGCTTCCAGAGTTTGCCGGCCCAATGTTGGATAGCCGTGCGAAGCAAAACAATTCAAACTGGAACGGATTATAAATGCCTGAATTGGTAAATGGCAGAACACCCAAATAATCGCCGTCGATTGTTTTGGAGATCGAACCGCCAATCGTGCCATCAAGTGAGACAGAGTCGCCAGCCGAAAATATGGTAAACGAATTTGTGTCGGGGAAAATACCAAAGACGTTAAAATTGCCAAATGCAGATGCCGTACCCGCATTGGCAGCAGCCATAATCTGGCCGGTTACGTTGACCCGAAATGTGGCAAACAGCGGCCCCGTAACCATAGTGTTAACGCGGATAAAATCATAGGTGAATATACGTGATATCGCGACAGGTTCGCTTTTGTCTGGGTCAATAAAGCCAAAACGGACATCTCCCGGCGGTGTATTGGCGCCTTGAACGAAGGCGATTGATCCGGTTGTAGAGGTGCCCCGGCCAAAACCGACGTTAAGCTGCACCGATGAGATGCTTCCGCCATTTTCCAATTGATCGGAGCCAGTGATGATATTCTCGTTGGCCGAGAAAATTGTGAATTTATCACTGAACGGCTTATTCGGCGTCCCCGCAGCATTTAATATTGAGATCGCTGGCGGCCCGACACTCGCCGTTCCCCTATCCGCCATTGCTGGCGTTGTGACGCACAATATTGCCGTTGCTGCCAGAATCAAACGCATCTTATTCTCCCCTTGAACAAACAAGATTTACCAAATTTGTGGTTGATACCACCCCCCTGTCAAGCAATATTCGGTTAACCATAATTGCGCCTGTCAATCACGCCGAAGCGCTTGGACGCGCTGAAACGCGCGCGTGCCATGCCGAGAGCGCTGGCATATCATCAGGCATCCCCGCACCAATGAAGGTTGCAAAATCAATCGTGGTGAGGAGAAGAATGTCGGCCATCGAATAATGATCACCGGCCAGATACACGCTACCCTCAAGCACAGCGTCAAACCGGCGCATCGCGGCTACTGCGTGGGGGCGGTTGCTTTCGCCAAACTCCTTATACTGTGGCTTCACCACACGCGCGGTGAAGGGGTGGCTATGCCGCCAGATATTGGCAATCGGCATCATCAGTGTGAGTTCAACGCGACGCATCCACATATCGATTTCTGCAATGCTGACCGGATCAGTGCCAAACAGAGGTGGCTCTGGGTGCAGCGCCTCAAAATAGCGGCAGATTGCCACACTCTCGCCAATCATCCGCCCGTCATCAAGTGCGAGTACCGGCAACTGCCCCGGCGGATATTTGCCAACAAAATCGGCCGCCTTATGCTCGCCCGTAACAATCGAAAGCGACTGCACCGGCACGCTCAAGCATTTCTCAGCGAGATAAATACGGACGCGGCGCGGATTGGGCGCAGGGTTTGGAGCATCATAGAGGATCGGCATCGCAAGAGTGTGGAGTGCGGTCAAGGCGCGGTCAAGTTACCATCCGTTGCAGTGTTTCGATCCGGTCGGCTTCGCTTGCAGGCTTATCATAGCGGATACGCTTGATTCGGGGAAAGCGCATCGCAAGCCCTGATTTGTGGCGCTTGCTGATGTGGATTGAATCGAAGGCAACCTCAAGCACAAGCTTTTTCTCAACCTCGCACACGGGCCCGAATTTCTGGATGACATTCTGGCGGACGAATTTGTCGAGGTCTTTGAGTTCTTCATCGGAAAAACCCGAATAGGCCTTCCCGACAGGAAGAAGCGCGCCGGCATCATCCCAGCAGCCAAAGGTGTAATCCGAATAAAACGAGGCGCGCCGCCCATTGCCGCGCTGGGCGTACATCATGACGCAGTCAGCAACAAGCGGCTCACGCTTCCACTTATACCATTCCCCCGATTTGCGCCCGCTGACGTAAATGCTGTCACGCCGTTTGAGCATGACACCCTCGATTGCGCTGTCACGCGCATTGGCGCGCAGGATTTCTAGCGAAGGAAAATCATCGGCCAATATGATTTGCGAGAGATCGAAATACTCAGCAGGTAGCATTGGAACCATTGTTGCAAGCCGTGCGCGCCGCTGTGTCCAGGCAAGCGCGCGCAAATCTTCCACGCCGTCGGCCAATATGTCATAAAGACGGACGAACGCAGGCGACTCAGCGCGCATTTTGACGGTCACACTCTTGCGACCCAGCCGCTGCTGGAGCGCATTGAAACTTCCCGCCTCGCCGCCTTGGGCGGTGCCACGGATCATCAATTCGCCGTCGACTGCACCAATAACATTGAAGTTCTCGGTAATTTCAGGGAAGGATGCGCTGATATCGTCACCGCCCCGGCTGAACAGCTTTGCGCCTTCTGCTGTTCGGACAATCTGGACGCGAATGCCGTCCCATTTCCATTCGGCGACATAATCATCAAGCGAGACAATGTGATCCTCTAGCGGGTGCGCGAGCATGAACGGCCGGAAAAAGGCTTTGGACGCGATGTCGGGACGTTCCGCGCGGCCTTCGGCCCAGTCGAACAATTCTGCGAAGGGGGCGGCGGTCGCGTGCCAGACCTCGTCCACTGCGTCCACATTAAGGCCGAATGCATCTGCGAAAGCCTGCTTTGCCAGCCGCGCCGACACCCCAACCCGGATGCCGCCGTTGACCAGCTTGAGCAGCGCATAACGGCTTTCTTCACTGACACTATTAAGCAGCTCGGCCAGCGCCACCAGCACAGTGGCACGGCTGGCAGCGGAGAGTGTTTCGATGATGGTCGTCAGGCTGATATCAACATGGCTTGCTTGTCCCTCACGATCCGGCCAGATCAGCGCGACGGTCTCGGCGGTGTCACCAATATATTCGCGGCTTATCCGCAGAAGTACCGGATCAACCCGTTCTTCAGCCATCGCGCGGATGCGTGATGAGGTGATGTCAGGCAGGCTCATCGCGCCGGTTAGTGCGGCAAGTGCCCAGCCCCGGTCAGGATCAGGGGTTTGGCGGAGATAATTACTGATCAAGTGCAGTTTCGTGTTGCGTGAACGCGTGTAAATGAGGTGGTCAATCAAAGTCGCGAAGGCTCTCACCGCTTACCCCTCTTCATCTTCTTCAGCGCGACCAACCAATTTCAAGGCGCGTGCCTTCATCTGACGCAATTCGCACCAGCGGATCAGTGCGTCCTCACTGCCATGCGTCACCCATGTTTGAGCAGGCTTGAGCTCGGTAAGTGTTGCGGTCAGCTCATCCCAGTCAGCATGATCTGAAATGATCAGCGGCAGTTCGACATTCCTTTGTCGCGCGCGCTGGCGTGATCGCATCCACCCCGATGCCATTGCAGTAATGGGATCGGGCAAACGCCTGCTCCAGCGGTCACTCAGCGCCGAGGGTGGGCTCAATATAATCTGACCTGCGAGTTCGTCTTTGGTGACATCGCTCACGAGCCGCAAATCACCAAGTTCAACCCCGAGCGTTTCATAAAGCCGGCACATTTTCTCAAGTGCGCCGTGTAGATAGAGTGGCGCATGATAGCCTGCGCGGCGTAGTTCAGCGATCACCCGCTGCGCCTTGCCAAGCGCATAAGCCCCGACAAGGACACTACGGTCAGGCGACTGAGCCGCCGCCTCAATCAATTTGGCAATTTCACCCGCAATCGGCGGATGGCGGAATACGGGCAATGCAAACGTCGCTTCAGTAATGAAGATATCGCAGGGCACTGCTTCGAACGCGGCGCAGGTAGGATCAAACCGGCGCTTGAAGTCACCAGTGATCACCACGGTTTCGCCGCGATACACAAACCTGATTTGCGATGATCCAAGCACATGCCCGGCAGGGTGAAAACTTATCTGGACGCCCGCTTCATCAAAGGTTTCGCGGTAAGCGACTGCACGGCTTTCAGTTTCACCGTAGCGCAGGCGCATAATGGCCAGCGTCTCAGGCGTTGCGGTTACATGGCCGTGTCCCGAACGCGCGTGATCGGCATGGCCATGCGTCACAAGAACGCGTGCCTTGGGTATGGAGGGGTCAACCCAAAGATCACAAGGGCGAATATAAATGCCCTCACGCGACGGTTCGATCCAGTGCGGCTCAGACACGGGGCGTGCTTGCGTTAAAGCGTCGTCTCGGCATATTGGCCGCTTACACTATCGCGCACATCTTGGCCAAGCAGCATTTTGACAACGTTGAATGTCCCCATTTCAGCGCCCCAGATTGAGGCATCGCCCAGTTCCATGCGAATAAGCATGAGGTTTGGATCGGATTTGCCATCTGGAAACCATGCTGCAACCGTATTGTCCCAAAGCTTGTCCTTAACGTCTTCGCTCATCTCTTCAACCAAAGTTCCGGCAAAGCGGGCAAACAGCGAATGATCTTTTGCCGCATATGTGCCTGTCGCCTCGCCAAGGGCGGCAAAGCGGTTATCGCGCGACGTGAAAAACCAGATTGCGCTGTTGGCATCTTTATCAAGCTGTGCTGTCATCGGCGCTGCAGAAGCAGGATCATCATTGCGCGTCAGCATTACGAACGGCGATTTTGCCAACGCCTGCCAGAATGCGGTTTTCATGTCTTCGGTTGTATCGGTTTTTTCTATGAGCGTCATGATTGTTCTCCTTTGACCTTTTGCTTTCAACGAGTGAAGCACGGGGAGGTTCCGATATCGGCGACACCCATTTTCAAATTAGCTATAGCATTGGAAGAGGTTTGAACATATAAAGAACAAATGTCAGTAAAAACACTTCAGGAAAAACTCGCCATTTTAAGCGATGCCGCAAAATATGACGCATCATGTGCCTCAAGCGGGACGGGCAAACGCAATTCGCGTGACGGCAAGGGCTTGGGTTCAACCGAAGGCAGCGGAATTTGCCATTCCTATGCGCCTGACGGGCGCTGCATCTCGCTCCTCAAAATCCTTATGACCAATTTCTGTATTTTCGATTGCGCCTATTGCATCAACCGCGTCTCAAGCAATGTCGAGCGGGCGCGCTTTTCGGTCGAGGAAATTATTTCGCTGACGACTGAGTTTTATCGGCGCAATTATATTGAGGGTCTGTTCCTGTCATCGGGGATTATCAAATCGCCTGATGCGACGATGGCGGCGATGGTGCGCGTTGCGCGTGAGCTTCGTCTCACCCATAATTTCCGTGGATATATCCATTTGAAGACGATCCCCGATGCCGCGCCCGAATTGCTTGAGGAAGCCGGACTTTATGCCGACCGGCTGTCAATTAATGTTGAATTGCCAACGGACGCAGGCGTTGCGCGGCTTGCCCCTGAAAAAAGCCCGCAGCGGATCAGGCAGGCAATGGCAGGGCTGCGTCAGAAGATTGAAGAACATAGCGATCCAACGCTCCAGACCAAGCGCGTCAAAAAATTCGCGCCGGCGGGGCAAAGTACACAATTGATTGTCGGCGCTGATGAGGCTGATGATACGACGATCCTTACCGGCGCGCATCAGCTTTATAATGATTACCGCCTGCGCCGGGTTTATTATTCGGGGTTCAGCCCAATTCCCGATGCAAGCAACATCCTGCCGCTCATCCGGCCCCCGCTGCTGCGCGAACACCGGCTTTATCAGGCTGACTGGATGCTGCGTTTCTACGGCTTTTCGGTTGGAGAGATTGCGCAAGGCGCGCAGAGCGGAATGCTTGACCTTGCGATTGATCCAAAGCTTGCGTGGGCTCTTGCGCGGCGTGACCAATTTCCGGTTGACGTCAATCGCGCACCGCGTGAGCTTTTGATGCGCATCCCCGGCATTGGCGGACGCACAGTGTCGCGCATATTGTCAACGCGCCGCTGGAAAACGCTCACTTACGATGATTTGATCCGGATGGGTGCACGGATGAAAAATGCCAAGGCTTTCATTATTACGCGCGATTGGTCTCCGGCAAAACTCACTGACGCGAGCAATCTCCGTGCGCGTTTTGCAGCACCTGCCGAACAGCTAAGCCTCATTTGATGCAAGAGATTATTCTGCCCGCAATTGGTTTTGCCAAGGCGTGGCGTAGCCGCGCCAGAAGGCTTGTCGAACGCCAAGTACCGCCAGAACAAATTGTCTGGCGGTCAGAAGACGATCAAGCGCTACTCGCGCTTGGAGGAGAGTCAGCAGACAGTGTCGCGCCCGCTCAAAGCGCGGTGCGGGTACCAAAAAACTTTATTGACCTCGCCGAAACCGCGCTCTGCGCTGACGTTCCCGATCGCTTTGCCTTGCCTTACGCGTTGTTGTGGCGATTGCAGACCGAGCGAGGCTTGCTCTCGATCCAGTCCGACCCTCAAGTCGCGCGGCTTCACGACTATACCAAGCGTGTGCGCCGCGATGCGCACAAGATGAAAGCCTTTGTGCGTTTCCGTGAAATCGGGGCTGGCAAAACCGAGAGGCGACGTTTTGTCGCCTGGTTTGAGTCCGATCATTTCACGCTTGAGCGCACTGCGCCCTTTTTTGCGCGCCGCTTTGGTGACATGGATTGGTCCATCCTGACACCCAGGCTTTGTGTGCACTGTCTCGGCGGGGTGCTAAAGCTTGAGGCTGGGACTGCAAAACCGGATATGCCGGTTGATGGTGCCGATGATCTGTGGCGCACTTATTTTGCAAATATCTTCAATCCCGCGCGGTTGAAGGTGAAGGCGATGCAGTCTGAAATGCCCAAGAAATATTGGAAAAACCTGCCCGAAGCAGAGCTGATCCCGGCGCTTATCGCCTCTGCTGAAGCCCGCGTCCATGCAATGCGCGCGGCGGCACCAAGCGAGCCGCCATCACGTGCGGCGCGGATCAAAGCCGCCGTCAAAGCCTCTCAAGCATGACGCGACTTGCGCCATAAGCGCCATTTGGACATGCTGCGAAAAAGCCCTCGTTTTTCAAGCACTTCAAAAGCTTCCTGTGGCCCTTCAGGATCAAGAATTTCATTATCGGCGAGCCATTTTTCAACCTCGTTCAGATTGGGGATCTCATAGGGCACGAGTGTTTTGCCCTTCCCGCGCATTGCCTCAATCGCCACAATCAACGATTTTTTCTCGGCAATCGTGGCTGTAATTTTGGAGATTTCGACCCCGAGATGTTCGGCAAGCAGGTCGTTTCGGATATCGGCTATCGTCGTGTTTACCTTGCCCCGCCGTTTCGTGCGGACATCAATTGCAATATCACATTCGCTGTCAAGCCGCATTGAACGGTTGTTGAGATTGGATGATCCAATGCGCAAAACAGTGTCATCGGCAATCAGAATTTTGGCATGAACATAAATTGGCGCACCCGACTTTGTCACTGGATGATAAATACGGAGTCTATCCTGGTGATCATGGATTTTAAGTGCACGAAAAATGCGTGCGCGCGCCGTATCCATTGCGATTGGTTCAAGCCAGCCATCGGCTGTAAACGGATTGATAATGACAATTTCAGGGCCATTTTTCTCTTCAAGCCGCTTAAGCATCGCCTCGGCAATTTTGCGCGAGCAAAAATACTGGCTTTCAATATAAATAGTGCTTTTTGCGCGAGCAATCTGATCAAGATATAGCGCTTCGATCCCGTGGTGCGCGGGACGATCCGGCATTTCAGGAAGCGTCGTGGCGATTGTCACCGCGACATTGTTAAACTGTTTTTCGAGCGCCTCAGGCCAGCAATCGCCACCATCCTTTACTTTTGGTAATTTTTCACCCGTAGCCCACTTCCACCGTTCCAACGCCAACTGTGCCAGCGTCTCTGCGGCCTCACCCTGAAGTGCGGTTGAAGCGTCGTGCCACGGAGGATAAGCCGTGCCGTTGGGAAGCTTGCGCGCAGGCATGTCATCATCATGTGCGCGCGTATCCCAACGCGCCGATGTCACGTCTATCCCGCCGCAAAAGGCAAAAGCCTTGTCAATGATGATCATTTTTTGATGGTGCGATCCGCCAGCGGGATGATGTCCATCAAGCTTTGTATGAATTCGGGGGTGCCGCATCCACTTGAGAATGGTGAGCGGCGTGATCCCGCGAAATATCGAGGTAATGGCACCAAAATCCCAGCGTAACAGATAGACTTCCAATTCGGGATTTTTCTCGACAAGCGCGTAAATAAATTCGCCGACAAGGCGTGGGCCGTTCACACCTTCGGCAGGATCGCCAAGCGCAATCCGCGCATCAAAATCCCACCCGATGAGCATGATGCGCTTTCTCGCATTTGCCATAGCGGCACGGGCATGACGGAAATAATCATCGGCATCAATGATTACCGAGACATAATCAGCCATTGCAATAAGGGCTGAGTCGGTATTGGGAGGGCACTTTTTTTGATTTGGATCAGCCATAACTCACCATCATTATTCACCGTGCGTACCGTGCCGGGAACATTACGCAAAGATAATCGTTGTGCTGCTATCCTCCATGCCAATTGCACGGCGGTCGAATTCGAAAATTCCACAATTTTGCCGATTTTTTTCGTTATCTTGTGGATCGATAAAAGATGGTGGCGGGTCATTTTCAACCTGTTTGAACTTGGGACAGAGCCCGTCATCATTTTTTTATCATCATCCTTATGCTTCCTTCATGCTCCATATTAGCTCAATAATAATTGACCCCGCGCATGGATATGCGCGGGGCCGGGAGACTACTCATTATCAGCTTTGTCGGGGTGGAGAGGTAACCAAGCCGATAACGAGAATATAACGCGCAACGCTGATCATTGTTCCAATCCCATTTTAAATGAATGGGCGCGGTGCTCCTGGTTCATGATCATAATGGGCGAAATGGCGAGCAGCCTCCATATCTGGCACACGAATATCGTTAAGTGTCCATTCAATGATTTCTGACCGCCTGAGCGACTGCAACGTTCGGTTGGCATGAACGATTGAAAGCCCCAGCGTATCGGCAATCTGGGTTTGCGTAATTGAGATGTCGAGTTTGTTTTTCTTGACAATGCCAGTCTCGACGCCCCTGGTAATCAAGAAAAGCGCCAAGTATGCAATGCGTTCGCGCGCTGTACGGCGGCCGATAGACACCAGATGTTCGTCCAGTGCTGCCTCTTCCTTGGCGGCAAGCCAAGTGAGATCATAACCAAGTTTGGGCTGTTCGCGGAACAGTTCAATAATCCGGTCACGCGAAAAAACACACAGTGTGGCCTCACCAAGCGCCTCAACCCCGTGCATCAACGGATCATCCATCGCCCCCTGTACCCCGATAAAATCGCCTGGAAACACATAATTGACAATTTGACGGCGGCCATCCTCAAGGATTTTGAAGCGAAACAATATGCCTTTGAGGACGGTGTAAAGATGCGGGCTGATCGAGCCTTGCACCAGCACCTGCGTGCCCTTGCTGACTGACATCTCTCCCTGTTTGAAATCCTGCATGAATTTGATCTGATTTGCATCAAGTGGCCGCAAGCCTTCACACGCAAGCAATGGGCACTGTGAGCATAATATGCGTATTGCCGCCGTCCGGATGGTCATATTTGTTCCTATATCAAATGATAATGCGGCAATTTTAATCGCCCCCTATGAAGTTGGCGCAGTCGGATTTGACTGCGACGGGAGGCTAAATTGGAACGCTACAGCTTAAACGGTTACCGGATCCTTGTGGTCGAGGATAGCGCATTGATTGCGCTTGATATTGAAATCAGTCTCAGCGAGTTGGGCGCTAGCGTTTTTGTCGTTGCTAATCAGGCATCCGCCTTGCAACTGTTATCGGAAAAGCGCTTCGATTTTGCTGTGGTTGACCTCGATCTCAATGGCACGCCCAGTAAACTACTGACTCAAGAATTGGTTGCAGAAAACTGCCCCTTTGTGATCTTAAGCGGATCAACCCATGCTCATGCTGAAAGCGTGTTTGGCAAGGTGTATTTCTTATCAAAACCCTTCGATATGTTCGCGCTTGCAGAATTAATTATTCGCCGGGTAGAACCGTGCACAACATTTCCGTGTTATAAGCCAAAACATAATCTGATAAATGTGCCATTGGTTTGAAAATTAGGGAACCAATCTCCGCGACGGGCGTTTAAGTTAAGGAATGTTTTGGGTCAGGGAGAGTGATTAATGTCAGTTGCGCAGATGGTCGGGTCGCACCTTCCCTATCTACGTCGTTACGCGCGTGCGCTTACTGGATCTCAATCAAGCGGTGACGCATTCGTTCGCGCGACACTTGAAGCAGCAATTTTGGATAAGGCATTGCATGCGCAGATCAGTTTGGGACGTCAGCATCTTTATGCCGTTTTCAATCGCATATGGTCTGGCGCGCATGAAGAGCCTGTTCCGCCCACCTCGTTTGAAAACGCGCATGAGCTGGTTGCACAAGCACGCCTTTCAAAAATGACCCCGCTTGCACGGCAAGCATTGCTGCTCACAACACTTGAGGATTTTTCACCGGGGGACGCGGCGATTGTAATGGGAATTGACGCGGCCGAAGTGAGCGCGCTTGCCCAGTCGGCGATGGATGAAATTGCCGCCGAGTCATCGACAGATGTTCTTATTATTGAAGATGAACCACTGATTTCAATGCAACTTGAGGTTTTGGTCGAAGACCTTGGACATACTGTTTTTGGAACAGCCTCCACCCGAACGCAGGCTCTGGCGCTGGTTGCCGAACGCAGACCGGGACTTGTACTTGCCGATATTCAGCTTGCCGATGGCAGTTCGGGAATTGACACAGTTAATGATATTCTTGAACAGTTTCCTGTTCCGGTCATTTTCATCACTGCCTTTCCGGAGAAGCTGTTGACCGGCGATCGTCCCGAGCCAACCTATCTCGTCACAAAGCCATTTCAGGATGCAACGGTACAGGCAGCGATTAGTCAGGCAATGTTTTTCGCCTCAAGCCAGCCCATTTGAAAACTAACGGTTCTGGGATAGTGTAAAGCCGTTCTGTGTTCGTACGGGGACGATAATTTCGCAGCGGACACCCTCGTCAAGGAAATCAAGCGCCACTTTTGAATTCAGTTCGTAAGAAATGATTTTTTCAATCAGGTTGGTGCCAAAGCCCGATTTTTGCGGCTTGGCAACTTCCGGGCCTTGCGTTTCTTGCCAGATGATTTTGACTTTTTCCAAGTCTTCGCGCGTCCACGTAATTGATACTTTCCCGTCCGGGACGCTGAGTGCGCCGTATTTGGTCGCATTGGTTGCAAGTTCGTGAATGGCAAGTCCAAGTGAGAGCGCATCATTGGGGGCAAGCACGACCTCGGGGCCGGCTATATCAAGCCGGCTGTCTTCAAATGCAAAATAAGGTGCCATTTCCGCGTTAATCACCGCGCGCAACGGTGTGGCCGCCCACTGCGAATTTGTGAGGATATCATGCGTTGCCGAAATTGCCCGCACCCGCCCGGTAAGTGCCTCAACATAACTATCGATATCAGCGGCACCACGTTTCGTAAGCGAAATAATTGAAATCACGTTGGCCAGCGTGTTTTTAACGCGGTGATTAAGTTCACGTGTCAGCGTTGACCGGATGGCAACCTGTTCGGCCTGAATTGCGAACGCCCGCCGATCTTCTTCGGCGCGCAGAATGACAAGGCGGGTCAACAGAAGCAAGAGCACCGCCACCGCCAAACCGGCAAGCATCGTCCCCTGCCCGCGACTGCTCCAAGCACCGAGGAGTGCTGGTCTGGTGCTTAAAATCCACGTGCGCCCGGCAATGTTGATTGGCCGCTCAATCGAATCCTCGCTGCCCGGAATATCTGACGCAGTGGAATAAAGCAGGTTGGCCTCGGTTTTTTGGCTGTCATACACATGGAAGTGCAGGCCCAGTCTGGGTAATAGTAAAAGCGCAGAATCGATAAATTCTTTTGCCCTGAACGGGCTGTAAACAAACCCGCGCAGCTTCGCCGAACGCATGGCTGGCGAAAAATTCGAGGCGTCTTCTGTGTAAACCGGCATAAAGATGAGGAAACCGGGGCCGCCTGAAGATTCTCCGTCCTGAACCAAGGTTACGATGCCACTCACTGTTGGCTTGGCCGTGCGTAGTGCGGAAACCATTGCCTTGCGCCGCACCGCTTCACTGAACATATTAAAGCCCATAGCTTTCAGATTTCCTGGCGTTTGCGGTTCAAGATATAGTATCGCGTGACGGCGAAGCTTCGCGTCCTGGGGCGGTGGCCATAGACGGTAATTAGCAATCCCCAATGCGCGGCCCCGTGCTTCAATCGAGGAAGCCTGGTCGGGCGCGAACGCAATTGACCAGCCGATGCCGCTGCCACCGCGGTAATTCTCATCAAGCCTCAATTCGGAAACAAAGCGCTTGAACAAGGGTTTAGGCACGTCGCCAAGTGTTTCAAACAAGGCGGCTCCCGCCCGCAAAAAAGCGATATTAGCAATAACCCGGCGTTCGATCGCCACGGCAAGTTCAGTTGCCTTCATTGAAGCTTCGACCTCGCTGCGCTTTCGTTCGGAACGTTCAATTTCATAAACGCTGTAACCAGTCAGCAGCATTGTAAGGACAAAGACAATTACAGGCGCAACCCGGGGGTAACGTACCAACCATCCGGTCATGTCAGTAGATTTGAAGCTATCTCTAAGCGCCAATGCGCTGTCCCCTATTTAATCCCGGTTCTCCGGTGAACGCCGCGACATGCAAGCACATATAATGGGAACCAACATCGCCCGAGAACGTTCCCAATTATATCGATTTCACATAAACGAGGATAAAGTTATGTCCAACCCAGCCTTAGATCAAGCTCCCAAAGTATCATCCCTCAAAACAGGTATAAGTAAAAATGATACCAAGGTAGTTGCCGAGGCGGTTTCAAACGCACTTGCCGACAGCTTTACGCTTTATCTCAAAACGCTTGGCGTTCATTGGAATGTCGTTGGCGCATCTTTCTACGGTCTCCATAAGCTTACTCAAGCGCAATATGAAGACCTTGATGCTGCAATTGACGCAATGGCCGAACGTGTTCGTGCGCTTGGTCATCTGGCACCTGCAAGCTTTGGCGATTTTGCCAAACGCAGTGTGATCAAAAGTGAGTCCACAATTGCTACTGCTGATGAAATGATCAACGAATTGGTTGCCGACAATGAGGCAATCGCCCGGCGGATGCGTGAGGCTGTCAAAATTGCCGATGACGCAGACGATGTTTTCACTGCTGACATGCTCACTGCGCGTATTGGTGTCCATGAACAAAATATCTGGATGCTAAGCGCTCATAATGCTGGTTGATCCCAAAATGCCACACACTCCAAATCTGTCTGATTGATACAAAGGAAATAACGTGCAACTGCACAACATACCCACAACGGATGGTGCTTTTGGTATGACAGGTAAACTTGATCCCGCACGTAACGGTGCAAAAGATCAATCCGCTGTAAAAAAACCGGGATGGGCCGACGGTCTCCAAAAGCTTTACAATTCGGTTGTTGATGAGCCTCTTCCCGACGCGTTTGAGGAGTTGCTTAGAAAACTGGATCAAAGTGATGAAGGCTGAAACCAGCACGGAGCAATCACGGTCTGCCGATTTCAAACGGCGTCTGGCTGATGTCATTCCGCATCTCCGCGCCTTTGCGCGCGGGTTATGTGGTCGGCCCGATATGGCAGATGATCTTGTTCAGGAAACGATGCTCAAAGCATGGTCAGCACGTGAGCGGTTTGAAGAGGGCACGAATATGCGCGCCTGGACGTTCGTGATTCTGCGCAACACTTATCTTTCCGAAATCAGGCGCAACCGCTTTACTGGCGACTATGACGAAAGCGTTGCCGAGCGGATCATGGTTGTGAAGGCAGGTCAGGAAGGCCCGATGCACCTTGCCGATCTTCACCGCGCACTGCTCAAACTGCCGCAGGAACGGCGTGAGGCCTTGCTGCTTGTTGGCGCTGGCGGATTTAGTTATGAAGAAGCTGCCGCAATCTGCAACTGTGCGGTCGGCACAATGAAAAGCCGCGTTGGCCGCGCGCGCGCCGCACTCACCCGAATGCTTGAAGGTGATGATATGCCCGCCTACCAAGCATCGGACACCCGCACAGCACATGCTGACATTATTGCGGAAATGAACTTGGTTGCTGGCCGGGCTGCCTAAAGGCCGCCCGTCGAGCGCAAACTTGGTTTAAGCGCGGGGGTAAACCCACGGCGTTTCGCAGACAAAATTTTCATTTGCAAATGACCAGTTGAACAGTTTCTCAACAACAGCGTTTACATATTTGGGCCGTTGGTTTTGCTGGTCAAGATAATAGGCATGTTCCCACACATCAATCGTCAGCAGCGGCTTTACGCCAAGCGTTAACGGCGTTCCTGCATCATGGGTTTCGAGAAGTGCTGGCTTATCCTCACTCATCACCAGCCACACCCATCCCGATCCGAAATGTGCCTCAGCCATCATCGCCATTTCGGCGCGAAGTTCATTAAGGCCGCCAAATTCTGAAACAATCGCAGTTTCAAGTTTGGGGTTGGGGGCGGACTGCTTTTCGGGCGCAATACTCTCCCAATAAAAGGCGTGGTTCCACGCCTGCGCTGCTGGATTAAACAGCTCGGCATCACCGTCTTGTTCAGCCGCCATAATAATCTCTTCAAGCGAGGCGCTATCAAGACGCCCGCCCTCAATCGCGGCATTGGTTTTATCAACATAGGATTTCTGATGCTTGCCGTGATGAAGCTCCACAGTTGCTGCCGAGATATGCGGTGCCAGCGCCGACGGCGCAAAGGGCAATTGTGCGAGGATAATCGACATTTTTTAGGGTTCCTTCTGTCTCTAATCTAACATTTGAGATCAATCAAAGTTGCAAGCGCCATAAAAAAGGGCAGTCGTAAAAAACGACCGCCCTGATTTTTCAACTGGCTTAGTTGAATTTACTTGCCATCAGCCGCATTACGAACGGCATCGGCCTTATTCTCCATCGCATCAGCTTTCATTTCAGCCGCATCGCGCACTGCATCTGCTTTGTTTTCCATATTTTGCTCAGTCGCGGAGTCAACACCGTCAGCCTTATTATCCATCATGTCAGCCTTGCTTTCCATGGCATCGGCATTGATGTCTGCGGCGTCGCGCGTAACGTCAGCCTGATCTTCCATCTTATCAGCCGTCACTTCGGCTTCCTGCTCAGCCTTTGTTCCACAGGCCGAAAGCGTCAGGCCAAGAGCAACCGCACTCGCGGCAATTGCGATTTTTTTGATATTCTGATTCATAATAATTCCTTCGATTAAAAAAACGGGTTTAACGAACCGACCCGCGACGGATAAGGTTAACGATCCCAAGCAATACGACCGCACCGAGAAACGAAACAAACAGCGATTTGATATCAAGTGCGCCCGACGTAATCGGCGATCCGCCAATCAGTGGTGTGATGAGAAATCCTGCGAGCATCGCGCCGACAATGCCAACCACGATATTAAGGATGATGCCCTGCTGACCATCAGTGCGCATAACCATGCTTGCAAGCCAGCCGAGCACGCCGCCAACGACGAGGAGGATAATAAGGTTCATAATGTTTCTCCGTTTGTGATGGGGAGATAACTGTCTGTGAGGTGAACAGTTCCCACGGCTTTGCTTAAAAGCGATGAAAATACGCTGGAACCAAAGCGAAAACGGCGTGTTTAGAGGTGAACAAGGACATAATTTCATGCAGAATATTCAAGATGACCCGGTTAAGCTCAGTACCATTGAGGCCCGCGCAGGTCGGACACCGCACATCGTGCGTTATGTGCTCGGGTTTTCGCTGCTGTTGACGATTATTGGCATGGTGGCAGTTTTGGGCTTTGGGTTCACGCTGACCGGGGCGCTTTAAGCGCAGATCGGTTCAGATTTTCTCTTTGATATTGGCTTGTCACCTGCTGGGAATTGTAATTGAAGGCGATTGAGCCTTCTATCATCAATTCGCGCCTATCGTTTCCTCACCCCAATCCCGCACACGCCTTCTCAAGCCATGTCTTCGCATCGCCTTCAAACTGCGGGCCTACCACAGTAAGCACTTGTGCGTGGTAATCATCCCACCAGCGGAGTTCATCGCGGTTCATGATCGACGTATCGACCAGCGTCCGGTCAATCGGGGCAAACGTTAATGTTTCGAAGCCAAAGTAACGCCCCTCTGCGCCTGCGATTTCGCGTTCCTCAACCAGCACAAGATTTTCGATGCGGATGCCGTATTCGCCCGTTTTGTAATATCCCGGTTCGTTTGAAAGGAACATGCCGGGGAGCAAAGGCTCGTCAGTGCCCGCCTGACCGCCGGAGAATTTCCCGATCCGCTGTGGCCCTTCATGCACGGCGAGGAAGCTGCCGACGCCGTGACCCGTGCCGTGGGCATAATCGACGCCTGCCGCCCAAAGATGCATCCGTGCGAGTGTATCGAGTTGTGCGCCGCGTGTCCCTTCGGGGAAGGTCGCCGTTGCCAGCGCGATATGGCCTTTCAGTACGCGGGTGAAGCGATCTTTCATTTCCGCAGTCGGCTCGCCTGGCCCGACCCACACGGTGCGCGTCACGTCGGTCGTTCCGTCCAGATATTGCCCGCCTGAGTCGACTAGGTAGACACTTGAGGGATCAATCCGGCGGTTGGTCGTGTCATCAACCTTATAATGGCAGATCGCGCCGTTGGGGCCAGCGCCCGAGATTGTGTCGAACGACAAGTCCTTGAGCTTACCCGTCGCCACGCGGAAATCGCGCAGTTTGGCGGCGGCTGAAAGTTCAGTCAGTTCGCCCTTAGGTGCCTCGCCTTCGAGCCAGTGGAGGAAGCGGCTGAGAGCTGCTCCGTCACGTTTTTGCGCAGCGCGGTGGCCAGCTTGTTCAACCGGGTTTTTCTGCGCCTTGGGCAGGATCGTTGGATCGCGCAGCGGCACAATCTGCGCGCCGCCCGCTGCTAGTTCGTCAAAGATTGCGGCAACCGCACGGTCTGGATCAACCGCGATGCGCTTACCCTTCATATCCCCAAGCGCAGGCGCAAACGCCGAGCGCGGATGGATACGCACCGCATTGCCAAGATGTTGGCGCACTGCATCGTCCACCTTCTCCGGCTCAACATATAGGTCAGCCGTGCCGTCTGCGCCAAGCATAGCAAACGAGAGCGCGACGGGGGTGTGCGACACATCGTCCCCACGAATATTGAACGTCCACGCCACTGAATCGAGCGCTGAAATTACAGCGGCATCAAGATTGTGCGCAGTCAACCAATCGGCCACTGCCGCGCGCTTCTGAGCTGAGCTTTGCCCGCTATACTGGTCGTCAAGCACAATTATCTTCGCGCTTGATGGCGCTGGCTGTTCAGCCCACACCGCATCAACTGGGTTGCGATCCACCGCGACCAGCTTAGCCCCTTTTTCAGCAAGCGCCTTTGTCGCTGCCTCGGCCCAGCCTTTGGTGTGCACCCACGGGTCATAGCCAATCCGCCCACCAACCGCTGCATGTTCGGCCAGCCAATCGGCAATGCTTGTTTCGGGCACGCCAACATATTGCCAGTGCTTGGCCGATACTTGTTCACGAACCTGGATCGTGTAGCGGCCATCGGTAAAAATCGCAGCCTCTTCACTCATCACCACAGCCGTTCCAGCCGATCCGCCAAAGCCCGTCAGCCAGCCAAGCCGCTGCGCATATTCGCCGACATATTCGGACATATGTTCATCACATATCGGCACGACAAAACCGTCAAGATGGTCAGACTTTAACTGCTCACGCAGCGCGGCGAGGCGATCTTCGTAGGTGGACATGGCTATTGCGGCTCCCAGGGGTTGAGAAGTTTGACGCCAAGCGGCGCGAAATCGGCGGTGTTGCGGGTAACGACCGTAAGATTATGGACAAGTGCTGTGGCGGCGATGAAGGCATCAAGTTCGGGGCGTGGATCGGGGACATGCAATGCAGCGCACTGCGTCACGACGGCTTGATTTACATCAAGAATACGTCCGGCAAGCGAGGGGATAACTGACTGATCAAGCCAGACGCGAAGCATATTGCCCTGTTCGGCGTCCCTGTACGCCATGCGCCTTTGGCCGCGTTCAAGCTCAAGCAAAGTGATCACCGAGATAAACTGAAGCTGGCTGGAAATTCTCTTGGCCCAAGCGGCAACTTGAGCATTCCCCTTGCCAGTCCCAATCCGGCGGAATTCGGAGAGAACATTGGTATCGATCAAATACATTAGGAAAGATCAATCTCGCGGTTTGAAATCTCTTTTGATCGCGGAAGCAGCCATTCCTCGTCATCAATATGCGCGGTCTCGGGGCTGGCGAGGAGTTCAGCAAGGCTAGGCTCCTTGCCGAGCAGCCGCCGATACTCGTCATGCGTCAGCAGGACATGCTCAAACTTGCCGCGCTCAGTTATGAACACTGGCCCGCTGCGCGCCGCGCGCTTAGCGCGACCGACGTCTTGGTTGAATTCTCGGCTGGAAAGTGTCGTTATACCCATAATGTAGCAACATTACTACATTCTCTGTTTATGGTCAATCTTTGCACTCTGCTGACAAACGGCTAGACCCGCGATTATGACACATCGATTCCTCATTGTGCTTGCCGCTGCCTGCGTTCTTGCTACCCCCACACTTGCCCAGAAAGCCCCCCAGAAAGCTCTAATGACTGATATTTCAAAACCGCCCGTCGCCGCCAAAAAAACCTACAGCTACACGCGCCACGGCGTTACTATCAGCGATGATTATCATTGGCTCAAGGACGAGGGCTATCCCAAGGTCAATGATGTTCCAGTGCTTGATTATCTCAAAGCTGAGAACGCCTATTTCGAAGCACAGATGAAGCCGCACGCCGCGCGGGTCGAAACGATTTTCGCTGAGATGAAGGCGCGGCTCAAGGAGGATGAATCGACCGTTCCACAGAAAGACGGTGCGTATTTCTATTGGGAAAGTTACGAAAAAGGCGCGCAGTATAAAAAATGGATGCGCAAACCCGTCGCGGGCGGCCCTGATGAAGTGATGCTTGACGAAGCCAAGCTCGCCGAGGGCAAAGAGTATTTCCGCCTCGGCGCGCTCAGCGTCAGCCGCGATGACCGAATGATGGCGTATTCGACCGATACCGACGGATCGGAGCGCTTCACTGTCCGTTTCCGTGATCTAAGCACTGCCAAGGAGCTTCCCGAGACGATCCCCGGCATCAATGGCAGCCTCGTCTTCAGTGCCGATGGCAAGCACTTGCTCTACACCCCGGTTAATGCGCAGTGGCGATCCGAAAAGGCCATGCTCCATACCTTTGGCACGCCGGTTTCTGCAGATAAAGTGCTTTACCAAGAAGCCGACCAAGGATTCCAAGTTGACATCAGCAGCACTCAGTCGGACAAATATATCGTCATCTCAACCGGCAATATTGCGACGAGCGAGCTCCGCTTGATCCCCGCGAGTGATCCGCTCGCCAAGCATATTCTCATTCGCGCTCGCAAGGTTGGCGTTGAATATGATGTTGAGGAGCATGAGGGCACGCTCTTCATCCACACCAATGATACCAGCACTCAGTTTCGGTTGGTGACGGCAAGCCTCGACACGCCCGGCGAATGGTTTGAGCGGATTGCCCCGTCCAAAGATTTCTACATGACGGGGGTAATGACCTTTGCTGATTTTTTCGTGGTTGAGGGGCGTGATCGTGGCCTCGATCAGATTGAGATCCACAGCTATGCAGGCGGCGCGCCAAAGCGGGTGCCCTTTCCTGAGGCGAGCTATTCGGCAGGCCTTGATGACAACCCCGAATATAAGATCAGCAAGCTCCGGCTTTCTTATGAGTCGATGGTCACACCCGATACGGTGTTTGATTATGACCTAGCGGATGCGAAACTGACCTCGCTCAAGGTGCAGGAAATCCCAAGCGGTTATGACGCGAGTCAATACGTGACTGAACGCGTCGAAATCACCGCGCGCGATGGCACCAAGGTGCCGGTGTCTGTGGTTTACAAAAAAGGCTTTAAGAAAGACGGCAACGGCCCGCTCTATCTCTATGCCTACGGCGCTTACGGCTATGCGATCCCGCCGGGATTTTCGACCGTGCGGCTGTCCTATCTTGATCGCGGTTTTGCTTATGCCATCGCGCATATTCGCGGCGGCGATGATCTGGGCCAGCAGTGGCAGCTTGACGGCAAGCTCACCAAGCGCACCAACACCTTCAATGATTTTGTCGATAGCGCCAAGGGGCTGATTGACCTCGGTTTTGCGAGAGCAGGCCGCGTCGTGGCCGCAGGAGGCTCCGCTGGCGGCGAACTGATGGGCGTCGTCGTCAACACCAATCCAGAGCTGTGGGGTGCGGTCGCGGCGCATGTGCCCTTTGTTGATGTGCTGAATACGATGCAGGATGAGAGCCTGCCGCTGACACCGGGCGAATGGCCCGAATGGGGCAACCCGATCACCGACAAGGCCGCGTTTGACCTGATCCGCAGCTACTCCCCCTATGATCAAGTGAAGCCGCAGAAATATCCGCCACTGTTTGTGACGGCAGGCCTCAACGACCCCCGTGTAACCTATTGGGAACCCGCCAAATGGGTCGCCAAATTGCGAAGCGTGAAGACCGACAACAATATCCTGATGCTCAAAACCAACATGGGCGCAGGGCATGGCGGCAAATCAGGCCGATTTGAAAGTTTGAGAGAGGATGCGGAAGAAGTGGCGTTCTTTCTGTGGCAATTGGGGATGGTGGAGTGAGGGGGAACGGCTAACCCCTCCCCGCTCGCCCTGAGCTTGTCGAAGGGCTGTCTTTTTCTTTCAACCGCGTGCAGAAGAGAAAGGACAAGGCTTCGACAGGCTCAGCCCGAACGGTTTAATTTGATGTCATCGGTTTAGAAATGACTATGGAAATCGCCATGCACAGCCCAAGCCATATCGGCGCATTTGTGCGCGAAATTGTTGAGGGGCATGATCTTAACGTGTCCTCAGCTTCACGCGTTTTAGGAGTAACACGTCAGACGCTTTCGATCCTGATCAACGAACATGGCGGCCTCTCCTCCGACATGGCGCTGCGCATCGAAAAGGCGTTTGGGGTACGAATGGACACCCTCCTCAAAATGCAAACCGCATGGGAGATAGCCGAGGCGCGCAAGCGTGAGGGCGCGTTTGATATACAGAGATATATGGCGGCTTAGGGTAGATACAGAAAAAACAGCGTTTTTCCTGTGGCAATTGGGGATGGTAGAGCAGGAATGGCAAGTGATACTAACTTACTTAATCTGTCGAATGCCGAACAAATTCTCTATTCAACCGTATTTGTCGAGACGATAGACGGCGATTCTCGCGCAACTGGTACAGCATTTTTCCATCAGTTTACCATGCCCAACGGGCGCAGCGCAGTTTCTTTAGTTAGTTGTCGACATGTCTTGGGAGGAGCGCAGACCTTGCGCTTTTGGTGTCCCATTCAGAGAGCAGATGGACACCCCTCGGATCGACATGCCGATATCATGTTTCGATTGGATAGGAATGTAACAACACATCCAGATTCGGACATAGATTTGGCAGGAGTGATAATCCATCACATAGATAACGCGCCCTTTCTGAAAGGTGAAAAGCTATTTTACCGCGCCCTCAGTGAGGCTTTGATCCCAGACCATTCGCAATGGGAAGACCTGAGCGTTGCAGACCCAATTTTTGTTCCCGGATGTCCGGCTGGTCTGTTCGAAAAGCAAGACAGAACACCATTTTTCAGAAGCGGTATTATAGCGAGCCTTCCCAGAGATTCACTAAGGCCGCACTTCTACATCGATATGCCTACCATAAACGGGGCGTCTGGCTCTCCAGTCATCATTGACTCACATTTTTCATTCAATCGGGCAGGTGGCGGATACGAATTGCGGAATCGCTTTTACCTGATTGGGATTGTTACAGATGGCCTTGAATTCACTCATCAAAATGGAAACCAAGACCTGCACTTTGGGAAAGTCGTCCGAGCGAACAATTTGCGTCAACTCAATGCGGCGATCCTTAACGACACAAGAGAACGTGACACCGACTAATTGAAGTTTTCACCCCACCCCATATTCCCGCACCAACAGCCGTTCGGGCACATGCCATTCCTTGGCGATGCGGCGGATCATTGGCAGGGTTAGTGCGCGCTGCCGTTTGAGGATTTCGGTTGCACGACTGTTGCCGATTAACTGGGCGAGGTCGGCGCGGGTGTGGCCGTCATGCGCCATTGCCGCCTCAATCG
Source organism: Sphingomonadales bacterium (assembly GCA_043765635.1). Lineage (GTDB taxonomy): Bacteria > Pseudomonadota > Alphaproteobacteria > Sphingomonadales > Sphingomonadaceae > Aquisediminimonas. The sequence continues at coordinate 24,876 of JAYUIX010000160.1, forward strand.
CCTCGACTGGATCCATTTCATCAAGCGGCCAGCGCTTTTCCTCATACGCCTCAATCAGCGTTGCCAACACATCAAGGCGATCACCGTCCGCCGTTCCCTCAGTCGCGCCCCAAAGCGCTTCGATCTCACGCAGTGCTGCCTCATGATCGGTGTCAGTTTTGATTGGTTTGATATCCATATTTGCTTCCTTAAAATAACGTCACAGTCAGCGCGTTGATCCGGTCATATTCACCGTGGGTACCGATGAACTTCACAAACGCAATCGCCCGCCTGAAATCAAATGCGACGATCAGACGGTAATCCCCGCCGGCGACTTCAAAACGAACGCGCTCACCGTTTAAAGCCTTCGCCTTGGAAAAAGCCGCCTGAACATCACTTGCGCTCTGCCAGTCCGCCGCTTTCGTTACATTTTGCCAATGCGTCAGCGATGCCTTTGTTTCGGGATGCTTTTCCCAAAAGGCCACAAGCGTGCTGCGCGCAATTATTCTCATTAGGCCAACTATCATTTCCCATAGCGGGAATCAAGCGCGAATTGACCTCGCATCCGCTACAGTCAATAAGCCTCCACCATGTCCACCCCCTACACCCTCTCTATCACCGCTGCCCCATCGGACATTGACGAACTCGGCCATGTCAATAACGCCGTGTGGGTGCGGTGGATTCAGGATGTTTCGACCGCGCACTGGCTGTCGCTGGCGACGCCTGAGCAGAATGAGGCTTATATCTGGATCGTGACGCGGCATGAGATTGATTATCGTGGCAATATCGCACTTGGCGAAAGCGTGACCGCGCGGACGTGGCTGAGCGAGATGCCGCGCGGCGCACGGTTTAATCGCAATGTTGATTTCACCAAATCTGACGGCACTGTCATCGTTACTGCCAAAACCGCGTGGGCGCTGGTTGACCGGCCAAGCGGGCGGCTACTGCGCATTCGTGCTGATATCATTGAGCCTTTTATGGCTTGATAGATGGTGGTGCGGGCGGGGGGACTTGAACCCCCACGGGCAGAGCCCGACGGATTTTCTTACCAACTACGGTTTTCACCGCCGCCCTGCCAAGCAAGACGTTTGGGGTCTGGACTATCCCTTCGCCGTGCCTCGGATATTCCCAAGGGTTAGGCGCTGCCCGTCTAGTCTCTACACCTTCCACGATGCTTTCGCGCCGCAGCTTGGCTCGGGATTGCCATTTTACAGGGTTCCCCGAATTTGAGCAGTTCTACGCCGCGCGTTTCCGCGTGGGCACTCAATTTGGTCTAAGTCCGTTGCGTCTACCATTCCGCCACGCCCGCATCGACCAAGCGGGGCTATAAGCGATTATCTGCGCCGCTGTGAAGCGCAATTACGCACACGCTGTCTTAGTTGTTCAAACGTGCGCGAATTTCTTTGCCGGGCTTGAAGTGTGGAACGCGCTTTGCTTTGATCTCAACGTCGATGCCCGTGCGCGGATTGCGACCGACACGAGCACCGCGTGACCGCGTTGAAAACGCACCAAACCCCCGCAGTTCGACGCGACCATCCTTGGCGAGATGTTCAGTGATAGTATCGAAAAATACGGAAACAATATTGTCGACTTCACGCAGCGACAGTCCCGGATTGGCTTTTACGAGTAACTGCACCAGCTCCGAACGGATCATACTCACCCCCAAGGCGAGGTCAGCCACTATTCAATCAACTCCCACCATGGAAGTGATCACCGACACAATCCTATACATACCTGATAGTGATGATGTCTCGAAACAGCCTCGTCAATTGCCAATTTGTCGGAAATCTGGGATTTTGCAAGCAAATATGAACAATGGCTGCAAATGCGGTTCAAGGCTAATTCGCCCGAATTGAAACTATCGGCCAAGATCAGACACTTGGATAGGGGGCTGCCCCGTCACAAATCCTTTGCAACGGGGCAGCCAATATGGCCTGATTTACTTTTTGGTATCGCGTGCTTTGAGCGCTTCACCAAGGATATCGCCAAGTGATGCACCCGAATCGGATGAACCATATTGCGCCACGGCTTGCTTCTCTTCGGCAAGCTGCATCGCCTTGACTGAGAAGTTCGGCTTCTTCGAACGATCAAAGCCAATCACCATCGCGTCAAACTTCTGGCCAACTTGAAAACGGTCGGGACGCTGCTCATCACGGTCACGGCCAAGGTCGGTGCGTTTGATAAAGCCCGTTGCGCCGTCATCGCCGGCTTGTACTTCAAGCCCGCCATCGCGCACTTCAAGCACAGTCACCGTCACAACCGCATTCTTGTTAAGCCCTGAAGCTGCCGAAGTGGTTGCACCGCCGCCAACGGCTGGCGCGCCCTTTTCAAGCTGCTTGATGCCAAGCGAGATGCGTTCTTTTTCAACGTCAATATCAAGGACAATGGCGGTAACGCTTTCACCCTTGCGGTGAAGATTAAGCGCGTCTTCGCCCGAAATGCCCCACGCGATGTCGGACATGTGCACCATGCCGTCAACGTCGCCGTCAAGCCCGATGAACAGGCCGAATTCAGTCGCATTTTTGACTTCGCCTTCAATCTGGCTGCCAACTGGATGCTCGGCCGCAAAGGCTTCCCACGGATTGTTGACGGCTTGCTTGAGGCCAAGCGAAATGCGGCGCTTTTCAGTATCAACTTCAAGAACGATAACATCAACCTCTTGGCTCGTCGAAACGATCTTGCCGGGGTGGACGTTCTTCTTCGTCCAGCTCATTTCTGAAACATGGACGAGCCCTTCAATACCGGCTTCAAGCTCAACAAACGCACCATATTCAGTGATGTTGGTGACGCGGCCCGAAAGCTTCGTACCCACTGGATAATTGGCGACTGCGGCTTCCCACGGATCGCTTTCAAGCTGTTTCATGCCAAGCGAGATACGCTGCGTATCTTTATTGATGCGGATGATCTGCACCTTGACCGAATCGCCAATCGCGATGATTTCGCTTGGGTGCGCAACGCGCTTGTAGCTGATGTCGGTGACGTGGAGCAGGCCGTCAATCCCGCCAAGATCAACGAACGCGCCGTAATCAGTGATATTCTTGACGATGCCATCAATCACCTGACCTTCAGCAAGCGTTGAGATCAAGCCAGTGCGTGCCTCTGCGCGGGTTTCTTCAAGGATTGCGCGGCGCGAAACAACGATGTTGCCCCGGCGACGATCCATTTTGAGGATCTGGAATGGCTGAACAATATCCATCAGCGGGGTGACATCGCGCACGGGGCGGATATCGACTTGGCTGCCGGGCAGGAACGCAACTGCGCCTGAAAGGTCAACGGTAAAGCCACCTTTGACGCGGCCAAAGATTACGCCGTCAACACGGGCAGACTCAGTGAATTCGGCTTCAAGCTTATCCCATGCGGCTTCGCGGCGAGCGCGGTCACGGCTGAGCATCGCTTCGCCATTTGAATTTTCAACGCGGTCAACAAACACTTCGACTTCGTCGCCAACCTTGAGGTCAGCCTTCTGACCCGGGGCTGCAAATTCGCGAAGTGGCACGCGGCCTTCGGATTTAAGGCCAACATCAATGACGGCCATGTCATTTTCGATTGCGGTGATGATGCCTTTAACCACCCGGCCTTCAAAGCCTTGATCTTCACCACCGAGTGATTCGTTAAGGAGTGCCGCGAAATCATCGCGCGTTGGGTTTGCCGAAGAGGCCATGTGTTAGAGTTCCTATATCAATTTTTCCGGCCAAGCGGTTGGTTCCGCTGGTCTTGTTTGGCCGAACTGCCGTGCCCACACCATATGAACACAGCATCCACCGAGCAATATCGATAGGGGGACGGGGAGTAGCGCTTCAGCGCCTGATCCGGGCCTCCACAAGCGCAATCGCCCGCTGGATGGCGGCGGCTATAGTCAAATCACTGGTATCAAGCAAGTCAGCATCGGGTGCTTGCCGCAATGGCGCATCGCTGCGCCCCGAATCGCGGACATCGCGGGCTTGAATGTCTGCAAGAATGGCTGCGTAATCGCGAGAGGTATCATCGCCGTGCCGCCTGCCCGCACGCACCTGTGCGCTTGCCGTGACAAACAGCTTCGCATCCGCCTCTGGCGCAATCACAGTGCCGATATCGCGACCATCAAGCACCGCCCCCGCCGATTGACGCGCAAAATCCTGCTGTCGTTTGAGAAGGGCCGCACGCACCGCTGGGTGGATCGACACTCGCGAGGCAAGCCCACCCGCCGCCTCACTGCGCAATTCAGGATCGGCGAAGAGAGCGTCGTCGAAGCCAGACCTAGCCAGCGCATCGGCTTCGCTGTCTGGATCACCCCCCGCCCGCGCCGTCGCCACGCCAACCGCACGGTAAAGCAGCCCTGTATCAAGATGCGGCAGGCCGAAACGTGACGCAAGCGCCCGTGCAATCGTGCCCTTGCCCGAGGCTGCGGGGCCATCAACCGCAATGATCAAAGCGGAATATCTAACGTTTTCATATGATTATTTAGAATGTTTGCAAACAAGCATCTAAACATTTGATATATTATCGCAAAGAGTTTGATGCTATACTGCATGTTGGCACATATATAAGACCTGTTAACGCAGCACTACAAAACATCGTCCGCCCGGTATTTGTATCAATTATATAGACAACACCCAATGAATCAGCGACCAATCTTGTTGCAGAAGAAACGTTAGGAAACGTAGAAACGGACTGGCAAGTAGTTGGACTATTAATGCCTTGCTGACGGCTACAAAATGAAATAACCCCCGACACATTGTTTAAAACAAACAAGGAGCTCCCCTTGCTGAGGCTAGGAGCTGGAACAAAAGCAGCAAAAGCAGCTATCGTTAGATTAAACCCAAAAAATATCGCAACAAAATATTTCATTTTACTTATCCTCTTTGATTATAACATAAGTTTTTTTTAATAGGTGTCAAGCACTCAAAATATTGATCGTCGCACGGGCGATTACGCTTTTGCCTGACGTTGTCGAGCCATAGACCGCGTAATCATTCTGGCTACTTTCTAAGCGCCTGGATCAACCCCACCAAAGCGATTCCGCCCCACGCCACTTCCAAAACTACAGCGGCAAGGTTGAAATTCACTGAAAGTGAGATCAGCAGCAGCACTGCACCAATCAGGTTGAGCGCATTAAACAGGAGCTTGTTCAACACCTGCACCATATTCGCGTAAATGAACGCGCCGATGAAAAGCGCACTGCCGAAAATGCCAATGATGTCAGCGGCGAGCGAACTGATCACTGCGCCAGACCTTCGACCAATTCAACAAAGTTTGGAAAGCTTGTTGCGACCGGAGCTATATCATCAACCACGATTCCGTCTTTAGCCATTAGTCCTGCCACGGCGAAGCTCATCGCGATTCGGTGATCAAGTTCAGCGGCAATGGTTGTGCCGCCCACAAAGGCTTCGCCGTCGCGGCCTTCAACGATCAGGCCGTCGGGCAATTCTTCAGCCGCAACACCAATTGCGCGTAGCCCCTTGGCCATCACCGCGATCCGATCTGATTCCTTGACGCGAAGTTCCTCAAGCCCGCGAAAGACGCTGCGCCCCTTCGCCAGTGCTGCCGCGATAAATAGGATTGGGAATTCATCGACCATGCTTGGGACGATTGCTGGATCAGTCTCAATGCCCGTGAGTGCCGAGTAAGTGACGGTCAGATCAGCCACAGGTTCGCCGCCGACGATACGCTGCTGGCCGTAGCTGATGTCAGCCCCCATCGCCTCAAGCACCTTAAATATCCCCGCGCGCGTGGTGTTCAGCCCAACATTCGCAATCGTCACGCACGACCCCGACACGATCAGCGCGGCGACGGCGAAGAAGGCGGCAGAAGAAGGATCGCCTGGAACGACAATGTTCTGCGGTTTGAGCTCAGCCTCACCGCGAATCGCTATCGTCCGCACGCCTGCGCTATCAGTCTCAACGGTCAGCTCGGCACCAAATCCGGCGAGCATCCGCTCACTATGATCGCGCGTTGGCACTGGTTCAATCACGCGTGTGATTCCGGCGGTGTTAAGGCCCGCCAGCAGAATTGCACTCTTCACCTGAGCCGAGGCGACTGGAAGGCGGTACGTAATCGGCACCGCTGGACAGGCGCCGCGCAGCATCAGTGGCAGGCGGTCACCCGATGTTGCAGTAATACCTGCCCCCATGAGTGAGAGCGGATCAATCACACGTGCCATTGGGCGTTTCGACAGTGAGGCATCGCCAATAAAAGTCGCGGTAATCGGGTGTGACGCGATCAATCCCATCAACAGCCGGGTTGAGGTGCCACTATTGCCCATATCAAGTGCTGTCTGCGGCTGCATCAGCCCGCCAACGCCAACGCCGTGGACATGCCAAATGCCTTGGTGCTCGCGGACGATATCCGCTCCCATCGCGCGCATTGCAGCGGCTGTTGCAAGCACGTCATGTCCTTCAAGCAGTCCCTCAACCCGACTTTCACCTACTGCAAGTGCCGAGAGCATCAGCGCACGGTGCGAGATGGATTTGTCGCCCGGAACGGTAATTGTTCCGATCAATGGTGGGCTTTTGCGAAATGTGGCAGGACTAGTCATATGATAAGCGCTTTTGACAGCGGCGCTATGCTATGGCAAGGCGCACCGCGATTGGCAGGCGATGCCTGCCACAGGTCATTTATAAAAAGGTTTTGAGACTTATGGTGAAGCCTGAATGGGGCACCAAGCGCAGTTGTCCGAAATGCGGGACGCGCTTTTACGATTTGACAAAGGACGAACCCGTTGTCTGCATTTCATGCGGCAATAATTGGGTTCCAGAGCCGATTCTCAAGTCCAAACAGCCAATGCCGTTTGAAGAAGTCAAGAAAGTCGATCCCAACGCAGCCGACTCTGATCTTGGTGATGATTTGGCCGAACTTGAAGTCGATGAAGATGCCGAAATCTCTCCTGATGATGAGGTCGATATCGGCGGCGATGATGATTTGGGTGTTGATACTGGTGAAACCCAAACCGACGTTTGATATGTTGATTTCGGAGCGGCGCCTACCTAAAAGCGTCTCTCATTGGGGCCTTAGCTCAGTTGGTAGAGCGCTTCGCTGGCAGCGAAGAGGTCAGCGGTTCGAACCCGCTAGGCTCCACCAGTTTTCGCCTTAAAAATCGCGCGGGGCGCGATTTTGGCGAAAACTCCTGAGCGATTGTGAAGGGAGCGTCCGCTAGTCCTATACGCTTCAAGCAGCATTCCGTCGGGCTGCGATTCCTTCACGTGATGGCGATGCAGTTGGCTTTGAGAACAGATAGCCCTGCATTTGCGTACAACCAAGATCGTGCATTTTCGCCATTTCTTCAGGCGTCTCCACGCCCTCGGCAGTGGTTTTCATACCCAAGTCTTTGGCAAGTGAAACAATTGCCTTAATGATTGCGATGCTGTCTAGTGATCCCTTGGCAGCCGATTTGACAAATGATCGATCGACCTTGATCGTTGAGAAGGCTGCACGGCGCAAATAACCAAGCGAAGAATAACCAGTGCCAAAATCATCAAGCGCTAGACTCACGCCAATTGCACGGAGCCTTGCAAGTGCCTCGTCGCCGTTACTGCCTTGGCGCAGGAACACGCTCTCCGTCACTTCAAGCTCAAGCCGATTCGCGTTTAGTCCGCTTGCGGCAAGCGCATGGACAACACTTGCCAAAAGCCCGTCACCTTCAACTTGAAAACTTGAGAGGTTGACCGACAATTGGATATGTTCAGGCCAGTTTGCCGCTTCAGCACAAGCCGAACGGAGTACCCAATCGCCAATTTGATTAATAAGGCCGGCCTCTTCGGCAATTGGAACGAAAAGCGCGGGCGAAATAAAGCCGCGCGTTGGATGTTCCCAACGCAGCAGCGCTTCATGACCAACAATGGCCTGATCATGCGCGCCGACTATGGTTTGATAGACAACCGAAATCTGACCCTTTTCAAGTGCATCGCGCAGATCGTTTTCGATTAAGCGCCGCTCATCAACCTCGGATTGCATCGCTGGCTGATAGCGTATGCAGCAGCCACGCCCACTGCCTTTGCCATGATAAAGCGCAAGATCAGCGCTGCGTGTCAAGGTCTTGATATCCTGACCATCGTCAGGGCCTACTGCTATACCAACCGTTGCCCCCACTGCTACCGAAGTGTCATCGACAATCCGTGCTGCGCTGAGCTGTGCGATGATCTGGTTGCCAAGATCAGCAAGTTCTGCGTCGCTTCCTGCGTTTGGCACGACAACCGCAAATTCATCACCGCCAAGCCGAACCGCGTGGCCATGATTGCCGACGGCGTTTTCAAGCGAGCGCGCAACCGCACAAAGCAAGCCGTCACCAGCGCTATGGCCAAATGTGTCATTAACCCATTTGAAACGGTCAAGATCAACCAACAGAATGGCGCAGCGCTGACCCGCCGCAATTGAATCGGCCAATTCTTTTTCAAACAGCGGATGAAAATAAGCCCGGTTGGCAAGGCCGGTGAGCAAATCATGATTGGCCGCATAACTGAGCCTGGCATTGGCCGCGCTGACTTCCTTGCGCCGACGCCGTCCGCTTAAATACGCAAATGTGATCGCAAAAATGACGGTTACTGATGCAACGCCGCCAAATACCGTAATTTGCACGACGCCGCGCAACCGATTCTGTGACTGTGCCAGTGCCAGTTCGCGTTGTACCTTTTGTGCCTCAAGCTTTGAGATCTGGAGCCGCTGGTTGGCGGTGTCAAATCGCGCGCTGACCAGCGCTGAATTGGTTGACGCGGCAAGCTCTCGCCCGCTGTCATCAAGCCGTTTAAACGCTTTTAGATGGGCATAAGCTTTTTCTGATTGGCCAAGCGCTGCATAAATTTGCGCGGCTGTCTCGTGAAAATCACGGTAGCCCATAGGTGACTTTTCAAGATCAACATTTTCAAAGGCACGCTCCGCCCAAGGCACTGCACGCTTGGCATCACCGCGCGCAAAGATGATTTGCGCTGATGTGCCCCATAAATAGGGGCGCTCCTCTGCGGCAGTGCCATTGGCCAGACGCAACGCTTGTGCAACTGATGCTTCGGCCTTGCCAAGTCGGCCGTCCATAAACTGCGCCGACGCAATATTCGATAAAATATGCACTTCAAGCAGCGGACTTTCCATCGTGCGCGCAATCTTCATCGCGGCATTATATTCGCGCTCAGCTTGGGCAAACTGGCCCATGTCCTTGAGCGCATTGCCACGGTTATTGTGAAGCGAGACGGTAACTGCGGGATCATCCTTATATACCGACTGCGCCTGATCATAGTAGCGTAAGCTTCGCGCATAGTCGCGTGCGTCATAATATAGCGAACCAATATTCTGAAGCGCCATCGCTTGGCCGCGTGCCTCTCCGCGTTTTTGATAAATGGCAAAAGCCTGATGCAAGGTAATGAGCGCAATCTGCACTTTGCCCGTCTTTGAAGCAATTGAAGCAGTTGAACGCAGCAGATCGCCGTGCAGTTTTGAATAGGGTTCCAACCGCATAACCGTTGCCAGTGCGCCTGCGACAATAGGTGTTGCTTCGGTGGGTTTGCCGAGTCGCGTCAGCGCTTCGCCCTGAAGCCATTCACTGGTTGCGCGCGCAATCGCGCCTTTCCCAACCGGGAGCGATTTGGCGAGCACGCCAGCCGCCCGCGCATTGGCCAGCGCGACTTCAGGATCTGACATCATTGATGCCTTGGTGCTGGCGATACGCTCTGCGAATTGCTGATCAAGCGGCAAAATCCTCGCAGCAGCCGGCACGGAGCCGATACTTGCGAGCAGCATTGCTAGCAGTGATAGCCGGCGCTTCATCATGCTTCCACCTACACTTTGATGCGCGCACGCCTCAAAGATACATGATCGCCCTAATTGGGATCACTAGAAGCCAAGCCTTACCCGACCACCTATTACCATTCCGTCAATACCGTTCTTCGAAGCTGCATTATATTCGGCACGGCCAAAGAAACTAATCTCACCTCCTGCTACAATTGGTGCAGCATAGAGTAGCTCACCCGTAAAGCGTCGGCTATTGTCCGAGATATCGAAACTCTGTGTTGCATCGCCTAATTCACCAGTGTTGCGGTCAACGATCTGTGCGCCGGTAAAAGCCAGATCGCCGCGCTCGATATGGAGCGGCTGAGCAACTGCAATGCGGAAAATATCGTTCCGCCCCATCAGGCCGCGCTTGGTGAATGACGCGGCAAAGGCCGAACTCAGCACTGCGCCATCGGTCGACAACGCTTGACGACCACGACCGTTAGTACGCGTCATTGCCGCCGTCATTGAAGTGGCAAAGGTCATGTTGCCGGGCAAATTCATGCTGGCGCCAAAGGTCGCGGTTTCACTTGACGAACCCTTGCTTAAATCGCTTGCTTCGGTTGATTGGACGCCGAGCAGGCCGTTGGCCTCGTGCAGCTTGGTATAGTCAAGCGTAAGCGTGATGGCTTCGCTCGCCTGATGCGCAACACGCAGGTTGAGCGCGCTGGCACGGTACGGATCAACCTCGCGAAGCTGATTGCGGTCGCTGTCGCTCAGCGCAAGATCGCGCGAGTGGACGAGTGTGCGCTCGGTCATGCCAATGCCGACACGTGTTGCGGCGCCGATGGCCATGTCAGCCCCCATGAACGCGCCGCCCGAGGCAAGCCCGAGCAGCGGATTGACGCCGCCATTGCCCGCATCATAATCGCTCGTCAGGTTAAAGCCTTTTTGACCGGCAAGCGCACGTCCGCCGCTGCCATGCCCGCCGCTAAAGCCAAAGCGACCTCCGGGATCGCTGACCTTGACCGAGGTATAGCGCGAACTGGCAACGCCCGTTTTTGAAACATAATTCGCAGGGCTGGAACCTTGGAACGAATAACTCCATCCATTTGGATCACGCGTGCCAAAGCTTGTAATATCAGTAAACGGCACTTCGTCATTGATCCAGTCAGTCAGCCGGTCAGTGATATAATCCTGAAAATATTCTTCCGAGCCGCCAATTCTCGTTGTCTGGCCAACAAGCCGTGATGATACCGGAATGGCAAAGTCACGGTAAGTACTGCCAATATCTTCAAAAGCGTAGAAAAAGACACCATTGGCCTCCCACGCGGGCTTTACCCCGCCAGCCTTGATTGCCGCAGCAGTGCGATAAGCACCTTTGTTCTTTCCATCGCGGAACTGATAGAAACTGAGCTTGTCAAAATTAATTGGCGACTGTGCTGCTTCAACATCAACCAGCCCGCGCCCATAGACCTCATCGGTGCCCGGCGCACCGAGATCCTTTGCGGTCGACAGGACAATATCAACGCTTTCCTTGGGATGGTTGGCAAGCCACGGCCAGCGATCATGAAGCAGCGCAATCGTTCCAGAAACAAGTGGTGCAGCAAAAGACGTGCCCGAAGCACGGCCAAGCCCGCCTTTGCCATCCGAAACAAGCAGAAGCTCTCCGGGTGCAACCAAGAAGCGGTCTGCCAATTTTGATCCGGCAAGACAGACGCCACTTTGAAGCAGGCACGCACTTCCAGGGCGGTTCGAGAAGTCGGAAATTTTACCGCCGGGATCTACTGAACCGACGATAATCAATGCCGGATTAATTGCCATATTCCAAGCGATATTCTTGGTCTGGGTCGATCCGTCATTACCCGCGGCAATCACGAACACCGTATTATTTCCGGCCGCCGCAACCGCTGGATTGCTGAAAATATTGTTCCATTCGCTGTGCAGTGTCCACCCTTTGACGCCGAGCGAGACGTTGATTACGCTCGCGCGCTTGCTCTTAAGGTTTATAATACCGGAGCGGACATCGTCCCACGATGCGGTGCCGCTTGCATCGAACGGATTGTAGGCAACAACCGATGCATTGGGGGCGATGCCTTGCACACCCTTTCCGTCATGCGCGGCAACGAGCAGGCTTGCCACTGCTGTGCCGTGTCCGCTCGCCGAGTCCTTATAGCCGCCGGTTGAAGTGAGATTATTCGCGATGTCAGCATCATTGACGACGGCGGCGTCAAGCAGGCCAATCACGCTGTCCGCACCCGATCCTTGACGCTGGGTCAAAGTTGGGTTCCAGTTGATTGTCCTCATCCAGTGATCAACATGATCAACTCCGGAAAATGCATTCAGACCATCATACCAATCAAATGCAAGTTGAGAGCGCTGCGACGCCGATAACTTGGCAAAACTCGCAGGATCAGTGAGTGAAAGACCGTATTTGGTCAGCAGCCTGTCAAGAAAGCCACCTTTGAAATCCTTGCCTGATTTGCCTTTGACACGGACGCCCCAGAATTTTTCGGCATTGGCGCTCATGTTTTGAAACAGCGTTACAACCTGTTGATATTGCGGTGCGCTCGCCTTGGCATTGCCCAGCGTCGTTAAAGCGGTGTCGAGTACTGTCCAATCAGTCGCAAATTGCGTCCAAAAACCGCTCACAGATGCAACTGTTATTGGTGAGGTGGTAGTAAACGGGTCTAGGCTGCCACGAAATGGATCAAGGCTGCCTCTGAACGGATCAAGGCTGCCGCGAAACGGGTCAATGTTGCCACGGAATGGATCAAGGCTGCCGCGAAACGGGTCAAGCGCACCCCGAAAGGGATCAAGCGCTCCGCGATGCGGGGTTACTGACCGCTCCTGCATCAATACAGTTGGGTCAACCGGCAAGCTTTGCGCCAAAACTGGCATCGCGCTGCCAAGCATGGCTATTGCCAATGTCGACATCCCTACCTGTGAAAATTGTTCAAACCGCATGCGCCCGCCCCACATATAATCTTTGTTCCTGATGGCACTGTTACTGTCGGGAGATTACTCGGAGCCTATGCTGCTAGGTTAAGGGGATATTAGCCATGATCATCTAAGTATCTGATTTTATAAGGTATTATCATATCATTTAATGTTATGGGGCTATTTCAGCCCAAATCGGCCAAAATAAAATCGGCGCAACGTTCACCAATCATCATGCTTGGTGCATTAGTGTTACCGCTGATCAGGCGCGGCATAATTGAAGCGTCGGCAATATAAAGCCCCTCAATCCCGCGTACCCGCAGCCGCGTATCACATACTGCGTTTTCGTCTGACCCCATCCGTGCAGTACCCACCGGATGATAGACGGTATCCGCGCGCGCGCGAATCATCGCTTCAAGCGCAACGTCATCATTGATTGGGGTATTGTAACGATCAACACCGCCAAAGGCAGCCAGCGGCCCGCTCGTCAAAATCCGGTGCATTACGCGGATGCCGTCTTTTAACACTACCATATCGCGGTCATCAGTGAGGAATGCTGGATCAATAAGCGGGGCTGAACGCGGATTGGTATCGGCCAGCCGCACCGTGCCCTCGCTGTAGGGGCGAAGGACGCAGACATGGCATGAGAAGCCGATACCAACCACGTTAGTACGGCCATGATCTTCCAGCATAGCTGGCACAAAATGAAGCTGGACATCGGGCACTTCAACATCGGGGCTTGATTTTAGGAACCCGCCCGCTTCAGCATAAGGCGTGGTCAACGTACCCGTGCGGAAGCGCAGCCACTCAACCAGCGCTTTGGCCGTTCGTGCAATCGCTCTAGGCGTGCTCCCCATCATGATATTGCCGCCGGTTTTGAAGCTCGACACATAATCAATATGATCTTGCAAATGACTGCCCACCGCAGGGCGATCAACACGTACGGGAATCCCAAGCGAACGCAAATGATCTGCTGGGCCAATCCCTGAAAGCATCAGCGTTTGCGGCGTACCGTAAACCCCGCCAGCAAGGATCACCGCACGGCGCGCGCGCACCTGCCTAGGCGTTTTGCCTTGGGCATATTTCACCCCAACCGCGCGATCATTTTCGATGATCAGTGTTTCGACGAGTGCAACAGTACGCACATCAAGCCGCCCGGCCGCACGTTGCGGCGCCACATACGCCCGCGCGGATGTCCAGCGCTCGCCGTTTTTCTGTGTCGTCTGATACAGCCCTACGCCTTCAAACTGCGCACCATTAAAATCTGGGTTGCGCGGCAGTTGGAGTTCAGCAGCACTTTCAATGAACGCCAGGCTACCGGGGTTTGGCCATTTCTGATCGCTGACCGAGAGCGGGCCGGCGTCGCCGTGATAATCATCTCCGCCGCGCACGTTATTTTCGGCACGTTTGAAATAGGGCAGAACATCCTTGTACGCCCAGCCATTGCAGCCAAGTGCTGCCCAATTGTCGTAATCCCATGCACAACCCCGTATATAGACCATCGCGTTGATTGCCGATGATCCACCAAGCCCCTTGCCGCGCGGCTGAAACCCGGTGCGGCCATTCAGCCCGCGCTGAGGCACTGTATCAAATTTCCAATTCGTTGCGGCGGGAAGAAAGGGCATCAACCCTGGCGCACGCACACGGATCTGATCATTCTGGCCGCCTGCTTCAAGCAAACAGACGGTGTATTTGCCGCCTTCGCTCAGTCGTCCCGCGACCGCACTTCCGCCCGAGCCGCCGCCAACGACGACAAAATCAAACTCATCCATCGCGGCTCTGCTCCCAACGCATTCTAATCATGTCCGATGTGTCGCGTGACCCATCATGGCTCCACCCCGGCGGGCCGAAAAGATAGCCAAGCTTTGTCTTGAACGGCGTACGCCATAAATCTTGTACTATCCCCGCCCATTCATGGAACACGCCCCACAGCAAGTTGAAATTGCCGAGCTGCTTGACGATCCCGTAGCGGATTGGTTCGCCCTCAACCTCAGGCGCGAAGGTGCCAAACATCTTGTCCCACACGATAAACGTGCCCGCGTAATTGCGATCAAGATAGCGCGGATTGACGGCGTGGTGAACGCGGTGGTGGCTCGGCGTGTTCATCACCGCCTCAAACCAGCGCGGGAAACGCCCTATTGCTTCAGTATGAATCCAGAACTGATAGATCAGATTAAGCGCACCGCAAAACAGCAGCATCGCAGGGTGGAATCCAATAAAAGCAAGCGGCAGGCGGAAAATGAAACCAGCCGCGAAAAAGCCAGTCCATGACTGACGCAGTGCGGTTGAGAGATTATAATGCTGGCTTGAATGATGATTAACATGGCTCGCCCAGAACCAACGCACGCGGTGCGCCGTACGGTGGAAAGCGTAATAAGCAAGATCGTCAAGAATGAAGCACAGCCCCCACGCCCACCATGTCCAAGGGATCGTAATTGGGCGGATGGCATAGGCAGAGTAAGCCACGCCGATCATGATCCCGCCAAACAACACCCCGGCAACCGTGCTGCCAAAACCGAACAGCAACGAATTGAGTGTATCCTTGGGCTCATATTTGTCAGGAGCGCGGCGCTTTGCCCAGATCATCTCAATTATGATCAGCGCGACAAACAAGGGAATCGCATATTGCACCGGATCGGGCAGCTTTTCCATATTCAGGCCTTAGCCGTCGGAATATGGCGAAGGCCACTCGCCCAACATTGTGCCTTGTCACCAAGGTTGAGCGTAACCGGCGCGCAATCAGGTTCGCGCAGGTCAATCGTCAGCAGCTTATGGTCAAGCCGCCCCTCAATCGGCGGGGTAACGAGCCGCGTCACGAATTTATTGCCTTTGATCATAATCAAAACGTGGCGGCCCTCTCGGTCTCGCACCAAGGCTGAATAGCCCGCTCGGTCAATCGCTGCATCAACGCCTGCAAAGCCATAAATACCCTCATGGGCAAGGCTGATTGCGTGAGCAGTATCTGTGATGCGTATATCGCCGCCCAATCCAATCCACCGCGCCAGCCAGCCAAGCGCCATCACCGTAGCAAGTGAGGCCGCCATCTGGATCGCGAGTGCAGTCATGCCTGTCCCTTGAACATATCAAGCAGTGGGCGGATCGGTGAAAGATCATAGCCTGCCTCTGCCGCAGTTGCTGACAGCGTTTCGGGATCGGCCCCCGTCTTTGCCTGCGCCAAAGCCCAGAGCAAAGTTGAGCGTGTGCCCGAACGACAATAAGCGAGGATTTTGCCATCAACCTGCCTAAGCGCATCGACCATCGCATCAACCTGTGGCTGGCTAAAACCGCTATGGCCGACTGGAATGGCAACATAATTCATGCCCGCCGCACGTGCCGCTGCTTCAATTAGCTTGCCCGGTGTCTGATCATGCGACTCGTCTTCGGGGCGATTGTTGATAATCAGCGTAACGCCAAGACCAGCGGCTTCCGCTACGGCTTTCGTATCAATTTGCGGGGCCACGAAAACGGCATCAGTCAGCGCAATAAATGTCATGCCAGCCTCTCTAGCGCAGCGTAATCGGGTTGCAATGCCGTCATATACCTAAGGTGCTTTTTTGACGGAGCGCCGTCGTTCGGAAAACATTCACCTTCGCTGTGTCACAACGTTTAGATGTCGGGGTCAAAACGACACGGAGTAGTTGAGTATGCGTAAGATCTCATCATTATTGCTATTTGCCGCAGCGCTTGTTCCGGCCACAGCCCAAGCCAACAATGGTCGCGGCGAACTTGCCCGCGACCGACAGGATATCCGCGAGGAACGGCGCGAACTTAATCGTGCTTATCGCAGCGGCGACCGGCGTGACATTCGGGACGAACGCGAAGATTTGCGAGAAGCACGTCAGGAATATCGCGAAGATTTAAATGATCGGCGTGGCTATGCTTACCGTCGCGGCGGTCGGTTAGCGCCAGCCTATTACAGCTCGCGCTATGTTATTTCCCAGCCTTGGCGGTACAAGCTGGCCCGCCCGGTTGGTTATGACCGATGGGTGCGGCGCTCAAACGACGCGATCCTCGTTAACACGCGCAGCGGCACAATCCGTTTCGTTCATCGCGGTTATTTCCGCTAGGTACGCGGGCGGCCCACAAAATGTGGGCCGCCTTCGGTCGACCCATATGCCGTGTTGATCGAAGATTTTTGCTTTTTTCGCACGTCGCGTTACGCGCTGATCAATTCAGATTTGCCCGGAGCACTGACTATGACTGTTAAATTTGCCACTTTATTACTAGCCAGCTTTGCTCCGCTAACCATTGCCAGTCCTGCAATTGCAGCGACAGAAACCGAAGCCAAGGCCGATCCTGCGGCTACACTTAAAAAACTATTTGCTGACAGCGATGAAGACAGCCTGCGCCGTAATCCCGTAACCGCGCTGTTTCGCGGCGACATGCGCTATGCCGATAAACTGGGCGACTTGATCACTGATGCCTATTATGAGGGCGAACGCCGCGCCGCCGTAAATGAACTTGCCCGACTGGCGAAGGTCAATCGTGCCCTGCTCGGCGCAACTGATAAAATCGCTTACGACGTCTTCAAATCGAATACCGAACTTGCTCTGCGCGGTTATGCGCCTGATATGCTGTCACTCTCAAAAGTGCGACCGATTGATCATTTCTTTGGGTATCAGGTATTTTATCCAGAGTTCGCTTCGGGACAGGGGGCGGCACCATTTAATACGGTTGCCGATTATGAGAATAATCTCAAGCGCCACCGCGATTACATCATCTTCATGGATCGCGCGATTGGACGCTTCCGCGAAGGCATGAAATCAGGCGTTGTTCACCCAAAACTGATCGTCAATAATATGATCGGTCAATTTGACCTTCAGGTTTCCCAGGGCATTGAAGGCTCAACCTTTTATGCCCCGGCCAAGAAATTCCCTGACGCGATCAGTGCCGCCGATCAGGCACGGCTTAAAGCCGAATATGCAAGTGTAATTCGCGACGGGATCACCCCGGCGCACATGCGGATGCGCGATTTCCTCAAAAACGAATATCTGCCCGTGGCACGCGACGGTGTTGGCCTTGTCCACATGAAGGGCGGCGCTGCTTTTTATAATTATCAGATTCTTTCAAATACAACGCTGCCGCTCACTGCCAATTATATTCACAATCTTGGCCTTTCTGAGGTTGCGCGCATCAAGCGCGAGATGGACGCGATCCGCGTTCAAACGGGTTTCAAAGGCACGCTTGCTGAATTTTTTGTCTATCTGCGCAGCGACCCCAAGTTCAAACTCGCTACCAAGGAAGCGCTGCGCGACGGCTATTACGCCATTGGCAAACGCGTTGACATGCGGATTGGTGAGCAGTTTTCGACGCTCCCCAAGTCAACGCTCGAAATCCGGCCAGTCCCTGAATATAGCGAGAAAACGGCGGCCGGCGGATCATATCAGCAGGGCACGCCTGACGGATCGCGTGCGGGCATTTTCTATTTCAACAGCTATGACCTGCCCTCCCGCACCACACCCGGCATGGAAACGCTTTACCTCCATGAGGCAGCCCCTGGCCATCATTTCCAGATCAGCCTGGCCCAAGAAAATACCGCGCTCCCTGCATTTATGCGCTTTGGCGGTAATACCGCCTATGTCGAGGGTTGGGCGCTTTATGCCGAGTCACTTTACAAAGAACTTGGCATGGAAAGTGATCCTTACCAACGCTTTGGCGGGCTAGACGATGAAATGCTCCGCGCGATGCGGCTTGTGGTTGACAGCGGGCTTCATGCGAAGGGCTGGACGCGTGACCGGGCGATCAAATATATGCTCGACAATTCAAGCATGGGCGAAACCGATGCCCGTGTTGAGGTTGAGCGCTATATCGCGATTCCGGGACAAGCGCTTGCCTATAAGATTGGCCAGCTCACCATCCTGCGCTTGAAAGCCAAAGCAAATTCCACGCTCGGTGCAAAGTTTGATGCGCGCAAATTCCACGCCCAAGTGCTGATGACCGGCGCACTACCAATGACGGTGCTTGAAAAGAAGATCAATGACTGGATTGCAGGCGGGGGGAAATAAGCCCCTCAACAATTGCATAGGTGCGTTCATTATCGACATCGATTGCATTGCGCCCGTCGCTCAGGATGACGGGTGCAATCTTCAGCCCGATGCGCCGTGAAATTCTTGCAAGGGCACTCGGCAGCGAAATCAAGCCCATGCGCAGCAGCAGCAAATTGATCAAGCCAAAGGCCTCAATAATCCGTCCCGCTTTTTTGGCAAACTGGCCACCGCCCCTGAAAATCTCAGCGCCTTTAAGCGCATGATGCCCTGCCATCGCATAGAGATTGCAATTTGAATAAGCCGCATCGGCAAATGTGTAAAAACGGCGCTGCGCATCAGGATGGATAGCAAGCACAACCTCGCGCTTTGCCATCGCAATCGCAACGTCAGCACCCCTCATCACACACTGGGCAATCGCATCAAGCGCATCGGGGGTAAGCAGTGCATTGTCAGCAGTGGTGATGATAATCGGGCCGTCATGCCCCCGCGCCGCGCCGATAACGCTATCCGCCAGATTATCGGCTGAGGCGCAACAACGCACTGGTGCCAGCCCAGGCGGCAAAGCGTCAATCACGCCCTGCACCTGATCAAATATTTCGGGTTCAACCGAGATGATAATATCACGCGCGACCGAATGCGCCGCCGCCGTTTCGATCACATGGCGGATCAGTGGTACTCCGGCGATTGGCACCAGACATTTATGCGAAATACCATAAAGACTGGCAAGCGGGTCAATCACGCCCGCGCGCTGTGCAGCGAGGATAATAATCCGTGCCGCCATATCAGGCGGCGAGCATGTTCTGATACTTGACCAGACCGTGCCGTACGAGGCTTTCGCTCAAAATCGTTTCAATAAGCTGATCATGCGTCCAGCCGAGCAAGGACGCCGAACGACCGAAAACTTTTTCTGACCAGAGATTGCAATTAAGATTAACCTCAAGGAAGTTGATCTCGCCAGTCTCTGAATTAAGCCGAAACTCAAACCTGCCATAATCGAACGGGTGGAACACCGCTGCCATTCGCCTTGTATATTCTGTGATCCGCGGCGCAAATTCGGGATCATCAAAGGTGACGAGGCTATATTTGTTTGAGCGGTCAACCAGATCGCGCTTTTCCTGATAAGTGCGCAGATGCGCCGGGTCGGCTTGTTCAAACAGCATCATCGGCATGACGGCGGGCACCGCATCGGCCATGATTACCGGCACTTCAACATCGCTGCCATCAAGGAAAGGCTCGACAATGGCATCATGGCCTTCGTCATGAATGGCACATACGGCTTGGGCAACGCCTGCCCAGCTTGCCGCATCGCGTACGCCCCAGCTTGCCGACGAGGCATTGGGTTTGATCACCATCCGCTGCGCCACCGGGCAGATCGCTTCATCAACCGGAGCCCCGCGCCGATAAATCGCCCACGGTGCTGTCGGCACACCACGCGCCTGCGCCTCAAGCTTGGTCAGATGCTTGTCATCCGAAAGTCCGCGCAATATGGGGGAAGCGCCAAGAAAAGGAATGCCAAGCCGCGTGCAGAGCAAAGGCAGCAGCATTTCGCTGTTCATAAAGCCACCGCGATTAAGCAATGGGAAAACAAAATCGCACCCCGGATCGGCAAATAATGCTTCGTAGCTATCGGCAAGCGAGAGTTTGACCCCAAGGCTTTCAAGTGCGGTGCGCATCTCACGGTGATAGGGCGCGTGGTTGCCATCGGTGTGGTGCAACCCACCCTGCCAAAACACATGTTTGGCAATAAAAAGGATATGAATGCCCGCCTTTGCCTCACCCGAAAGCGAAACATAACGCGGCATGACCAGCGGGAGTCGTGAATTGATCATCTCCCTAATATTGCAAACCGAGGTGACAAATCGATGACGCTGAGCGTCATCAAGATGCAGCAAATTTAAGCTAGTGTTGATATAAGATTTGAGCTTGAGCGGTAGATAATGCCAATTCATGACGTTGACCCTGCCTTTCTCAGTCGAATGCTCACCAGCGGCGGTGATCGCCGCATATGGGTGCCCGCAGGTGGTGATATTAACATCTACGGCGCATCGCCATTCCCGCGTGATTTACTTGGTTATTCAGCATCAACCGCCAACGATATCTCGCTTGGTGCTTTTGAACATTTGCGTAATGTTGTGGTGAACTGGCAACTTGGTCACGCACTTGGCGGGGCGGCCTATGCAACCGCACTTGATGTGCTGCGCATGCGAATTCGTTCGGCTTACCATCTTGATTCAGAAGTCGATATCGTCTTTGCGCCGTCGGGCACTGACCTTGAATATGTCGCACTTCACTTGGCGCGCGCACGAAGCGGCCAACCCGTCACCAACATCCTGCTTGGCGCTGACGAAGTTGGCAGCGGTTGCTTGCTGTCAGCACAAGGCCGCTATTTCGCGAGCGAAACTGCACTTGTTGAACGATTTGATAAGGGCGCTGCGGTTGCAGGATTAAGCGATACGTTCGTCACGGATATTCCCGTGCGCGGAGCGGGTGGTCAGCCAAAAAGTTCGTCTGAGATTGGTGAGGCCATCGCAAACGCCGCGCGCGCCGCTCATGCTCAAAATCGTCATCCACTTGCGCATATTGTCCACGGATCAAAAACCGCACTTGTCTTGCCCGATATTGCGACGGTTGATGCTCTGCGCCAGAATTTCAGTGACACGCTCTCGCTTGTCGTTGATGCGTGTCAGGCGCGGATCAGTGCCGCATCGCTCAATGCTTATCTGGAACGCGGTGCCACCGTCTTGATGACGGGATCAAAATTCATGGGCGGCCCGCCTTTTTCAGGTTTTGCCATCGTGCCACGCAGCATGGCTTCAGATCAGTCCTTACCGACAGGGCTTTCAAATATTTTCCGGCGTGGCGAATGGCCGAGTGATTGGGCGGGATGTGATGCTCTCCCCGCCGACGCCAATCCTGGACTGCTGCTTCGGCTTGAAGCAGCTCTCTTTGAGCTTGACCGTTTTGCCGCACTCACGCCCAAGTCGTGCCACACCGTCATCTCAGGTTTTGTGCGTACCGTGCAGAACTGCGCCCACGAACTTGGGGCGCGTCTGATCATGTCAAACGCTGATGGCGCAGACCATGTGCTTGAGAATGCGACGCTTGCGACGCTTGATCTCTCAGTTTTGCCATGCCAGCCCGATTTCGCGATGGCGCAGCGCTGGCAACGGGTATTGGCAGCGCGCGGCATTCGTGTTGGCCAGCCTGTAAAATGCGTCAAATTGACTGATGGCCGCTGGGGCGGGACGCTGAGGCTGAGTCTTTCAATGCCGTTGATCGTTGCGTTGGCAGGGCTTGAACCTTCTGCAATGCAATCAAAACTTAATCAGGACATGCAGCGGATCATCTCCGTTCTTCATCCCGCAATGCGACTGATCGCGGCCTAAGCCTCACCCACATTCATCACGCACGGGGTGCGCTGGCATCCTGTCGGGGGCAGCAAATGGCTGGCGGAAGGTAAAAGCCTCGGCGCTTAGCCCGCGTACTTTAAGGAGCGCGATCCGTTCAAACCGCTCCTTGCGGCGACCCATGAAAGATAGATGATCGCTCTGGCAATACACAAACGCCGCCAACGCATCGACATCACGCCACAGCGACATGTTGACGAGCAATTGCGGATCGCTTTCATCGAGTACAAGGTCAGTCGCGTCACTGCCGTCACCAATCAATCGTCAAATGAACCCGTCCGCAGCTTCGGCATGGGCGTTGACGGGATCAAGCGCCCGACATTGATCTGGGCAAGGGTATAACCGTTCATGCAAAAGCTTCCGCAATCAATTTACGGCTGTTTTCAAGACCGTATAGCGCGATGAAACTGCCCATGCGCGGGCCGGCGCTGCTCCCCAATAGCGTTTCATACAGCGCCTTGAACCAATCGCGCAGATTTTCAAAGCCGCCCTCTTTGCCGATGGCGTAGATGATATTTTGGATGTCCTCAGCGGTTGCGTCTTTAGGCAGGCCCGCGAGCTCAGCGTCAAGCCGCGTGAGTGCCGCCGCCTCAATGCCCTGAGGCTTTCGCCGCACAAGCGTTGGCGCGACAACATCACGGTTATAGGCAATCGCATGGCCGATCAGCGCGTCTAGCTCAGGATATTTTTCTGCACTGGCATCCGCGACATAATTGCCGAGATAGCCCCACACCTGATCCGCTGTTGCGCCACCGCCCAAAACTCCGCAAAGATTGAGCAACAATCCAAAGGTTACTGGCGGAACGTCCACCGGCACGCTGCCGTTGTGGATATGGTGGACGGGGTTGCCGAGGCGCTTGTCGAGCGGCTGATCATGCCAAGCGCTGCGGAACTGGAAATATTCATCCACCGCGCGCGGTATGATCCCCATGTGAAGCTGCTTTGCGCTTTTAGGTTCACGGTACGCATAAAAAGACACGCTTTCGGGCGGGCCGTAGGTTAGCCATTCTTCAAGCGCGAGGCCGTTGCCCTTGCTCTTTGAAATCTTCTCGCCCTTTTCATCAAGGAACATTTCATAGATCAGCCCTTCGGGCTTGCGACCGCCAAGCACCTGAGCAATTTTGCCGCTTTGCGTTCCTGAGTCAGTCAAATCCTTACCGTACATTTCATAATCAACGCCAAGCGCGACCCAGCGCATCGCCCAGTCAACCTTCCACTGGAGCTTGGCCTTGCCGCCCAGAATCGACTGCGTTACACGTTCGCCGTCATCGTCAAACGCGATCAGGCCCGCACTAGCGTCCACCACTTCCACTGGCACTTGCAGGACAATCCCGCTCTTTTCGCTGATTGGCAGGATTGGCGAATACGTCGCCGCCCGCTCCTTACGCAGCGTGGGGAGCATGATGTCCATGATCCCCTGATAGTTGCGCAGCACGTTCTTGAGCGCATGATCAAACGTGCCACTTTCATATTGGCTAGATGAGGAGATGAATTCATAATCAAAGCCAAACCGATCAAGAAAATCGCGCAGCATCGCATTATTATGTGCGGCAAAGCTTTCATGCGTGCCAAACGGATCGGGAATCCGGCTGAGCGGCTTGCCAAGATATTCAGTTAGCATCGCCTGATTGGGGACATTGTCAGGCACCTTGCGAAGGCCGTCCATATCATCGGAAAATTCGATCAGCCGCGTTGGGATATCCGACATCGCTTGAAACGCATGGCGCACCATCGTTGTCCGCAGCACTTCGTTGAAAGTGCCAATATGCGGCAGGCCTGACGGGCCGTAACCTGTTTCAAACACAACAGGCTTGTCCGGGCGCACCCGCTTGAGCAGCTTGCGCGCTTCTTCATAAGGCCAGGCTTTGGATACAAGTGCGGTAGTGCGGAGATCAGTCACTTCAGGTTGCTCTTTCGTTCACTCTAGGCCAAATGAGGCTCGTGATGCCTCCTTTGCCTTATCCCGCGCTCCATGCAAGCCATGCCGGTATCTGGATTGCCGACACGAACGGCGAAACCCGGCGGATCGGGCGCGGTGAGGCAATTGCGCGCGCGGGCGAAACCCCGGTGATCCTGATGAATGCGCCGCTCATCGGTGAACGACTTGGTTATCCCGAGCTTTCGGGGTTTGATCTGCTTGAGCTGTTCGCGTTCCTCCACCCCGCGCAGTTCATTGTCCCAACGCCAAAGGGGCTGGCCGGCGTGCTCAGTCTTGGCATTCCACAGGGTGATGAAGCAGTTCCACAGCTTCTCCAAAACGCCGTCAACATGATGCTAGATCGACTCGCGGCGCACTGGCCCGAGCGCGAGGGCGCGTGGGACGCGCTGCAATCGCTCGCGCGGCTGCGCTGGCCTTGGGCGCGGATCGTGGGCGATTATGTTGCGATGCCTGAAAAAGCCGAACGCTGGCTCTTTTCAAAACTCCCCGAATGGGATGAAACTGCACCAAGGCCTGCGCCGCGCACGGTCACGCTTGCTGAAGCGCAAGTACTTAAACGGCTTGATGACCTTACCGGGCACGGCGCTGAGCTCCGTCCCGGACAGCGCGATTATGCCAGCGCTAATGTCGCCGCGTTCAATCCCCGATTGCGTAAAGACTCGCCCAATCTTGTCCTTGCTGAGGCGGGCACCGGGATTGGCAAGACGCTTGGCTATTTGGCACCTGCCTCGCTATGGGCAGCCCAAGCCGGGGGGGCTGTTTGGATTTCAACCTTTACCAAGGCGCTTCAACGTCAGCTTGATAGCGAAAGCGCCCGGCTGTTCCCCGATCCTGCCACACGCCGCACCAAGGTTGTGGTGCGCAAGGGGCGCGAGAATTATCTGTGCCTGCTCAATCTTGAGGATGCGCTTCAGGGCGGCTTTGCGGGACGAGCGGCGGTGCTGGCGCATCTGGTGGCGCGTTGGGCGGCGTACACGCGCGACGGCGACATGGTTGGCGGCGATCTGCCCGGTTGGCTGCCAACGCTGTTTCGCCGTAACGGCGCGACTGCACTCACTGACCGGCGCGGGGAATGCGTTTATGCTGGCTGCCCGCATTACCGCAAATGCTTTATCGAACATAGCGCGCGCGCAAGTGCGGGCGCTGATCTGGTTATCGCCAACCATGCGCTTGTCATGGTCAATGCCGCGCGCGGGCGAGAGGCGGCAAACAAGCCGACACGGATTATTTTTGATGAAGGCCATCACATAACCGACGCAGCCGACGGGATGTTCGCCGCAGCCCTGACTGGGCAAGAAGCAATTGAGCTGCGCCGCTGGATCATCGGCCCTGAAGCGGGTGCACGCGGGCGGCGACGCGGGCTTGCGGCCCGACTTGCCGACGTCGCAAGCTATGACGGTGAGGGTGGCATTGCGATTGCGGCAGCCGCCCATGCAGCCGCCGCTTTGCCAGGCGATGGCTGGCTCGCCCGGATAAGCGAAGGCGATCCATTTGGGCCGATCGAAGCATTGCTGGCCGCCGTTCGCACACAAGTTTATGCGCGCGCCGAGGCCGAAGATGCAGGTTACGGCCTTGAAACCGAAGCAGCAGGGCTTGATGGCAATCTGATCACGGCGGTCGAACCAGCGGTTAAAGCGCTTGAGGCAATATTGCGGCCGTTGATTGTGATCGGCCAGCGGCTTGAGGCAGTGATTGAGGAAGCGCCCGACTGGCTTGATGGCCAGGCTCGCGCACGCGTTGAAGGCGCAATTGCAAGCCTTGGCTGGCGGCGGGATGCGCTGGTGGCGTGGCTGTCACTGTTGTCGCGGCTCGGCGGCCCGGCTGACCCGCTGTTTGTTGACTGGCTCGCGGTTGACCGTATTGAGGGCCGCGAATTTGATATCGGGCTGCACCGCCACTGGCTTGATCCCACGATCCCCTTTGCCGAAACCGTGCTGAAACCTGCACACGGCGTGATAATCACTTCGGCAACGCTGCGCGGAGGCGAGGATTGGGCTGCAGCCGAGGCCAAAAGTGGTGCTGCGCATCTTAGCGGGGTTCCGCTCCATTTCGTTGCGCCAAGCCCGTTTGATTATGCGCGGCAAAGCGCTGTCCTGATCGTGACTGACATCAAGCGCGGCGATATACCCCAGCTTGCCGGGGCCTATGCCAAGCTGATCGCAGCGGCAGGCGGCGGCACGCTCGGGCTGTTCACTGCAATCCGGCGGCTGCGCGCGGTTCATGCGCGCATCGCAGACAGACTCGCACGTGACGGCCTGCCGTTGTACGCGCAGCATGTTGATCCGATTGATACCGGGACACTCGTTGATATTTTCCGCGATGATCCGCGGGCCAGCCTGATCGGCACTGATGCGCTGCGTGACGGGGTTGATGTGCCGGGAAGCTCGCTTCGCCAAGTAATTATGGAGGGTGTGCCGTGGCCAAAGCCTACCGTACTTCACGCCGCGCGCAAAGCGGCAGGCGGGGGTAGCGCCTATGATGACCGCCTGATCCGCGCGCGGCTTGCCCAGGCCTTCGGGCGGCTGATCCGCCGGGCTGATGACCACGGGGTGTTTGTGCTGCTTTCATCAGCGGTGCCGTCACGCCTGCTGACAGCGTTTCCCCCGGGAACACCAATCCACCGGATGACGCTTGACGAAGCCGCTACGCATGTCAGCATGATGTCGAATGCAGTGCCCTTGGTTACCACGGCACTGGGGGAGGATTTGAACACATGAAAACACTGACGCTATTTCGCCACGGCAAATCGGGCTGGGACTCACCCGTCTCACGTGACTTTGATCGACCAATCAACGAACGGGGTACGCGCGGATCAAAACTGATGGGCTCCCACGCGCGCAATCTTGGCCTTAATTGGGATCATGTTGTTTCATCGCCTGCTGTGCGCTGCACTGAAACGCTTGATGCTTTCTGGGAAGGGTTTGGCCGTATCCTACATCCCAATTGGGATCGGCGTATCTATCTTGCCTCGGGCGCAACCTTGCTTGATGTCGTGCAGGAACTGCCTGATGAGGCCGCGCGCGTGATCATGTGCGGGCATAATCCCGGGCTTGAGGATTTGGCGTTAATGCTTGTGCCTGACGAGAAGGGCAATGACCTGCGCAATAACCTTGAAATGAAATTCCCGACTGCAAGCCTTGCCGAAATGCGGTTTGATGTCGAATGTTGGAATAATCTCAAAACGGGAAGCGCGATGTTAACCCGCTTCATCCGCCCGCGCGATCTTGATTCTGCACTCGGGCCCGAGGCAGACTGATCATGCTATCCATGCGCCGTGCAACACCCGCCGACGCTGCAAAACTTTCGCTGGTCGGAGGGGCGTCATTCCTTGAAAGCTTTGCTGACGATCATCCCGGCGATGATCTGGTCAATCATGTGCATGATCGTCATTCAGTGGCGTCGTATCAGAATTGGCTTGGCGATCCCGCCTGTGCGCTGTGGATCGTTGAAGAGGCGCTTGGTGCTCCGGTGGGTTATGCCATGCTTGGCCCTGGCGAACTTCCCGGCGCAACAATGAATGATTTCGAGATCAAGCGCATTTATGTGCTGCGCCGCTGGCACGGCGGCGGGCATGGCAAGCGGCTTTTCTTGGAATGTAGCAAGGAAGCCCGCCAACGCGGGGCTGCACGGTTGCTGCTGGCAGTTTACACTGCCAATCAACTGGCACAGCAATTTTACACTCGCCAGGGCATGTCAGTCATCGGCGAAACCGTTTTCAGGGTCGGCGAAACTGAATTTACCGATCTCGTTATGGCAATGGATCTTTAGGGTCAGGACCTAAATCCGCGCGGCGACATCATCTTCGGCCAATGCCTTGGCCAGCCGGTTGCGGATGGCAATGAGTGCTGGGATGAGCGACAATTGAACTGGCGCACGCTCTGGTCTTAGCTGCGGAGCGGCAACCGCTTCGGTCTCACCTGACAGAAGCTTTTGTACGCCTTTGACAGTGTAGCTTTCATGATTGAGCAACTGATTAATCCGTGTCGCCAGCGCCACATCTTCAGGGCGGTAATAGCGCCGGTTGCCCGCGCGCTGGAGCGGGCGAAGCTGGGGAAAACGCGTTTCCCAGTAGCGCAAGATATGCTGCGGCAGCCCGAGATCCTTTGCGAGTTCGCCAATCGTGCGAAAGGCCTGCGCGCTTTTGGGTGGTGCCGCCATGATCAATCTGCCTCGGCAATGCGCTCAGTCATTTTTGGACTGGCACGAAAAGTGAGTACCCGGCGCGGCGGAATCGCGACCTCAACCCCGGTCATTGGATTGCGGCCAACGCGTTGTGGCTTGTCACGCAGAACAAAGCTCCCGAACCCTGAAATCTTGACATTGTCTCCTTTGGCAAGCGCATTTCCCATTTGAGACAATATTGTTTCAACAAGATCAGCACATTCCGCTCGCGACAAACCAATTTCACTATAAATTGCTTCAGATAAGTCAGCACGCGTCAAACTCCCCGCGTCCGCCATAAATACTCCCCTTTTACGCTTACATTGGAGCATCCTTTATCGCACTTGGCGCGAAGGTCAATTCTAAGGCAATGGTTTGTTTACCTAACCCGCCTATATTCGCAGGGCGCAGGCACCCCAAGTAAACCCGCCGCCCATTGCTTCAAGCACGATCAAATCACCCTGTTTTATTCGCCCGTCGCGCACCGCCAGATCAAGCGCGAGCGGCACTGAAGCCGCCGATGTGTTGGCGTGCATATCAACTGTCACGATCACTTTTGCCGGATCAAGCCCCAGCTTGCGCGCAGTTGCATCAAGGATGCGGGCATTGGCCTGATGCGGTACGACCCAATCAACATCGGCTGCTTTTAACCCTGCGGTATCAAGAACTTCAGTCATCACATTTGCCAGATTGGTAACGGCGTGACGAAATACTTCTGGGCCACGCATCCGCAGCTTGCCAACAGTTCCCGTTGTTGAAGGCCCGCCATCTACATAAAGCAATTGGTTATAGCGACCGTCGGCATGAAGTTTTGAGGCGAGTATCCCGGCAGTGCCCGTTTCGGCTTGCAAAACAACCGCGCCTGCGCCGTCTCCGAATAACACACATGTCGCGCGATCCTCCCAATCCAATATTCGACTGAAGGTTTCGGCCCCGATTACCAGCGCAGTTTTTGCGGCTCCCCCGCGAATCATGTTGTCAGCAACGGTAAGCGCATAGAGAAACCCCGAACACACCGCCGCGACATCAAAAGCGATGCAATCGCCGATTTCGAGCGCGGCCTGAACCTTAGTTGCACTGGCCGGGAAGGTTTGATCAGGCGTGGCCGTCGCAAGGATAATCATATCAATTTGATTTGCGGTCATTCCGGCGGCATCCAGAGCATTCTGCGCCGCCTGTGTCGCAAGTGTCGCTGTGGTTTCACCTTCGCTGGCTAAATGGCGGAAGCGGATGCCGGTGCGTTCGACAATCCAGCTATCCGATGTATCAACTTGTTCAACGAGTTCAAAGTTTGACACCCGCCGCGCGGGAAGTGCCGAACCCGTTCCCTTGATCGCTGCGCGTACGGTCACGCTTGTCCTGCCCTGACATAGGCAAGGTCATCAGTAATCCGCTGGGTAATCTTGTTGCTGACAAGTTTGGCGGCAACACCAATGGCATTGGCAACACCAAGATCGTTTGCACTGCCGTGGCTTTTGACGACAATCCCGTTGAGGCCCAGAAATACCGCACCATTATGGTTATTGGGATCAAGATGATGGCGCAGTAGCTCGGTTGCAGGCCGTGAAATCAGGAAACCGAATTTTGAACGGATCGAGCTTGTAAAGGCACGGCGAAGCAAGTCCGTCACAAAACGTGCCGTCCCCTCCATTGTCTTCAGTGATATATTTCCCGAAAATCCGTCACAAACAACAACATCAGTATCGCCGCGCGAAATCTTGTCGCCTTCGATAAAACCCTGAAAGTTCATATGGAGATGCTTTGAGTCGCGCAACACGGTTGCGGCGTCGCGAATCTCGTCAGTGCCCTTCAAATCTTCAGTGCCGATATTGAGCAGCGAAACGCGTGGCTTTTCTAGCGCAAGCACGATCCGCGCGTAAACCGCACCCATCACCGCAAATTCGACCAGATTACGCGTCTCACATTCGGTGTTCGCGCCTAAATCAAGCATAACATAATCGGTTTTGCCAAGACTTGGCAAAAGTGCGGCAAGTGCCGGCCGATCAATTCCGGGCATCGTGCGCAGTGCCAATTTTGACATCGCCATCAGCGCGCCGGTATTGCCCGCAGAAACTGCGGCACCAGCACGTCCTTGTTTTACCGCGTCAATCGCAATTCCCATTGAAGTGGTCTTGGCACGGCGGATGGCTTGCGATGCTTTATCACTGCCTGAAATGACATCGTTTGCATGAATAATTGTTGACGCGCTGCGAAGTGCGGGGTGCGCCGACAATGCGGAATTGATTGCAGTGCTATCCCCTACCAGATCAAACATCATTGTAGGTGCACGGGAGAGCGCAAGCGCTGCTCCGGCCAGCATCACAGTCACACCCTCGTCGCCACCCATCGCATCAATTGCCAAGCGCGGGGCGTCGTTCACCAAGTCAATTTTCCGAGATCGCAGGCGTCAACAAGATCAACTGGCGACAGCGATGACTTCACGGCCATTATAAAAGCCGCACGCATTGCACATATTGTGCGGACGCTTCAGCTCGCCACAATTTGAGCATTCCTGATACGCCTCAACGGGAAGCGAATCGTGGCTGCGGCGCATATTGCGCTTTGATGGCGAAGTTTTTCTCTTTGGAACGGCCATTTCGGCACCTGTCTCTTATCTGTTAGCAATGGATGATGATAAATTCGGCTACCCCATTCATACCGCAACTCTATCAGCCGCAGACCGAAACGGCCAGACATATCATGTGTGAGAGCGCGCCTATACCGATTCTTGCCATAGTTGCAAGTGGCGCACCGCCGTGGCACGACAAGCTTGAATATAAGCAGGGACATTAGACCATGATTTTACCAATCACACTCACCGCCGCTGGGGCGGCGGCGCTCATCAATCTATGGCTCGCGATCCGCGTTGGCCAAGTGCGCACGAAAGAAAAGGTCTCAATCGGCGATGGCGGCAATGAAAATGTCATCCGCCGGATGCGCGCGCACGCCAATTTTACTGAGTTTACACCATTCATTCTAATTTTGATTGCTGCCATTGAGTTGGCAACGGGAACCTCAACATGGCTCTGGGCTGTGTCAAGCCTGTACCTTGTGGGGCGCTTGCTTCATGCCTTTGGAATGGACGGTTTCATGCCCGGCCGGATGATTGGCACGATCATCTCGATGGTCTCATTGCTCGGGCTTGGCGGCTACGCGATTTATGTGGCGCATACAAGCGACGGCGCGGTCAGTGAAATCACACCGGGCGCTGCGATTGAAGCGGTGCCTGTCGGCTAAGCCAGCATCATATCGCTCACATAAGCGTTCGTTTTCCGCTCCTGAGCAAAAGTAGACATTGGCCCGTGGCCGGGAACGAACGCTGTGTCCCCGCCCAGCGGCCATAGTCGGGTAGTGATCGCGTTGATCAGATCGTCATGGCAGCCCATCGGAAAATCAGTGCGGCCAATCGACCCCTGAAACAAAACATCGCCGACAATCGCGAGCTTTGACGGCGCGTGATGAAACACGACGTGGCCAGGCGTGTGGCCGGGGCAATGATAGACATCAAGCGTGAGATTGCCGACAGTCACTTGATCGCCGTTTTCAAGCCAGCGGTCTGGCTCAAACACCTGCGCGTTCATCCCGTATTGCTGGCCGTCTTCGCCGAGCCTTGAAATCCAGAAGCGGTCGGCCTCATGCGGCCCTTCAATCGGTACGCCGAGTTCCTGCGCCAGAATGCCCGCCTGCCCGCAATGATCCAGATGGCCGTGGGTGATAATGATTTTCTCAATCGTCACGCCTTGACTTGCCGCAGCTGCCTTCAATCGGTCAAGATCGCCGCCGGGATCACTGAACGCGCCGCGCATCGTCTGGGTACACCAGATAAGCGTGCAATTCTGCTGAAGCGGCGTCACCGGAATGATTGCGGCCTTCATTGGCGGTTGGGTCATATCGTATCTTTCTCAAAAACGCGGCTTACCAACCGATTAAGCAGGTCTGCCCGCAAAGCATCATTGTCCACCGCACTCAGATAGGTGATCGGCGCGCCGTTTACATCAGCACCGCAGACAAGATGCGCAACCTCGCCACTGTTGTCGATGGCGGCCTGCCAATGATGCACCGTGAAAAGTTCAGGGACAAACAACCAACCGACAGCAAGCGTATCAAAGGGCGTAAAGCCGGGCGTGCCGAGATGCTGCTGCCAATTGGCGAGCCATCCGCGCGCGCTTGCCGCAAGCCACTGCGCGCCCTCATCGCCGCGCGCCGCAATCCAGTCGAGATGGCTTTGCGTCATCCACATATGCGCGCAGACTTCCCATCCGGCAAATACCAGCGGTAGTCCAAGCGCGAGTACGGCGGCAGTCGCGCTAACATCTCGTTCAAAATTGGCATCGCGAAACGGCTTTTCTTGAGTGGCGCTGACGCGAAACTCTTGGCCCGCCCGACGACCGCCAACAAAAACGATTGACTCGATGTTCGCATGGTTGACGCCGGATCGCGCTAAAGCTGCGGCAATCGTCGTGAACGGCCCAAGCGCCAATATAGTAATTGGCCCTGCGTTAATCGCATCAACAAGCGGGCCGACGGCTTCGCTATCGCACCCACCCTCAACGCCTTCGCCGCACCAGACGGGAATATCAGTGCGCCCTGTTTGCCGAACAATCTCCTGCGCCATTGGATAGGCGTGGGAAAGCTCACAATTGCCGAACACTGCTGAAACGCCGACAATATCAAGTTCAGGCGAACGCAACGCCTGAAACAGCGCGAACGCATCATCGACTTCGCCATTACCTGCGGTCACCGCAGGGTCAGTATCAATCCAAACGCGTCGCTGTGTCATGCTATTACCGCTCTGTTGTTATATGCGTAACAGCCGTAGGCGATTAGACAGGATCAACGCCATAGGGCCTTAAAAAATAATGAGGCGTCGTTGCCCGGCCACCTGATGGCAGGCATCAACACGCAGCGGTAAAATGAGCAATGTACCGTTCATCACCAACTGTGGTATGAACCCTTATGGAATTTAACCGAAGAGCATTTCTCGGGTCGGCTATGATTGGTGCAGCCGCTTTGGGTGCTTCGCCAACAGTCGCGTCGGTAGTTGGGCAGCGTTCACCAAATTTGCTGGCGAAGGCCCGCGCCGCGCTTGTTCAACACAGGAATTATATTACAAATACCGACATAATAGCGATTGCCGATTTTACGCTCGCATCACGGCAACCGCGTTTTCATTTGATCGATATCGCAAGTGGCCAGACAACAAGCCTGCTCGTCGCGCATGGTCGCGGCTCAGACCCCGCCAATATTGGCTTTGTTGAGCGTTTTTCAAACCAGCCCGGCTCTTACGCAACGTCAAATGGCAGCTATGTCACTGGCGACGCCTATGTTGGGAAGCATGGCCGTTCACGTCGCCTGATTGGGCTTGATCCAGAAAATGACCAAGCGTTGCCGCGTGCTATTGTCATTCACGCCGCGCCTTATGTAACGCATGAGATGGCGAAAACACACGGGCGCGTTGGACGGAGCCAAGGCTGCTTCACTGTGACACAGGTTGATCTTGAAATGGTGCTTGAACGCCTTGGCCCAGGGCGTTTGCTCTTCGCGGGCAAATAGGATGGCACGTTGCTTAGCAAGTTTTGTCGCGGTTGTAGGCATTTTGCTGTTGGGATCGCCGCAAGCGGCGGGTGCGCAAACGGCGGTTGATGGCCCGATTGAACAGCTCAAGCCCGGTGAATATTTCTGGGCACCCGAGATTGCGCCACAGGGGCCGGTCACGATTATAATAAGCCTCAAAACCCAGCGCGCTTATGTTTACCGCAACGGCGTACCCATTGGCGTAACCTCGGTATCGACGGGCAAAGCGGGACACCGAACACCAACTGGCGTGTTCACGATCCTGCAAAAGGACGTTGATCACCGATCGAATATATATTCCAATGCGCCCATGCCGTTCATGCAGCGACTGACATGGGGCGGCATTGCTCTGCACGCGGGCAATTTGCCCGGCTATCCCGCTTCGCATGGATGCGTTCGGATGCCGCGCGAATTCGCCAAGCAGCTTTTCGGCGTTACCCGGCTGGGGCTAACCGTGGTCATCACTGATGATCCACTCGTTCCCGAGGTTGTTGCTGCGCCGAGCGTGTTTGCAAACGGCCAAGGCGACGCACAACAAAGCGGACTCTATTTTAGCTGGCGACCCGAAAAAGCCCCCGCCGGCCCGCTTTCGATTGTTGTCAGCGGGCGTGATCGCAAAATGATTGTCCTGCGTAACGGTGTGCAAATTGGATCAAGCAGCATCCGCATCGACGGGCCGGTGAGCGAAACTCAGGCATTCACGCTGCGCGGCGTTGATGAAAAAGGGTTTCACTGGCTGCGTCTGCCGCTGCCGGGATTAACGCCTGCCCAAGCGGGTGAAATGACGCCTGAAGAACGAGCGCGGCTTCATTTGCCTGAAGCCTTCCGCGCGGTGCTTGCTGCTGCGCTTCAACCGGGGACGACTGTGCTGATTACCCGCGAATCGATCCGCAGCGGGGGAACCGCGAAACGACTGACGGTGCTGACATCGGATGGTGACACTAAAAAATGAGTTGGAAAAAATGAGATTGGTGGAGCTTAGCGGAATCGAACCGCTGACCTCGTCATTGCGAACGACGCGCTCTACCAACTGAGCTAAAGCCCCACAAATTAAGAGAGATATTAGCGCCTCCAAATCGGCGATGCAATGGCGCAAGGTGCCTTGCGCCAATCAAGTTTTGGATTAAAACGGATTGCATCTGTCTTCCCAAAATCAAAAAAGGATCACCCTCATGGCCCAAGGCTGGCATTTCAAATCACGTCCGGGCGGCCTGCCCGCGCATGACAATTTTGAGCTGAAGACGCTCGCCGACGTGGCGCTTGGCGAAGGGCAAATCCGCGTGGCAAATAGCTGGCTTTCGGTTGATCCCTATATGCGTGGCCGGATGAACGACACCAAAAGCTATGTCCCCGGTTTCGCGCTTGGCGAGGTGATGCAGGGTGGCGCGGTTGGTCGCGTGACCGAAAGCCGTGCTGAAGGGTTTGCGGTTGGCGATCTTGTCATGCACATGATGGGCTGGCGCGATGAGGCCGTAGTTGAAACCGCAGGGCCAACCGCTGCACAAAAGCTGCCAGAACTTGGTGTGCCTGATCAAACTTGGCTCCATAATCTCGGGCTGACCGGGGCGACGGCTTATTTCGGTTTGCTCAAAACCGCCGAGGCCAAAGCGGGTGATATCGTATTTGTGTCGGCAGCAGCAGGCGCAGTTGGTATGGCGGTGGTTCAAATTGCCAAGCAAAAGGGCATGACGGTGATCGGCTCGGCAGGCGGGGCCGATAAATGCGCGTGGGTCAAGCAACTCGGCGCTGACGCGTGCATTGATTATAAGGCTGGGCCAGTCCTCCCTCAACTCATCAAAGCCGCGCCCAAGGGCATCGACGTCTATTTTGACAATGTCGGCGGTGAACATCTTGACGCGGCATTTGCGACCGCGCGCGATTGGGCGCGCTTTGCAATTTGCGGAATGATTGACGTTTATAATGACGGCAAACCAATGGAACTTAAATATTTGATCCGCACCATCCCGGCGCGCATCCGGATACAGGGCTTTATCTTCACTGATTACATCGCGCACATGGGCGAATTTATGGGCGAGATGGCACCGTGGGTTCTTGGTGGCGAAGTTAAAGCGCGCGAGACAGTCAATGAGGGGCTTGGTTCGAGCGTTGACGCCTTCCTCGGTCTGTTTTCGGGGAAGAACACTGGCAAGATGCTGGTTAAACTGTAGGCAATAAAAAAGGCCCGGCATCGCGAGATACCGGGCCTTTTTTGAATTTACAGTGTCGCCTTACTGAAGCGGACTCAAATTGACCGCTGCATATTTGCCGCGACGATCAACCTCGATCTCAAATTCAAGCCGATCGCCCTCATTAAGGTTGGCCATGCCCGCGCGCTCAACCGCCGAGATATGAACAAACGCATCAGGCTGACCGTCATCACGCTGAACAAAGCCGAAGCCCTTCATCGCGTTGAAGAATTTAACAGTTCCAGTTGCTTTTTCACCTGTCAACTGACGCTGCGGGCCGCCGCGATCGCCGCCGCCACCACCAAAGCCGCCGCCAGCGGGGCGATCTGCACGATCGCCGCGATCACGCGGTGGGCCGCCGCTGGTTATGGCCATTGGTTCGCCGTCAATCTTGAGTTCGGTTGCCGAAACCTTGCCGCCACGGTCAACCAGTGTGAAACCAAGTGGCTGACCATCGGCAAGACCTGAAAGACCTGCCTGTTCAACCGCTGAAATATGTACGAAAACATCTTCCCCGCCATCATCGCGAACGACAAAGCCAAAGCCTTTTTGCGCGTTGAAGAATTTTACGACGCCAGTGCCTTCGCCAACGACTTGGGCTGGCATGGCTGGCCCGCGAGGCGCACCGCCACCACGAAAACCGCCGCCACCTGCGCCTGCGCCGCCACCGCCGAAGCGATCACCGCCGCCAAAGCCGCCGCCACCACCGCCAAATCGATCACCGCCGCCGCCGAAGCTGCTTCCGCCGCCACCATATTGATCGTCACCGAAACTATCCCGCTTATCTCTGCCGCGTCCGCCGCGATCACCACGGCGCCCTTTATCGAAACTCATGCCAAAATTAACTTTCCGCAAAATTCGCCCGCATATTATTATAACTTGGCGTGCCGGACGAACAACACAAAGCTATGGCATAGAATCGCAATAGGCCACCGACTCGGCTTATACCATAAATAGCAATACTGCGAGCGATTTTGATACAAGACTTGCAGCTTTGGTTAAGCACGGGCAAATGGCACACTCATAGTGCGTCGCATCTGCTCAAAAGCGGCCTGCGTCGCGGACATTAGAAAGACCTAAGGCATAATGGCCGTCCATTTCTACGAAGAAGATTTGCCCGAAAATATGTTTGGCGCTGGCCCAGTTGCGGTTGATACCGAAACAATGGGATTGCACCCGGGGCGTGACCGGCTTTGCCTTGTCCAGATTTCGGATGGCAGCGGCGATGAACATCTCGTGCGCTTTAGCCCTGGCAGTAATTATGCCGCGCCCAATCTTAAGGCTGTGCTTGCTGATTCGAATCGGCTTAAGCTTTATCATTTCGCGCGCTTTGATCTGGCGTCGATCCACGCTTATCTCGGGATTATGGCCGCACCTGTCTATTGCACCAAGATTGCCTCGCGGCTGGTGCGCACTTATACAGATCGCCACGGCCTCAAGGAGCTTGTCCGTGATCTTGTTGGGATTGATATCTCAAAGCAGCAACAATCTTCGGATTGGGGCGGGCCACTGATCAACGATGCGCAGCGCGATTATGCCGCGTCCGACGTGCGTTATCTCCACCGGATGAAAGAGGCGCTTGATGCAAGGCTGATCCGTGAAGGCCGAATGGCAATGGCGCAGGCCTGCTTCGATTTTCTGCCGCACCGCGCTATGCTTGATCTTGCCGGATGGCCCGAAATTGATATTTTTGCCCATGCCTGATATGCATAAAACTAGCCCGCGCCAGCGTTGGGCAGCCCCTGGGAGCCGCCACGACTGGATGATTCGTTTTTCGCGAATCATCCTGCCCTCGGGCGTTGGCGTGCTCGCCGCAATCCTAATCCTTGCGCCACTATCAGCGCGCGGCGATATCAGCTTCGTCCTTGCCAAAGATAGTGTTGCGCTTGCCAAGGAACGGATGCGGCTGACTGCAGCCACCTATCGCGGCGAAGATGGCAAGGGCCAGCCATTCGTGCTGCGTGCCGGGTCTGCGGTGCAAACTTCATCGCTTGATCCAGTTGTGCGGCTGGGCGATTTATCGGCCAACATCGCACTTGCTGATGGCCCCGCAACGCTCAAGGCCGATGCCGGTCGCTATGATATGAACCGCGAAACGCTGATGATTGACGGCCCGATCAGTTTTACCGCTGCTGACGGTTTCCAGCTTGATACCCGCGACGTTGCGGTGGGCCTCAAAACGCGCAAGCTTGCCAGCGGCGGATCTGTCAGCGGACGTTTACCGATTGGCACCTTCACCGCCAACCAGATTAGCGCCGACCTGAACGCACGCACCGTCGTGCTGGAGGGGCGCGCGCGCTTGCATATTACCCAGCGCAGGGGCAAATAAGGCTATGCGCCGCCTCACGCCCCTCCTTTTCGCACTTGTCCTTGCTGTCCCCGCCTCAGGGCAAGCGCTCAAAGATCATAATGCCAAGGCCGATGTGTTTTTTGATGCTGACCGAATCGAAGTGCAAGACCGCGCTGACCGTGCGATCCTTTCGGGCAATGTCCGTGTCCGCCAAGGGCCGCTGACACTCAACGCCGCACGGTTGACCGTTGCCTATGCCAAAGCCGGCGGCAGCAATCGCGGCGGGGTTGATGTCGAACGGCTTGATGCGACCGGCGGCGTTGTCGTAACCAGCGCGACCGAAACTGCGCGCGGCGATATTGCGATTTATGATCTTACCCGCCGGATCATCACCATGCTCGGCGATGTCACGCTCGTTCAGCGCCAGAATGAACTGCGCGGCGGGCGGTTGGTGATTGATCTTAACACCGGGCGCTCAGTCGTTGATGGTCGCAGCATTGCCGGTGCGCCCGATGGCGCCATTGGCACCAGTGGCAATGGCCGCGTTTCAGGCCGCTTTACCGTGGCACCGCGCGACGAAGGTTCGGACAAGTAAAGCCTCATTGGCTTTACCCCATAATAATGCGGTGCTTTTTCGACAAACAGTCTCGCTCGCTCGCCTGACAGGCTCGCGCAACGCGAAAAGTCATGCAATAAGCTTGCCAAACTTTCAAAATTAACCATTTAAAAACCAAGAATCGATAGCAAAACCACAGGAACAATGATGAACGACATCCAAACCCGTGAACGCCCGACGCAAGAAACTGCTGATGATCAGGCAGGGCTTTCGATCATTTCGATTGCCAAATCCTATGATAACCGGGTTGTCCTTTCCGATGTCTCGCTTTCGGTCGGGCGCGGAGAAGTTGTCGGCCTGCTTGGCCCCAATGGCGCGGGCAAAACAACCTGTTTTTATTCGGTAATGGGTCTGGTCAAGCCCGACGCGGGCCGCATCCTGCTTGACGGCGCGGATATCACCGCGCTCCCGATGTACCGCCGCGCGATCCTTGGGCTTGGCTATCTCCCCCAGGAAACCTCGATTTTTCGCGGGCTTTCGGTTGCCAAGAATATTAGCGCCGTGCTTGAATTGGTTGAGCCCGATAAAGCCGCGCGCGCTGACCGGCTTGAATTTCTCCTGAGTGAGTTTGGCCTTGAGAAACTGCGCAATTCAGCGGCTATGGCGCTTTCGGGTGGCGAACGGCGGCGCTGCGAAATCGCCCGCGCGCTTGCCGCCAATCCGTCAATCATGCTGCTTGATGAGCCCTTTGCCGGGATTGACCCGCTGTCGATTTCGGATATTCGCGATCTGATCAAGGATCTCAAAAAACGTGATATCGGCGTGTTGATCACTGATCATAACGTCCGTGAAACGCTCGAAATTGTTGACCGCGCCTGCATCATCTATGATGGCCGCGTGCTGTTTGCGGGCAGCCCCGAAGCCCTTGTTGCTGATGAAAATGTCCGCCGCCTGTATCTGGGCGAAAGTTTCAGCCTGTAACCATGGCGATGGGGCCACGCCTTGATTTAAGGCAAAGCCAGTCGCTGGTGATGACGCCGCAATTGCAGCAGGCGATCAAGCTGCTCGCACTATCAAACCTTGAGGTCGAAGCCTTCATTGCCGAAGAAATCGAGAAAAACCCACTGCTAGAGGCGGGCGCTGATAGCACACCCGACCGCGATGATGTGCCGCTTTCCGAA
>JAYUIX010000161.1:0-4981 GCA_043765635.1 Sphingomonadales bacterium
TCGGCCTCCTCGGTTTCATCCAACACCACCAAATATGTGCGCACTCGCTTATTTGCCCCTCATTTTCTCTTATCAAACAAAAGGTGCGGCAAGTTTTGCAAAACTGCAAGGGCTTGCCTCTTTCGCTTGGGGGAAACTGCCGTTACGGTTGGCGCGTAAATTGACCAACAGGTGGCCCACTGATGACAATCGAACTCAAAATGCCCGCGCTTTCACCAACGATGGAGGAAGGCACGCTCGCCAAGTGGATGATCAAGGTCGGTGATACCGTCAAATCGGGTGACCTGATGGCCGAGATTGAGACTGACAAGGCGACGATGGAATTTGAAGCGGTTGATGAGGGCGTGGTCACCGAAATTTTGGTCGCCGAGGGCAGTGAGGGCGTGAAAGTCGGCACCGTGATCGCGCGGATCGCGGGTGAGGGAGAGGAGGCCAAGCCTGCGCCAAAGGCAGTTGCGCCTGTCGCTGTAACAGCCGCACCGCCGATACAAGCCGAAGTCCAGCCAAATTTCCCACCCCCCAACGTGCCAGCCCCTAAATCTGCTGGTGACCGCATCATCGCAAGCCCACTCGCCAAGCGCTTGGCCGCCGCGCAGGGAATTGATCTTGCGGGTATCAAGGGCAGCGGGCCGAATGGCCGGATCGTGAAGGCCGACCTTGAGGGCGTAACACCGGGAGCGGCTGCGCCTGCGCCCGTCGCGGCGGCAGCCCCGATATCGGCCGCACCAGCGCCTGCACCTGCTGCGCCCACCCTAATTCCTGATTTCGGCATCCCGCACGAAGCCGTCAAGCTCAGCGGAATGCGCAAAACCATCGCGCGCCGCCTGACCGAGAGCAAGCAGACCGTGCCGCATATCTATCTCACGGTCGATATCCGCCTCGATGCGCTCTTGAAGCTGCGCGGCGAGTTGAACGCCGGGCTGGCGTCACGCGGGGTCAAGCTGTCGGTCAATGACATGCTGATCAAGGCGCTGGGTGTCGCGCTGGTTCAGGTGCCCAAGTGCAACGTCAGCTTCGCGGGCGATACGATGCTGATGTATAGCCGCGCCGACATCTCGGTCGCGGTCAGCGTGCCCAACGGCCTGATCACCCCGATCATCACTGACGCAGGCGCGAAGAGCATCTCTACCGTCTCCACCGAGATGGCCGCGCTCGCGGCGAAAGCCAAGGACGGCAAGCTCCAGCCGCACGAATATCAGGGCGGCACCGCGTCGCTCAGCAATATGGGCATGATGGGGATTAAGCAGTTTGAGGCCGTCATCAATCCGCCACAAGGCATGATCATGGCGATTGGTGCAGGTGAGAAGCGGCCCTATGTGGTTGATGATGCGCTCGCAATTGCAACCGTGATGTGCGCGACCGGGTCGTTTGATCACCGCGCAATTGACGGCGCGGACGGGGCGCAGTTGATGAAGGTCTTCAAGGAATTGGTGGAGACGCCGTTGGGGCTGGTGGCTTGAGCTTGCAGCGCATCGCTTGGTTCAAAGCCTTAGTGCTATTGGCGTGTACGACGCTGCTAGCCTATCTGTTCGCTATCCTTTTTCAGATGTGGGTATTGTGGGGCAAAGGTTTTGGGCTGAGCGAAACTCTCCCTAACGCTCTGGTGAGTGCAGAGTTATCTTGGTTTGTGCTACCTGCATTTTGTGCAGCCTTCGGGGCAATTATTGGTGCATTAGTTGGGCGGCAGTTATCGGTTGCCGTCTTCGTGGTTGCCATCGCACTTGCATATCAATGTCTTTCAAGTCAGCTTTGGGTTGCCGCATTGTTTTCAGTACCCGCATTTCTAATTGCCCTTTCTCCACTATTCTCGTCACATTTCGTCTTGGGAAAAAAGAATGTCTAATTACGATCTCATCGTCCTCGGTTCTGGCCCCGGTGGCTATGTCGCAGCGATCCGCGCCGCGCAGCTTGGTCTCAAGGTTGCGATCATCGAGCGCGAGAACCTCGGCGGCATTTGCCTCAACTGGGGATGCATCCCGACCAAGGCGCTGCTGCGGTCGGCGGAGATATTCCATTATATGCAGCACGCGGGCGATTACGGCTTAATCGCGAGCGGCATCAGCGCGGACATAAACGCCGTCGTCAAGCGTTCGCGCGGGGTGGCGAAGCAGCTTAATCAGGGCATTGGCCATCTGATGAAGAAGAATAAAATCACCGTTCACATGGGCGACGGTGCCATCACCGCGCCCGGAAAACTGACCGTCACCAAGGATGGCAAGTCCGAAGACCTCACCGCGAAGAATATCATCATCGCCACGGGTGCCCGCGCGCGCGATTTGCCTTTTGCGCCTGCCGACGGGAAACGCATCTGGACATATCGTCACGCGATGGTGCCGCCCGAAATGCCGACCAAGCTGCTCGTCATCGGATCGGGTGCGATCGGCATCGAATTTGCGAGCTTTTACAATGATATGGGCGCGAAGGTGACGGTGGTTGAAATGCTTGACCGCGTCGTTCCGGTTGAGGATGCCGACGTCTCCACCTTCCTCGAAAAGGCGCTGACCAAGCAGGGTATGACGATCATGACCGGGGCGGGTGTTGAGACGATCACGGTCGGTGCGAACGGCGTGAAGGCGGCGATCAAGGGCAAGGATGGCAAGGTCGTCACGTCCGAATTCAGCCATGTCATCGTCGCGGTCGGCATCGTGCCTAATACTGAGAATATCGGGCTAGAGGCGCTTGGTATCAAAACAACCAAGGGCCATATTGATACGGACGCGATGTGCCGCACCAACGTTCCGGGTATCTGGGCGATTGGCGATGTGACAGCGCCGCCTTGGCTCGCGCACAAGGCGAGCCATGAGGGTGTGATCGCGGCTGAGGCGATTGCAGGCGGCCATCCGCACGCGATGGACCCGCTCAACATTCCGGGCTGCACCTACTGCCACCCGCAAATCGCGAGCGTTGGCTTGACCGAGGCGAAGGCGAAGGAAGCGGGCCATGACGTGAAGGTCGGCAACTTCCCCTTCATTGGCAACGGCAAAGCAATTGCACTTGGTGAGGCCGAAGGGTTCATTAAAACGGTGTTCGACGCGAAAACGGGCGAACTGCTCGGCGCGCATATGATCGGCGCGGAGGTCACTGAACTGATCCAGGGCTATACCGTGGGCAAAACAGCCGAACTGGTCGAGGCCGATTTCATAGGCACCGTCTTCCCGCATCCGACCTTGAGCGAGATGATGCATGAGAGTGTATTGAGCGCTTACGGGCGGGCGCTGCATTTTTAGGGTTTGGAGCGCTCTAAGAAAACGCTGTCCTACATGCTTCCGCTTTGGCATTCTTGCGCCGCTCCACTTTTGGAACCGAGATTGGCAGGCTCATGAAAAACTATCGATTCAGTGTCAACTTCCTGAGATTTCCGCCAAAAATGGCTGAGCGCCCAGCGTCTGAGAATCGACCAATCTGATGGCTTTGGGCACCCACGATTTCACGCCCGATCCGCGTAATGATGCGATCCTGATCAATGTGAACGGCACGCTGACCCCGCGTGCGCAGGCGGTGGTTTCGGTGTTTGATAGCGGCTTTATGCTCGGCGACGGCGTGTGGGAGGGGATACGCGTTCATGGCGGGCGGATGGCTTTCCTTGATCAGCATCTCGACCGACTGTGGGAGGGTGCGAAGGCGATTGCGATGGACATCGGCATTTCACGCGGCGAGATGGAGTCGCGGCTTTACGCGACGATTGATGCAAACAACATGGACGCCTGCCACATCCGCCTGATGGTGACGCGCGGTGTCCGCTCAACCCCCTATCAAGACCCGCGCGTGGTGATTTCGCCCGCGACCATCGTGATTATCGCCGAATATAAAGACCCGCTGCCCGCGACAGTGGAACAGGGCTTGTCGCTCTTCACCGTCCACGTAAGGCGCGGTGATCCGGCGGTGCAAGACCCTAAGCTCAATTCGCACAGCAAGCTCAATTGCATCACCGCCTGCATTCAGGCGGCACAGGCGGGCGCGGATGAGGCGCTGATGCTTGATCCGCACGGTTTCGTCGCGACGTGCAATTCGACGCATTTCTTCATCATCCGCAAGGGCGAGGTGTGGACGTCC
Source organism: Sphingomonadales bacterium (assembly GCA_043765635.1). Taxonomy (GTDB): domain Bacteria; phylum Pseudomonadota; class Alphaproteobacteria; order Sphingomonadales; family Sphingomonadaceae; genus Aquisediminimonas. Next base: position 4,054 of record JAYUIX010000161.1, read on the forward strand.
TCGGGCGATTATTGCCTTGATGGCATAACCCGGCGCAACGTAATCACAGTGTGCTGCGAACAGGGCATTCCGGTTTTTGAGCGCAACTTCTCACTGACTGATGTTTACGGCGCTGATGAGGCATTTGTGACGGGCACGTTCGCGGGCGTTGTTCCAGCGCATACGATTGATGGGCGAGTAATAACCAATGGACGCGGGCCGATGGTCGAACGGCTACAAGGGCTATACCGCACCTATATTGAGCGTGACGTTGCAGGCCGAAGCCGCCCATGACAGTCCGAATTGCCATGTGGTCAGGGCCGCGCAATATCTCGACTGCGATGATGCGGAGCTTCTCTTCGCGCGGGGATAGCGCGGTGACCGACGAGCCATTTTACGGCGCGTTCCTCAAAACATCGGGCGAACGTCAGCCAATGGCCGACGCCGTTGTTGCCGATATGGATACCGATTGGCACTCGGTCGCGGCGGCAATGCGCGGGGCCGTGCCGGGTGGAAAACCCGTTTGGTATCAAAAGCATATGCCGCATCATATGGTTGGCCCGGTCGATATTCTCGATTTTCCAGATCATGTTCATGCGTTCCTGATCCGCGCGCCTGAACTGGTTGTGGCGAGCTATGCCGCGAAGAATGATCTCCGAGCGGCGCATCTGCTTGGGTTTGCGAAGCTAGTCGATTATCACAGCCGCATTTCGGATCGGATTGGCGTTTGCGCGCCAGTCATCGACAGTAGTGACATTTTGAATGATCCGGCGGGGATGCTGCGCGCGCTTTGTTTGGCGCTTGGCATCAGTTGGGACGATGCGATGCTTGGCTGGCAGGCGGGGCCGCATCCAGCGGACGGGATTTGGGGCAGCCATTGGTACGGCGCGGTTGAGGCAAGCACAGGTTTTGCGCCGCCGCCAACGGATATGCCCAAGCTGAGTGACGC
>JAYUIX010000162.1:0-17657 GCA_043765635.1 Sphingomonadales bacterium
GCCCGCTGCCCGACCAATCAATGCACGAAAAGACGAGTGTGCCAGCGCTGATTGAAGAGCTCTACACCTTTTTGCGCCAAGCCGACGCGCGCGAGCTCAGCCTGCTGTTCCGTGATATCGACGCCGCGCGTGCCGCTGGTGACGCGGCTAAGGAGCGCGAACTGCTGGCCCAAGTTGAGAATTATCAAACGCACGTCGTGCCGATCATCGCTGATATCGACGCTGGCTTCGGCAATGCCGAGGCGACCTATCTGCTCGCCAAGAAGATGATTGAAGCGGGTGCCTGCGCGCTTCAGATTGAGAACCAGGTCTCCGATGAAAAGCAGTGCGGCCATCAGGATGGCAAAGTAACCGTGCCGCACGAGGATTTCCTCGCGAAGGTGCGCGCCTGCCGCTATGCCTTCCTTGAACTCGGCGTTGAGGACGGGATCATTGTCACGCGCACTGACTCGCTTGGCGCTGGCCTGACCAAGCAAATCGCGGTGAGTAACGCACCCGGCGATCTTGGCGATCAATATAATGCGTTCCTTGATTGCGAAGAGATTGATCCGGCAACCGCGCGCAACGGCGATGTGATTATCAACCGCGACGGCAAGATGCTGCGCCCCAAGCGGCTGCCGTCAAACCTGTTCCAGTTCCGCAGCGGCACTGGCGAAGATCGCTGTGTGCTTGATAGCATTACCTCGCTACAAAACGGTGCTGATCTGCTCTGGATCGAGACTGAAAAGCCCCATGTTGAGCAGATTGCGGGGATGATGGATCGTATCCGTGCGGTTGTTCCTAATGCAAAGCTGGTTTATAATAATTCACCCTCATTCAACTGGACGCTCAATTTCCGTCAGCAAGTTTATGACGCGATGAAGGCCGAAGGGCTTGACGTTTCGGCCTATGACCGTGCCAAGCTGATGAGTGCGGACTATGATGATAGCGAACTTGGGATCGCCGCTGACAAGCGCATCCGCACTTTCCAGGCTGATGGTGCAAAGCGTGCGGGGATTTTTCATCACCTGATCACGCTGCCAACCTATCACACGGCGGCGCTTTCAACTGATAATCTGGCGAAGGAGTATTTCGGTGAGGCCGGGATGCTCGGCTATGTCCTCGGCGTCCAGCGTCAGGAGCTTCGCCAAGGCATTGCCTGCGTCAAGCACCAGAACATGTCAGGCTCTGACCTTGGTGATGATCATAAGGAATATTTTGCTGGCGAGGCCGCGCTCAAGGCTGGCGGCGTCCACAATACAATGAACCAATTCGGTTAAGCCGTCCGATTTTCCTGGGGAGGAAAAAAGGCACCCGCCGGTGAGATATCACCGGCGGGTGTTTTATTGTCTATACTCAGGCGATATCGAAGCGATCCGCGTTCATCACTTTGACCCACGCAGCGACAAAGTCGTGCACGAACTTTTCCTTATTGTCGTCCTGCGCATAGACTTCGGCAACCGCACGCAATTGTGAGTTGGAACCGAAAACCAGGTCAGCACGGGTCGCACGCCAGAGCTCGGTGCCCGATGCGCGGTCAAAGCCGACAAATTCTTCGTCGTCTCTGCCCGCGACCGCAATCCACTTGGTCTTCATTGACAGCAAATTGACGAAGAAGTCATTGGTGAGCTGACCTGTGCGAGCCGTCAGCACGCCGTGGCCGGTATTGCCACTGACCGCACCGAGCGCGCGCATACCGCCGACGAGAACCGTCATCTCCGGCGCGGAAAGGCCAAGCAGATGTGCCTTGTCGACCATCATGTCTTCAGTCTTCACGCTTGCCTTGGCGCGCAGATAGTTGCGGAAGCCATCGGCAAAGGGCTCAAGCGGTTCAAAGCTTTCCGCATCGGTCTGCGCATCACTTGCATCGCCGCGTCCGCCGGTGAAGGGCACCGAGACGGTGAAACCCCCATCCCTCGCGGCCTTTTCAATGGCAGCTGAACCAGCGAGTATAATGGCATCGGCCACCGACAAATCGCCCCGAAGTTCTTCGATCTTGGCGAGCACCTTGCCCAGTTCTTCAGGATCATTCGCGGCCCAGCCGTTTTGTGGGGCGAGGCGGACGCGGGCACCATTAGCGCCGCCGCGATGATCCGAATTGCGATAGGTGGAGGCCGAAGCCCACGCCGCCTTAACCAGCTCAGCAACTGAAAGACCGCTGCCTAGGATCGCCGTTTTGAACGCGGAAACCGAGCCGTCCGAAGGCATAATGCCAGCGGGCACAGGGTCTTGCCAGATCAAGTTTTCGGCGGGCACTTCTGGCCCGAGGTAACGAACCTTCGGCCCCATATCGCGGTGGCATAGCTTGAACCATGCACGGGCGAAGGCATCATCCAAATCGGCAGGGTTGGCAAGGAAGCGCTCCGAAATCTTGCGATATTCGGGATCCATCTTCAACGCCATGTCGGCCGTGGTCATGATCGTCCGCACTTTCTTGGAAGGATCGCGTGCATCAGGCGCCATGTCGGCAGGATCAGGGTTGATCGGCGTCCATTGCTGCGCACCTGCCGGGCTGTGCACCAGTTCAAAATCATATTTGAACAGCAGCCGGAAATAGTCGTGGCTCCACGAGGTTGGGTTATTTGACCAAGAACCTTCGATACCAGACGTGGTGATGTTGCCACCGCCAATCTCATCGGCATCGGTCAGCCAGCCAAAGCCCTGCAACGCCAAGATTTCGGATTCGGGACTGCCACCAAAGCTATCGGCAGGCGCTGCACCGTGTGCCTTACCAAAGGCGTGGCCGCCAGCCGTGAGTGCTACGGTTTCTTCGTCGTTCATCGCCATTCGCGTGAAGGTTTCGCGCATGTCACGTGCTGACAGCAGTGGATCAGCGACGCCGCCTGGCCCTTCAGGATTGACGTAGATGAGGCCCATCTGGATCGCGGCAAGCGGGCTTTCAAGATCCTTGCCCTTCTCCGCGATGATGCGGGTTTCAACACCTTGGTTAACCCACAAATCTTCGGTACCCCAATAAACCGTCTCTGGTTCAAACACGTCCTTGCGGCCGCCACCAAAGCCGAACACGGGGCCGCCCATCGACTCAATGGCAACGTTGCCTGTGAGGACGAAGAGATCAGCCCAGCTAATCTTGTTGCCATATTTTTGCTTGACTGGCCAAAGCAGACGGCGAGCCTTGTCAAGGTTGCCATTGTCTGGCCAGCTATTGAGTGGCGCAAAGCGCTGCTGCCCGCTGCCGGCACCACCGCGACCGTCACCGGTGCGATAAGTGCCAGCGGCGTGCCAAGACATACGGATGAAGAATGGGCCGTAATGGCCATAGTCTGCTGGCCACCAAGGCTGACTGTCGGTCATCAGCGCGGTCAGGTCTGCCTTCAGCGCCTGATAGTCAATCGACTTAAATGCCGTCGCATAATTGAAGTCTGCCCCCATCGGGTCGGCAATACGGCCGCCCTCACGCAGGATTTCAAGCTGCAATGCGTCGGGCCACCAATCTTGGTTTGTACGGCCAACCATAGTCCGTGGGCCGTCATGCATGACGGGGCATTTGCTCATATCATTCATTGGAGATACTCCTGTCTCTGTTGCTTTTATACTTATGTGATAACACGTCATAGCGCAGCCCGGATAATCGCTATAGTCAGAATTTTCCATGTGTCTGATCGATTTCATCAATTTATAACTCGAACCAAATTCACAAAGATGGACACAAGACGCGTAAACCGCCAAAGGCGGCTCAACATAACGGACATTTACCCATGATATTTGATACTTTACCCCCGCTTTTGGCTGAGGCGCTCGCCACGCGTGGCTATGAAACGCCAACGCCGGTTCAGGCCGCCGTCCTCCAACCCGAGGCGGTGGGCCGCGATCTAATCGTTTCGGCGCAGACTGGCTCCGGCAAGACGGTTGCCTTCGGTCTTGCGATGGCTGACCAGATTTTGGACAGCGGCAAGATCGGCTTTGCGCGCGAACCGCTTGCGCTGATTGTGGCGCCAACGCGCGAACTAGCGCTTCAGGTCAGCCGCGAACTGATCTGGCTTTACGGCAAAGCAGGTGCGCGGATCGCAACATGCGTTGGCGGGATGGATGCGTCAAAAGAGCGCCGCACGCTGAGCCAAGGTGCGCAAATTGTCGTTGGAACGCCGGGACGGCTGCGCGATCATCTTGAACGCGGTGCGCTTGATCTCTCGCATTTGCGCGTGGCTGTGCTTGATGAAGCCGATGAAATGCTCGACATGGGTTTCCGTGAGGAGCTTGAAAGCATCCTCGATGCGACCCCTTCTGAGCGCCGTACCCTGATGTTTTCGGCAACGATTCCAAAACCGATTGTCGCGCTCGCCAAGCGGTATCAGCGTGATGCGCTGAGGATATCGACCGCTGGCGAGGATCGCGGCCACGGCGATATCAGTTTTCAGGCGGTCACTGTTGCTCCGCCAGATATTGAAAATGCCGTTGTCAATCTTCTTCGCCTGCATGAGGCCGAATCGGCGATGCTGTTTTGCGCGACGCGAGATAACGTCCGCCACCTTCATAACAGCCTCAATGAACGCGGCTTCAATGTTGTTGCGCTATCAGGCGAACATAGCCAGCAGGAGCGCAACCATGCGCTGCAAGCGCTGCGGGATCGCCGGGCGCGGGTATGCGTAGCGACTGACGTTGCCGCGCGCGGGATTGATTTGCCAACGCTCAGTCTTGTGATCCATGTCGAGCTTCCGCGTGACGCCGAAACGCTCAAGCACCGTTCAGGCCGTACGGGCCGTGCGGGCAAAAAGGGCACGGCAGTTATCATCGTTCCCTATCCGCGCCGCAAGCGCGTTGAAATGATGCTGCGCGGCGCAAAGATTGATGTTGAGTGGGTCGGTGTGCCGACGCCTGAGGATATTCGAAAAGGCGATCATGAGCGCTTGCTTGAAACGCTGCTCGCGCCCGTTGAGCTCGAAGAGGAAGACCGGGCACTTGGTGCGCGCTTGCTCGCCGAACGGAGTGCTGAAGATATTGCGGCGGCACTCGTCCGCGTGCACCGCGCGAAGCTGCCAGCGCCTGAAGATATGCTTGATGGCGGCGGGCGTGATCGGCCGCGCGACCGGCCAGAGCGTGGTGATCGCCCAGAACGCGGCGACAGACCCGAACGAAGCGATCGTCCCGAACGCGGTGCTGACGCGCGCAGCCCTCGTGACCATGCCGGTTTTGATGATGCGGTGTGGTTCCGGATGAACATTGGCCGCAATAATAATGCTGATCCGCGCTGGATATTGCCTTTGCTTTGCCGTCGCGGTCACATCACCAAGCAAGATGTCGGCGCGATCAAGATCGGCCCCGGTGAGACGCAGTTTGCGGTATCGCGCGCTGCCGCCAGCCGATTTGCCGCCGCGCTCAAAAAACCGGCAAGTGACGGTCAAGACGGCGATGACGATGTCCGGATTGAAGCTGTCGAAGGCGGCAGGCCAACGCTTGCGCCCCGCGCTGATCGCGGCCCACGCCCTGAACGCAGCGGGCCGCGTCCGGATCGCAGTGGGCCACGGCCAGAGCGCAGTGGCGCACGTCCCGAACGCAAACCCTTTGGCGGCGATGGCCCGCGCAAGTCCAAAGCCCCCTATAAGGCACGGCCAACGCGGTAGCTAAAGCGCGATGATTATGCGTTGAATCACATATGTCTCCCCGTGCTTGACACGGGGCTTGGCTTTCTTGTTCCGATAAAAGCAAGAAGAAGCCTAACCCCGTGTCAAGCACGGGGCGACGATCAAAACTAAAGTCATCACGCTCTAAGTCGCGTCTGCCCTAGCCTCACTCGCAAACAGCCGTTTGAGCACGCGCCGTACCATCAGAATGGCGAACACCGCCGCCCCGGCGAGCAAGACTGCAACGATAACCGCCGCCCCCGGATTGGCCAGCACCAGCGCCAACAGCCCGCCAGTTATCACGTCTTCACCTGTAGACACTGCAATATTGCTGAACGGTTCGGGGCTGGCATTGACCACCGCGCGGGTGCCGGCCTTTGCGCCGTGGCTCAGGAGCGATGCCCCGCCGCCCAGCAGCAATGTAACAACCTGCCAAGTCGGGTCAGACGCATCGACCAACGCAAGCGCGAGAAGCGCCCCGCCAATTGGCCGGATCGCGGTGTGAACGGTATCCCATAGCGAGTCGAGCCACGCCACCTTATCAGCGAAAAATTCGGCAATCATGCCAATGCCTGATGCGCCAAGCACCCAGTTGTTCGATAGCACGGCAAGGCTCGCCAAATGTTCGGGTGCCTCAATCCAACCGAAACGCATCGCAAGGCCAATGCCAAAGGCGCATAAATATAGCCGCCATCCGGCCAGCAGACTGACGCTGCCTGCCACGCCCATGATCTCAACGATGCCCATATTCCGACCCCAATCAACGCGGCACCTCTTTCACAAGCGCCCAATGCAGGATAGGCCATCTTTCATGAATGACAATATTGACGATGATGGCGCGCTGGTGCCCGCCACCCCCGCCGCAACACTGGTGCTGTTTCGCGAGCGCGTGGGCGGCCCGCCTGAGTTGCTGGTTGTTGAGCGATCAGCCAAAATGGCGTTTGCGGGCGGGGCGATTGTGTTCCCCGGTGGGCGGATAGACGATGATGATCATGCCATTGCCGCTGACAGCCGCTATTTCGCAAATAACCATGCGCTTGAAATTGAAGAGGCGGCGGCGCGCGTTGCCGCCATTCGCGAAACTCTGGAGGAAAGCGGCATCGCCATCGGCTTTTCAACCGCCCCCACACAGGATTGGATAGAAGCGGCGCAAGCGCGGCTTCATGCGCGCGAATTGTTCAGCACGCTGCTTGATGAGCGCCGTGCAGCGCTTGATCTTGATCCGCTCATTCCGTTCGCACGCTGGCGGCCCAATTTCCGCGAGGCGCGGGTGTTTGACACGCGTTTCTATATCGCGAGTGTTCCCGCCGATACGCCCGAACCTGTGGTTGATCAGACTGAGAATGTCCTGAGTTTCTGGGCAAGCGCGGCTGACCTTCTAGCCGCCGCTGATACTGGCAAGGTCAAGGTGATTTTCCCGACCCGGCGTAACCTTGAGCGGCTCGCGCTATTTGAGGATTTTGCGACTGCCGAAGTTCATGCCCGCGATATTCCGGTTGAAATCATCTGCCCCTATTTCGAAGATCGTGACGGCGAGCGGCATCTTTGTATTCCGACGCATCTTGGTTACCCAGTGACGTCTGAAATCATGACCACGGTGATACGCGGCGGACGTTAACATCTTTGTAACCATAACCGTGCAAAGCTCAAGATCAGTAGTTTGGGAGTATGGTCAATGGGGATTGCCTGTGACGCGCTGATGCAGATCAAGGCGCAGCTTTGCGACCGGATTGATATGCTCGCCGAACAATTGCCACATATGAACGGGCACCAGCTCGCCCACCAAGTTGATGAAGTGCGACGGATCGCGCGTGCATACGGCCTATTTCCGGTTGAAGAGCTTGCACGCGGGCTTGAAAGCGCGCTTTCAGGCTCAGAGTGCAGCATAATGGTGCTGCCCTTCCTCGAAACGATGCGCGATGCGGTTGGCTGTGAACGCGTTGATCCAGCGGCTGCACAATCCTATCTAGCGGCGGTGAACCAACGTCTCTATGGGTAGAGGGTGTGGACGCACTCATCCCTGCCTTTATCGCGGTACTGCTCGCCGAAACGGGTGACCGTGTGCAAAATCAGGCGCACCGCCTTGGGCTGAGCTTTGCTGATCACCGACCAATTTATGCAGCGCTGATTATCGTAACGGCGATCAATTTGAGCATTGGTGGATTTGGTGGAAGCTATATCGCCAATCTCATCACATATGAAGCGCGGACGCTGTTTGCAGCACTTGCGTTGCTATTTGCCGGATTTCCGATGCTGCTAAGGGTTAAACCTGCCAAGCCAGTCACCCTGACACGATCGTTTCTGGCCAGTTTGACTCGCTTTTTCCCCGCTCAAATCGCAGGCGCAAGCCCGTTTATTGTCGCTGGTCTCGCGGCACGCAGCGACATGGCGGGCTTTGCAATCGCAGGGGGTATTGCCGGCGTCATGGTAGCCGCCACGATCCCGTTGCTTTTGAAAGAGGAATGGCCCGGAGGGCTTCCACTCCTTCTACTACGGCGTATTGCTGCCATATTGTTAATCGGGGCCGGGCTTTGGCTCACGGTGAATGCGCTGCGGCTGGTCTAGGTCCTGACCCTAAGCCGTGATGGCAATCACGCGCTGGTTCCTGCTAAGCCACATAGTCTGCTGGGTTGCAGCAGCAATCAGGAGGCGGGGCATGTCAGACAAAGAGCCAAAAGGATGTGAACGCAGCGATATCGTTATCGTCGATGATCCAGTGCTTGAGGCTGCAATCGCTCAAGCGCTTGAGGAACGACAGGCAACGGTTCCGCCAGCACAGCGCGCGCAGCGCACTGCGCGCGCGATGGATGACGCGGCATATTCGCTCCGCAAGAAATTTGCCGAAAACCGCAAAAGCGATCCCCACGGCTATGAGCGGATCATTGGTGAAAGCGACCTGCTTTCAATCAACTTTCTTGATCGCGGACGTCGTGCCGCTGATGCGGTGTGCCGGATCAAGCTTCCAGTTGAGGGCGGTGAAGCCTATGGTACGGGCTTTCTGATCGGGCCGCGTTTGCTGATCACTAACAATCATGTGCTGTCCTCGCCTGCCGAAGCCGCGCAAGCTGAAGCCGAATTTAGTTATGAACATGATATCGACGGGGTGATGCGCCGTGCGGTACAATATAATCTTGATCCGGGCCAGCTTTTCTACACCAGTACAGAACTTGATATCACGCTCGTCGCGGTCGCCCCAATGTCTGATTACGGCGTCCCAATTGAGCGTTACGGCTGGCTGCCACTGCTGCCGTTAAAGGGCAAGTCAGTTGACGGCGAATGGATCAGCATCATTCAGCACCCAAATGGCACTGCCAAACAAATTGCAATTCATTCAAGCCAGATCATCAAACTTGATCCGGCGAAAGTGCCCGGCATCACCGAAAGCTTCATCCACTATACGACTGATACCGAACCCGGATCATCGGGATCACCCGTTCTCAATGATCAGTGGCAGGTGGTGGCCATCCATCACAAGGCCATACAAGCACCGCGCAAACGCGGCGACGGTGGCGAGATACGCTGGCTCGCCAATGAGGGTGTCCGAGTTAGCGCGATCTTCAACCATCTTGAAAGCAGACGCTTTGAAAATGAGGATGCGCGCGCAGCACTTGACCGGCTGTCACGCGCAATGGGCTTTGCCCCGATCAGCGTTCAGGTGATGCAGGACGGCGTTACCACAGCGGGTAGTGGCGGAGTGGCAACTGAACAGTTTGCACCGTTCGAGGTCAATCACTGGGCGACTGATGGTCTGGGCTATGATCCCGATTTTCTGAACACTGCTCTACCGCTTGATCCGATCTATGCTTCGCTTTTAAGTGAAGGTCGCGTCGCGCCGTTGCTCGACGGATCAGGGCATGAACTGAGATATTGGCACTTCTCATCGCTCATTCATGAACAGCGCCGTTTCCCGCTAATGACCGTTGTAAATATTGATGGCAATCGCCTGATCCGCCCCGGCAAGCGCAAGGACACATGGCGGCAGGACGCGCGGCTTGACCCCAAATATCAGCCCGATGATGAATTTTACGTCCGCACTCGCGCTCAGGAGAAAGTCTTTTTCAGCCGTGGCCACCTTGTCCGTCGGCTCGACCCGTGCTGGGGCGAAAATGTTACGGACTCACAGCGCGGAATGGAGGATAGCTTCCATTTCACCAACGCCGCGCCGCAGCATCAGACTTACAATGATATAGATTGGGGCAATCTTGAGGATTATGTCCTCGACAAAGCTCAGACGAGCGAAAAGCGACTGACCGTTTTTACCGGGCCGATTTTCCGTGACTCTGACCCACTTTATGGGCGCAGCCGCAAAGGCGGGCCGTGGCGCATCCCGCTGTCATTCTGGAAAATCGCTGTGCTCCAAAAGACCGATGATCAGATTGCGGCAGCCGCATTCATCATCGGCCAGACTGAATATGTCCGCGCACTCTATGAGGCGCGGGTATTTTCGGGACTTAAACCTTACACGATTGACCAACTGCGCAGCCGCAAGATTCAAACGACAATCAAGGCGGTTGAGGAGGCCACGGGGCTTGATTTCAGCGCACTGCACCCATTCGACGCACATGGCAGCCTTGAGTCTACCCGTCAGACGCGCTGGTTTGACGGACTTGATGATGTGATGATCTGATCAGAAATTTGATAATAGTAGGTTGATCTACATAACCCGTCACCCTGAACTTGCTGAAATGACGTCTCGAAGGACATTGCGCGCAACATCCTTCGAGATAGGTCTTTGATAAGCTCAGCCCTTCCTCAGGACGAACGGATCAATCCGATGTCATCACATTCTAATGAAGGTTTACGCCGCCTTGAGCTGCGGAATTGCCTCAGCCGTAGCACCACCAAGCACGATCTTGCGCGGCTTCATTGCTTCGGGCACTTCGCGCACCAGATCAATGGTGAGCAAACCGTCCGCGACATCCGCTGCACTCACCCGCACATAGTCGGCAAGCTGGAAACGCCGCTCAAACGCGCGGTTGGCGATGCCCCGGTGGACATAATGCGGTGTTTCGCTGCCTTCAGGCGCTTCGGCCTTGCGCGCGGCAACCGTCAGCAAGTTTTGATGTGCGGTGACGTCAATCTCGTCACGCGTAAAGCCAGCAATCGCAATGGTGATGCGGTAGCTGTCATCGCCTGACTTTTCGATGTCATAAGGTGGATAATTGCTATCGCTTGCCGTGGCGCGGGCATTATGTTCAAGCACGTCAAACAGACGGTCAAAGCCAACCATCGAACGGCGATAAGGGGTAAAATCAAAAGCATTTCGCATGAGTATGTCCTTCATAAGCAACATAGATAATGCGCGCTCCACCATTGGAACCACGCATGTCAGACCCGATATGGCGTCTGACACTTTATGAGATGGGAAGGTCAATTCGGAAAACAAGAGTTTTTATGTAAAATTTTATCAAGCGCTTCTAATCGGAAACACGACTGCCAAAGGCGCTCTAAATTTGTGCATATGCTTGCCACTTCCCCGCCATTTCGCCTTGCCAGTGATGTGGCGCATAGAATATGAGATGACAATTCCCGAATAAGAACCCCCCCCGCCTGCGCAATAGAGCCCTGCTTGAACGCTGAACTTTCCCCTTTTCGTGAGCGTCTGCAACGGCGCGGTGCTGCGATCCTGCTCACGCTGGTGATCGAGGGGCTGCTTGTTTTTCTGTTGTTGGGCCTGGTGGTGCTGGAGCCTTCGGCCAAACGCGAAAGCGCGGCTCGCCTGACAAGTTTTTCGCTTAGTCCCGCCGCGCAGACTGCCAAGCTTGATAAGGCCAAAGCCAAGCCCAAGGCCGAGCGGCCAACCTCGCCCGAGGAGGTGGCCCCGCCAGAAATTCCGATCCCGCCTTCACCCAACAAGGGCTTTATCGAGATGAGCCGAGAGGAGATGGCCGCTGGCGATATTGGCACATTGCCAAAATACGAGAGCGCGGCAGCGAGCGGGAGCAGCGCAGGCGATTCGGCCAAAGCATCTGGGCAGGCGCCCAATGGTGAGCCGCTCTACCGGGCAGAATGGCAGCGCGAGCCGACTGACGGCGAACTGGCCTTTTATTTGCCCAAAAATCGTCCACCCGGTAGTTGGGCGATTATTGCCTGTCGCACGATTGACAATTATCAAGTCGAGAATTGTCAATCGCTCGGCGAGTCTCCTCCGGGTTCGGGCATCGCGCGTGCTCTGCGCCAGGCTGCTTGGCAATTCCGTGTTCGCCCGCCGCGCGTCGGCAACAAGCCGCTTGTCGGCGCATGGGTGAGCATCCGCTTCGATTTCACCACGATCCGACGGGAAAACAATTAATCCGTCTTGATCAATTCCCTACCAGTCAAGGATTGGCCACCCGCGTTGCATCGCCACTGTCCGCAGCTTTGGCGAGGGATTGACGGCAATCCGCTCATCCGCCCAGTCAAATGTCGGCAGATCAGAGACATGATCCGAATAAAAGCGGACGTGAACGCTGCCGCGATCAAGATCGATGTTTTCAAACCAGCGTTCAACCATTGCGCATTTGGCCGCGCCGTAACAATTTTCGCCGGGAATATCGGGGGTAAGCTGATCAGCATCCCATACCGATCCAGTCGCGATAACATAGGTTACACCAAGCGCCGCCGCGATTGGCTCGACATAAAACCGGTGTGAGGCGGTGGCGATCACCACGCGTTCGCCCGCTGCACGCGCGTCTGCTATCATGCGCTTTGCCTCGGCGTAGCTGTTGCCATCAACCGTGGCCTTGGCAAATGACGTCGTGACGCGTGCGATCCGCGCCGCATCAACGCGGCGGCCAAGCAACAGGGCGTGCATTGCTTGCTTGAGCGCCTTGCGGTCAAGCCATTTAAGCCCGTAACCCGCAAAATAAAGGATCAGCACCGGGATCAGTAACAGCCGCCACGGCGCAAGGCGCAGCGCTGCGTAAATCAGAAAGGGTGTGTAGGTTGGCAGGCGCGTGATCGTGCGATCAAGATCAAACAAATGGAGCGTCTCTTTGTCAGCCATAACCCGCGCCATTCCTGCTTTTCCGCCAAAAAGCAAGTGTTGTGAGCGCACCATATTTCAGCCCCATTGTTCGCGCAAAAGGCAGATCCATGATCAAAAGAGCCATCATCCTGAGCGCCGGGCAAGGATCGCGCCTGCTGCCGCTGACCGAAAGCCTGCCCAAATGCCTGATCGCGTTCTCGGGCAAAACATTGCTTGAATGGCAGGTCGGCGCGCTCATCAAAGGCGGGATTGAGCGCATCGATATCGTCACTGGCTTTATGACTGAAAAGGTCGAGGCAGAGCTTGCCCGGTTGGCACGGCCCGGCGTCACGCTCACTGCGCTGTTCAACCCGTTCTACAAGGTGGCGGACAATCTCGGTTCGTGCTGGATCGCGCGCGCTGCGATGGATGAGGATTTTCTGATCCTCAACGGCGATACACTGATTTCGGATGCGATAGTCGCGCGCGTGCTGGCGCAGAGCGACTGGCCGGTACGTGTCACCGTCGATATCAAGCCTTCCTATGATAGTGATGACATGAAGGTCGAGCGCGAGGGCGAGCGGCTGATCGCGATTGGCAAGACGCTCTCGGCGGCGCAAAGCAATGCCGAATCAATCGGGCTTCTGGCGTTTCGCGGTGACGGCGCTGCCCTTTTCCGGGATACCGTCGAGGCATTCATGCGTACCCCCGCAGGCGTTGAGAATTGGTATCTCAAAGTCATCGATGCGCTCGCCCCCACCGGCAAAATCGGCACTTGCGCGATTGACGGGCTTGATTGGGCCGAGGTTGATTTCCTCAACGATGTGCAAACGGCAGAAGAATTGACGCGGCGCTGGGTTTAGCGCTTTTGTTTTTCGATTGAACCACTCGTTTCCGTTTGTCCTGAGCTTGTCGAAGGATTGTCCTTCTTTTCCAAACGCTGGAGAAGAAAGGACAAGGCTTCGACAGGCTCAGCCCGAACGCATTTAGTAAAGGAAGTCTCTACCCAAAAAATGGACGGAGCCATCCCGTCAGCGCCGCAATCTGCGCACTGTCAAGTGTCACCGCCTGCCCAAGCTCGGGCAGCTTGGGCCAGCCATGATCTTCAAACACTAAGTCGCCATGTGTCCGCGTGCCCGCATAGCGCGGGATGACGTGATAATGGACATGCGGATCAACCATCATCAGCATCAGATAGTTAAGCTTTTCGTGGGCAACCGCAGTGCTCAGCGCAGTTTCAATCGCGCGGCTGACAATTGCGAGTTCGGCAAACGCCGCGTCGGGTAAATCAGCAAAGGCGGTTACGTCTGATTTGGCTGCCAGAACGAGTGACCCCAAAGTCGGCTGCGCTGGCCGGAGCAGCACCAGCCAATGGTCAAATTCTTCAATCAGCGTTTCGGGATAGCCGAACTTGCGGACAGTCTCATTCATTATGCGGTTCAGGCGGTTTCTTGCAGCCATGACGTGATGCGGTTGCCGCTGGCCTTCACATAGTAAGCCTGCACCGTGCGCACTGCGTGAACGACAAGTGAAATGATCGTCCACCACGCGACCGCAATCATCCCCAAATCAGGGCGACCTGCGAGCAACGACGCCACAAGCAACACCATGTTCGGGTTGCGCCGCGCGGTGATCAGACGAAACCACGAATCAAACGGTCGCCAGACATGGATATGCTGGCCAAAACCCTTGATGAAAATGCCCTCAATCGCGCGTTGTGCGGCGTAACCGCCAAGCACCGCGATCATGACAAATTCATACTGACCTTGGCTCAGCGGCAGGCCAACCACGCCGAGCCCGACGATCCACGCCACCCACCAGAAGGGCGGGTGCACCAGATCAAGCCCGTGATCGAATATATTGCCCCAGAAGGACGAAGTGATCGTGCAGCGCGCGAGTTTCCCGTCAACCGTATCAAGCACCATGAAGACAAAACCAGCAGCAACCCCGCTCCAGAACCAGCCCGTCGCAAAAAGGAAAATCGCCGAGATACAGCCAACCGCGCCAATCGCCGTCACCATATTGGGCGTCATGCCAAGCCGCGCGGCAATCCGCGTGAGCCACAGTGCGAGTTCGGGCCACAGATATTTGGTAAGGATATCAGTCACGCCTTTATACGCGCCGTAATAGCTCTGCCGCTCAATCGTCGCGACAGTTGCGGTCGTGAGTTCGGAGAGGAACGGCGTTTCAAGCTTGCGCAGGCTGTGATTGTAAATCTGTGGATTCGCCGCATATTCAATCGCCTGCACCGCGCCCTTGTCGACGCGTCCGCTTTCAAGCCGCGAGGCCATCCGCCGATCAGTCAGATGCGCGAGCACGGGAACGCCGTTCATTGTCACCACGGTATCAGGCTGATTCGTGATGTGCGCCAGCCACTGCGGATCAAAGGCATAAGCGAGATTGACCCAGATGCAGCCTTCGGCATTGATGGTGTCCGCAACCTTCTGCGCCTTGATCAGCCGCAAAACGCGCTCCTCATTCGACATGCCCCACAACATCACATCATTGTGACCGTGGAACATCACCGGCGCGTTGAGCCCACGCCAGACAGAGTGCATCAATATGCCGGATTCGTAATTCATGAATGCGTGTAAAGGACAAAATTAGGGCGAAATCATGTCATCACCGGAAAAGCGGCGTTTTTGGGGGAGCTGCCACTCTCCCCTTGCGGGAGAGGGAGGGAGCCACGAAGTGGCGGAAGGGTGAGGGCGCGCAGAGCGATGCGTAAGCGAGCGTAAAGTTCAGGCAATCCCCGCGTGGTGAGGCTGGGTTGGTTCATGCAAAGACGCGAAGGGGCGAAGAAGGTAGCTCCACAATATATCACTGTCATTCCCGCGAAGGCGGGAATCCATATACTCAAGAGTTTGGAGATTATGGACTCCCGCCTTCGCGGGAGTGACGCGCGTTTTATGCCTTCTTCTTCGTGGCCTTCGTGTCTTCGTGTGAGTCAATCAAGCCCAGCCACGCGCACCGCGCCAAGAGTGTTTCACACGAAGGCACAAAGGCCACGAAGGGGGTGCGCCTGAAACAAGCGCGGCGCTGTAATTTCTTTTCTCCTTGGCGGCTTGGCGGCCTTGGCGTGACCCAAATCCTGCCTCACCGCGCGGGGCTGGCCGAGATTTGTCTCACGCCAAGACCGCCAAGCCGCCAAGAAGGCACCCATCATCGTCTCCCCGTGCTCGACACGGGGTTAGGCTTTTCTTCGGGAGACAGTTGAAAGAAGAACCCAAGCCCCGTGTCGAAGCACGGGGCGACGTTGCGATAAAACCCCTCTCCCGCAAGGGGAGAGGGGTTTGGACTGGGATCTGTTTTCCCTTTCCTATCGAAAATGTTTGTGATATGTTCTTGTCATCACTCGCGCTCTTATCATCGCTTCGCTTTCACATGCTGCCACCACCAGATCAGGAGGGTCAACCAACACACCAATTCAGTGTCAACTTCCTGAGGTTTCTGGGATTTCCTGAAAAGCCTTAAAGCAACAAAGGATACAATTTCACTGCAATCAGCCGTATCTTTTGTAGCTTTAAGGCTGCGCCATGTCCCAACTTGACCTCCCCCAGAATCGCTTTATAGGCGCGGGTCTTGGTTGGGGTTCGCCCCGGCCACCGTCCGAGACAGTTGGTGCAGGCAATTCGGCCTGCTTAATGTCCAGCCTAGACGGGGAACGAAATTCTTGGCCGTGGTTTGCCCGGCTCTGATCCATTTCCCCATCACGGACTTTTTGCCCGCGCGCTGGAATCCCCCGGCGTTGCGGATATGTGGAGAATGGCATGGATCGTACTGAAAAATCCGCGCTGGTCGCCGAACTGAACGCAACGTTCAAAGAGGTTGGTGTGGTGGTTGTCACCCGCAATCTCGGCCTTACCGTCGCACAATCGACGGTTTTGCGGAATAAAATGCGTGAAGCGGGTGCCCAGTACCGGGTAGCAAAGAACAAGCTTGCCAACATCGCAGCACAGGGCACGCCCTACGCCTCAATCAGCGATCTGCTGACCGGGCCGACGGCGCTCGCCACCTCAAGCGACCCGGTCGCCGCCGCAAAAGTGGTGGTCGAGTTTGCCAAGACCAATGACAAATTGGAAATTCTTGGCGGCGCGATGGGTGACACTGTCCTTGATGTTGAGGGTGTAAAGGCGCTGGCAACTCTGCCATCGCTTGATGAACTGCGGGCCAAGATTGTGGGGCTTGTTCAAGCGCCTGCGACCAAGGTTGTGCAGATTATTCAGGCACCGGCTGGCCAGCTTGCACGGGTGTTTAACGCCTATGCCGAAAAAGCTGCCTGAACTTTTTAATTGAATTTATTGGAGACTTAAAATGGCTGATCTTAACAAAATCGTTGATGACCTTTCGGCGCTGACCGTGATTGAAGCGGCTGAACTTTCAAAGCTGCTTGAAGAAAAATGGGGCGTTTCGGCTGCTGCTGCGGTTGCGGTTGCTGGCCCGGCTGCGGCTGCGGCTCCGGCTGCTGAAGAGCAGACCGAATTTGACGTGATCCTGACCGGCGACGGCGGCAACAAAATCGCCGTCATCAAGGAAGTCCGCGCGATCACCGGCCTTGGCCTCACCGAAGCTAAGGCGGCTGTGGAAGCCGCGCCAAAGGCGATCAAGGAAGGCGTGTCGAAGGACGAAGCCAACAAGGTTATGGCACAGCTTGTTGCCGCTGGTGCGACTGTCGAACTCAAGTAAATCCTCGGGATTACCTGAAAACAAAAAGGGCGGCTCCTCGCGGGGCCGCCCTTTTTTGCGTTAGCTCGCCGCAGCCACCGCGCCGCCGACCTGTAGCTTCTCACCACTGGTGATGATGACTCGGTCACCAATTTGGGTTTCTTCAAACAGCCGCTTGGCGAAGACTTTGGGTATACCAATGCAGCCATGGGTGACGAACCCTTCAAGCACATCTGACGCATGGATCGCGACGCCGTCGTTGGTGAGCCGCTGCATGTAGGGCATTGGTGCGCCGTATAGGTTGGAGATGTGGTGCTTCTTTTTCTGGGTGATAGTGTGAACACCAAGCGGGGTTGGCTTTTCATCCGCACCGTAGAGGATCACCGCAACACCAATTTCATAGCCCGCGCGGAATACCGACATCGTCTGCGCGACAAGATCAACCGTGATGATCAACGGGCCGTCGGGAATGCCGGCATCATCCC
>JAYUIX010000163.1:0-17598 GCA_043765635.1 Sphingomonadales bacterium
CTATGGTACCGTCCTACGCGTCACGCCTTCGGTTTTGGCTGATGGCGGCGAATTGCGCACTAAGCTTCAAGTTGTGGTTGAGCAAGGTCGCCTGAACGCTACAGTCGTTGACGGCATCCCTGGCACGAGCAATTCGATCATCAATACTGAAGCGATTATCAGACAAGGTGAAAGCCTGCTGATCGGTGGCATTACCATTGATTCAGAATTTGATTTCAAATCGAAGACGCCCGGCCTCGGTGATATTCCCATCGCCGGCAACCTGTTCAAAAAGCGTCAAAAGGGCGGGCAATATCTTGAACGACTTATACTGATCACCCCGCGCATTATCTCTACGGGCGCGTCAGGATCAGTAGCGGCGACGCCGGGTCAGTCGATTACCCCCATTCCTCTCGAACAGCTTGAGGGCTTGAAGAAGGTCAAGACAAAGCAGCGCGGCCAGCGCGGAGGCGGTGCCTGATATGAATGCACCGTTTGTCGTAAAACAATCAACTTTATGGGTGTTGCGCGTCCTGAACGGGCGGCTTGCGGGGGCTGAACGGCCTTTGCACGTCGGGAAATATCTGCGCGTCGGTCACGGCCTCGACAATGACATTGTGCTGCGTGGCCAAGGCACAAGCGGCATTTCACTGTTACTTGATCTTGCTGATAATCAGGCGCGAGTGCGCGTAACGTCGGGTGAAATATCACTGCTTGGCCGTCCAATTGGCGTTGATGAAGAGGCGATACTGCCTCCCTATGTGCCGTTACAAATCGGCGAGTTTGCGGTCGCTATTGGCGGTGATGTTGAGGAACGCTGGGAGGAAGCCGAACGCATTGGGCAGTCGATCACGTTACAACATACCGATGATCACGCGGCAGAACCCGAGCGGGCGGGGCTTGCCGAGCGTATCTCAACGCGGCTTTATCCAGTGCGCGATCATTTCGCCAATCGCTCAAGCGGGATGTGGTTCTTGGCCTTGCTCGGCGTGTTGCTACTTGGCTTTGCGGCGATTGCGCCGATAACAGATGCTATTCGCGGTGAACTTTACAGCCCCAACTCAGTCAAAGCGACGCTTTCAGCGACCGGATTTACTGGCTTGAAAGTGACGCGCGATGTTGCAAGCGAAACGCTGATCATCAGCGGCGCTGTAAGCAGTGACAGCGAAGCCATGCGTCTGCGCAAGCTGATGGCAGACAAATTCCCTGGCGCCTTGATTGATATCTCAACGCCCGCCTCGCTTGCCGCTGCCGCAACTGACATATTGCGCAACAACAAGGTTGATGCCGAGGCGCGTCCGGGGCGAAGCGGCGCGATCCGGATTGTGACTGAATATCTCCCGCAAGACCGTCAAATTGAGCTGACCGCGCTGTTAAAACGCGACCTCCCCGCGCTCAAAAACGTCGAATATCAGATGGATAATCGGCGCGGCGACCGCGACCTGCAATATTTTTTCAGCAAATCACGGAGCGGCCTTGCAACCTTTGTTGACGGCAATCCCGGTTACATTGTGACGCAAGACCAGACCCGCTGGTTTGTTGGCTCGCTCGTGCCAACCGGCCACAAAATAATGGGTATCGGCGGCGGTCGCATCATCTTCGAACGACAAGGCCTGGTCGAGGAACTCGCGATGTAGGCAATATGAAAAGCAGAATTTCAACTAAGTTTTTATGGAAGGAAGACGTCATGGATAATGGTATCACAAGCAATAATCTGAGCCTCTACGCCGCAAGCGCAAACAGTGGGCAACGTTTTGGCAGCCGCACAGGCTCCAATTGGTTTGAAGCCTTTGCCAGTGCTTGGGGCACAGCACTTGACAACCAAGCCTCCAAGATTGAAATCAAAGCGAATGAACTTAACGCTGGCGATGATCGCCCTTCGACGATCACACTGCTCACAGCAGAAGCACAGCGCATGAGCTTCCTTGCCAACAGCTCACACACGTCACTTGATAGTATTTCGAAGGCACTTGAAACCATGGCACGCAAGGGGTGATCGATCATGGCTATTGAAACAATTGGTGCAATCGCGGCCCAAGCCTCATCGGGCGGGGCCGCACTCCCCCCAACCCGGATGGTTGAGCTTTCTCCGCTCAGCAACTCAGGCATTTCGGCGCTTGGTCAATCGCAGAATAATGCGCAGCTAGAGGTGCGTTTCAAGGAATCAATGCAGAAACACAACGGTGTGTCTGGCGCGTCACAATCAGGTACGGTGCCGCCGGCGATGAAAGGTCTGTTCAACGCGCTTGATCATATCAATACAGAAGCAAAATCAGTTTCTGAATTTGCGGCAAATGCTGAATCTTCGGGCGGGCAGATGACGCCGGGTGAAATGGTGCAACTGACAATGAAGTGTCAGGAATTCATGTTTCAGGCGCAACTGACATCGAACATTGCCAACCGCAGTTCTGACGGCGTTTCGCAACTGTTCCGTCAACAAGGCTAGTAGTTTATGAACCTCGTCCGCACATGCCTGATGCTGCTTGCGCCTTTGCTATTGCTGAGCGCGTGCAGCAGCCAGAATCTCTACACCAATTTGTCAGAAGCGCAGGCCAATGACATGGTTGCAGTACTGCTCGACGCAGGCATTGATGCGAACAAAGCGCCCGGTGAAAAAGAGCAGTGGCAGGTTACGGTTTCGCAAAATCAGTTTGCCCGTGCGGTCGAGGTGCTTAAATCAAACGGATTTCCGCGTAAGGATTATGACACGCTTGGTTCAATCTTCAAAAAAGAAGGGTTCGCGTCATCCCCGCTCGAAGAACGCGCCCGGCTTAATTACGGCATGTCTCAAGAGCTTAGCCACTCAATCCGTGATATTGACGGTGTGATAGAGGCGCGGGTGCATTTGACGATGCCAGAGCCTGACCCGCTGTCAAAAGAGGTTAAGCCCGCCTCAGCATCAGTGTTCGTCAAATACCGTCCAGGCTTTAATTTGCAGAGCGAAACCGGCGCGATCAAATCGCTGGTAACCAACGCTGTTGAAGGGCTGACTTATGACCGCGTTAGCGTGATCATGACACCGAGCCGTTCGGTGCCCCGCGTTGTCAGCAACAACGTAAGCATTGCCAGCATCCTCAACCTGCGCTTTGTGATAATCTTGATAGCGCTGGTACTGATCGGTTTCGCCGCGCGAATGTTTTTCAGATCACGCAAATCGCCGTCGTCAGCACTTGTCAGTGAGAAAGACTGATGCTGCCGAGTGCCGCACAGGAGGGCAGACCCCGCGATTTGGCGCGTCGACTAACCGCGTTGAGCACATCATTTTCTGAAAGCCGGGGCATTCGCTTTGCGCGTCGAACAGGCACGGCGAATGATACGAAACCGCTGCTGACGCTTGCTGATCTCGTCAATCTGCCTGACTGGATATTATGTGACTCCGATATGGTAGCCGATATCGCGGCAGTCACTACGTTACTCCATTTTCGCCCTGCTATCGACCGCGAACTGTCGGGAACACGGTTGAGGGCCATTTGTGAATGCGTTGGCGAGAACAATTATGACCTCGCGTGTGAAGCAGCGATACCAGCCGGTGAACTGATCGCTGACGCGGAAATGAAATTGCCGACACCTGACCAATTGAATGCGGTCGGGCGGACAATGCTAAATCAAGCGCTACCAATTACAATGGTTGCCACTGTCAGCGAAGCCAGCGGGGATTTTAAAATGAAGGCATTGTCAAACATTGCGACCGCGCTTGTTCTTGCCCGCAAGACAGCCTCTGTGGAACAGCCCGCATGACTTACCATATTTTCAAGACAGGCGCTCACGCCGCGATTGGCGCGGCCACACCGCTGATCAAGGCAAGCGAGCGATTTGAATTTACCAGCGCAGTTGCGCTGCTTCAGGCAATTACCGCGCTTCGCATTGACGCAGAGACCGAAGCTAAACGACGCTTCGAAACTGGCTATCAAGAGGGCATGGCCCGGGGATATGCCGAGGCGCAGGAGCAGGTTGCAAAGCTTATCGAAGATATGGTCACGCGTTTTGAAGCCGTTTGCGAGGAACGTCGCGCCGATGTCGCTGATGCGGCACTCGCGGCGACCAAAGCCATTATTGGCACGCTTGATGATGTTGATGTTGCCAAACGGCTGGTCAATCAAGCGCTTGCCCGGATTGACAATGGTGGCGCGCTCACAATCGAAGTCGCACCAGCGATGCATGCACGAATTGCAGCACATGTTGCCCATCTTGCTCATGTGAAAGTGGAGGCGGCGGAGGGCCTTGGGCCGCTTGATTGCGTATTCCAAACCAAAACAGGTCGGATACTCGCAGGGCTTGATCTGCAAATCGCCGCGCTTGGTGAACGCTGGGGCGTTAATCATGCGCCTCAAGAACCGGCACTGGCATGAACGCGCAGAGTGAACGCATCTCGCTGATTAGGGCGCTTGACCGCGCGCCGATGTTTGAACAGCGTGGACGCTTGATTGGCGCGCTTGGCACGACTTTGCGTGTGTCGGGCGTCAAGGCACGCATTGGCGACAGTATCGAGATTGTTGATCCCGACAGTGATTTTTCGCTCTGGGCGGAGGTTGTCGGGCTGAGCGGAGACGACGCAATCCTTACCCCGCTTGGCGAAATTCGCGGGCTGTCTACGGGCAGCGAAGTCATCCTGCGCAGTGGCGAGGATTGCATCCCATACGGAACTCATATGCTTGGCCGCGTCGTTGATGCGCGGATGCAACCGATTGACGGCCTCGGCCCGTTCAGGCGTCAGCCCGAACGCTCGATCCAGGCTGATGCGCCCAACCCGATGAGCCGTCGCCCGGTTGACACTATATTAGAAACCGGAATCCGCGCGATTGACGGACTGATGACGATTGGCGTTGGTCAGCGGATCGGCGTTTTTGCAGCGGCCGGTGGCGGCAAAAGTAGCCTGATGGCGATGCTCGCGCGCCAGGCAAAGGCCGACGCCATTGTCATCGCCATGATCGGAGAACGCGGGCGCGAAGTGCGTGATTTTGTCGAGCAAGTGCTTGGGCCAGAAGGGCTGGCGCGCTCACTCGTCGTGGTTGCGACCTCGGATCGTCCTGCAATGGAGCGCGTGCGCGCAGCCCGGGTCGCTACCGCTTTTGCCGAAGGATTACGTGAAGAAGGGCAGCATGTCCTGCTGCTGATGGACAGCGTCACCCGATATGCCAGGGCGCTGCGTGAGATTGGTCTTGCAGCGGGCGAACCTGCGGTGCGGCGTGGCTTTCCACCGTCAGTCTTTGCTGAATTACCACGCCTGTTTGAACGCACAGGCACGTCTTCAGTTGGTGCGATTACTGGCATTTATACGGTGCTGCTTGAAGAGGAAGATGGCGATCCGATAGGTGAGGAAGTCCGCTCGCTCCTTGATGGCCATATTCATCTTTCGCGCAAACTTGGCGAACAGGGCCATTATCCGGCAATTGATGTCCTCAATAGCCTCTCGCGTTTGCACAGCCATCTGGCTCCCACGGTGCAAGTCCGCGCATCATCCAAATTCCGTGCGATGATGGCCAAGCTCAAGGATATTGAACTGTTGGTACAACTTGGCGAATATCAGCAGGGTCAGGATAGCCTTGCCGATTATGCGCTCGAAAACCGCGACGCAATCAACAGCTATCTGCGCCAAGGTCAAAACGAGCCAGCTTTACTCTCCAACACAACCGCAGTCTTACGGTCAATAGGCGGTGAATATGGCGACTAGGCTTCAGATCAAACAGCTTGGTTTTGTCACTAACATCCGCGAAACCCGGCTTCAGCGATTGCTTGCCGAAGCGATAGTCGCCTTGCAAATTGCCGAATTAGAAGTTGAAACGGCTGGCAGGATGCTCATCCAGCGCAGGCATGATGCTGCAAATGCCAACATTGATTTCGCACGGAAACCTGAAAGCGAGATGATCCGCATTTGGCGCGATGTATGTTTCCAACGCCTCTCCGTCGCCGAAACCGCCGATGAAATGGCACGGCTTGAGTGCGACGATGCCAAAGCAAGACTGATCAAAGCACGCAATGATGTGCTGCGGATTAAGGAACGCGGGGATAGGATCACTGATCTTGGCAAAGTCTTGCGCCGTGCTGAGGCGCGTGAAAAAGAGGCACGTGTTGAAGATGAAAATCACGGCGGTCGTGCCAATATTTTGATGCTGGAAGGTAGTGAATAATCATGCAGAGCAACCCAAGCCAGAATAGTCCGAGCCGCAGCCTCAATCCGCCAACCACAAAAAATGCGCCTGCCATGCCCGTCAATCCGCCTCTCGTTGACGCACGTAATGCCAATAAAACGCGTTTGATGTTTGAGCGTGTTTTGGAACGCGCGGCTCAGTCAGACACATTTTCAAGCGAGCGGAATTCAGGATTCTCACAGCGCAGCATTGATGACCGGCCAGAGCGTGACACGCACGGGGGCAGCGATCAATCAAGCGATCAGGATGACGAGCAAAAGGATCGCCCGCTCGGCAGTGACAGTGCGATTAACGCGCGTGCGCCGCTATTGCCGGCAATGACTGCTGCCTTTACGCCGCTAGTTACAGGTGCTGTTCCGCTCCTCAATTCGGAGCAAATTGCGACGCTCCAAAAAATGGCGGCAGCAATTGCCGAAGTCGGGAAAGTTGGCGTTGATGCCAAGATGACAGTTCAGTTTGGCCAGCTAAACTGTGTTGCCGATGGTGCCGTGCTTGGCCGCGATGCGCGTGGCGCACTAACGGTTCATCTCATCGGTGCCGCGCCGCATATGACAGCCGCAAGCGCGCAGCAATTGCGCGATGATTTGATGCACCGCCTGCTCAAGCGCAAACTTAACGTTTCGACGGTTGATTTCCTTGAGCCAGAAACACTCACTGACTATGCGGTCAGCCGCAAAGACAAAAAGGGCTAACCCCCTGCTCGCACATAGCTAGTTGACCGATCAATTGCGGAAATTGCAGACTCAACGGTGCGTGCTTCGCCGTGATCGCTGATCCCTTTGGCAATCGCGCTTTCAATCGCGGCAAAGGAATTACTATGCGGTCGTGCGCCGATGAGGCTCGCACTTTCTTGAGCGAATTCATGCAAGGCGCGCGCTATCCTGCCCGCGTCAGCGCTGTTTCCCCCCATTTGCGTGGAAAGCACGCTAGCAATCTGATCAATCTGATAGGGATCACTACCACCGCCGGTTGATTGGCGCGATCCAACCTCCCCTGCCAGACGCAGTGCTTTGGCAAGCGCAGATGCGACGCGCCCAGCGATTTCAATCAGTGCGCCGCTATGACCATCACCGACCCGGTGGGTATCGCCCAGCTTGACCGCGCTCACAGTTTTGCGGCCGAAAGAGATTCCGTTGGTCACAAAGGGCTCCTATCTGATTCACGCGATATAATCACATATACTGGCCTGAACCCATTAACACTAAGCATATCGCTTAGTTGATGTAGCGGAAACAAAAAAGGCCGCCAAAATGGCGACCCTTTTTTAACCAAATCGCAAATCTCAGCCCTTTTTGAGCGAAAGCCCGCCAAAGCGCTTGTTGAAGCGCGCGACCTGACCGCCTGCGTCAAGCAAACGTGAATTGCCGCCCGTCCATGCCGGATGCGCGAGCGGATCAATATCGAGCGTCATCAGATCGCCCTCTTTGCCCCACGTCGAGCGCGTTTCAAACACGGTGCCGTCAGTCATTTGCACCTTGATCATATGGTATTCGGGATGGATATCGGTCTTCATGATTTAAGCTCCAGAAAATGGCTGGTTTCCGACCAGCCGAAGAGATGATGCGCGGCCATAGTCACAACCCGACAAAAGGGCAAGCCTCAGGCAGGCGGATCAGCGATCATCGCGGTAAAGCTTGCCTCGGCGGCGAGTTTGCCGTCAACGCTAGCACGTCCTGAAAATTTACAGACGCTGCTGCGCTTTTGCACAAATTGAACGTCTAGCGTCAGGAGGCAACCCGGCTCAACCGGCGCGCGGAACTTTGCGCCCTCGATTGCCATGAAATAGACAAGTTTGCCGCTTCCCGCGAGGCCAAGCGATTCAACCGCGAGTATGCCTGCGGCCTGCGCGAGTGCTTCAACGATCAAAACCCCCGGCATGATTGGGCGACCGGGAAAGTGACCGTTGAAGAAATTCTCGTTGATCGTTACTGCCTTGATCGCGCGAATAGACTGATCGGGAACTAGTTCCTCAACCCGGTCAACTAGCAGCATAGGATAACGGTGCGGTAACGCTGCCATCACCGCCCGGATATCAAGCGCAGCCATAACTCGGATCAGCGCCCTTGCGGTTTAGGTGGGGTCGTTGCTGCTGGCGCTGATGCTTGACCCTGACCGCCCGGCTGCCAATTTGCAGGGACAGCGATGCTGACGCTTGGCACCAACGTATTGAGCTCGGTAACGATATCACCTGTAATGTCAGCAGTTGGTTGATACGAAATGGTCGCCTGCGGGGCAACAACAAGGCTTACCTTGCGCTTTACCATTGCTGCTTTGAGCGCAGGCTCAAGCTTGGCGCTAATTTGCTCTTCAACATAAGCCTGCGCCCGGCCAAACGGGAGTGCGAGCGTTTGCAACTCACGCTGTGCGGACTGTTGACGTGTCTGGATTGTCGTGGCCTGGGTTTGGAGCGCAGCTTGATTTGGGTTTGGTGCGCGCTGTGCGGTTTGAAATGCAGTTACCAGCGGTGCCAATTCGGCCTGAAGCGATTTCTGACGCGCATCAAATGCGTCGATCTGCGCTTTGTAAGTCGTCTTTATCTGGCCAACAGCAGTAGTGAATGCGCCTGAACGCTGCACCGCTTCCTCGACATTGGCAACAGCAACGTTCGTCACGGCTTGCGCCGATGCGGTCGTCGACAGTGATGCGGCAAGCACCGGGGTGGAGGCGAGCAAAATAGCTTTGAAAATCTTGGTCATTAGAATGCAGTTCCTACGTTGAATGAGAAATTTTTAACATCATCCCCGCGCTCTTTTAGCAGAGCCCTGGATATATCGATCCTGAACGGGCCGAAGGGAGAATTGAGATTGACGCCGATGCCGACAGCGACGCGAGGTTTGGGGCTATCGCCAAATACAAAATCTTCGAAGGCCGGAAGTGTGGTTATGGCAACCGAGTCGGTTGGACAAACTGCCTGAAATTGTTGAATTTCCACTGTGTTCCGCGTCACTGGATTGCGGCACAATGTCGTTCCGTTCGCGCGTCGCAGCGAAAGCGGCTTTTTGACATTGAAAACTGAACCAAAATCAAGGAACAGGCTTGGCCGAAGTCCAAGCCCTCGGGCACCTGAGCCAAGAGGAACTTCAAGTTCGGCGCGACCACGATAAAACGCGCGCCCGCCAATGGCATCGTCGCTCAAAATTGCCTCGCGGCCTGGAACTTGATTGCCGCCCATATCAAGCAAAATACGCTGCACTCTTGGGCCAATCCCCCGAATGTCAAAACCGCGAAATTCAGGCTGACCAAGGAAAAAGCGGTCGGTCAGGCGAATCTTGTCATTGCCGGGGCCGCGCCCTTTGCCATAAGGCAAGATATAACCTGCCTCACCAGCGAGTGAAAACACGAACTTGCCAAACGGATTGAAATACTTAGCGCCGTCAATGCGTGTCCGCAAATATTTGACGCTGCCGCCAAGGCCTGCCAAATCTTGACTGAAAACTAGGCGTTGCCCCTTACTGGGACGGAGCCGATTGTTAAGATTATCGAAAACAAGGCTGTAGCCAAGCGATGAAGTTGTCCGGTTGCCAATTGCGTCGCACAAGAAACGTCCCGCCAAAAGCGGCGAGCATTGATCATCAACGAAAAACTCATCGCGGCTGATCGTTACTTCATCATAATTTACGCCGTAACGCCCGGCAAACGAGAGGAATTCGGTAATTGGCACGCCAACGCGCAACTGAAAACCTGTCGTTATCTGTTGGAAGGTAGTATTTCGTTGGCCGCCAAAACGATTGAAATTATCAAAATCCCGGCGGAAAATATCGCCACCGAGCGCAATGTTTTTGTCAAACAGATAGGGCTCGGTAAAACCAAGTTCGATTGATTTGGAAAAGCTTGAATAATTGACGCTGGCGCGAAGTTCCTGGCCCTTGCCCCGGAAATTGCGCTGGCGGATCGAAGCGTTGACGATGAAGCGTTCGAGCGACGAAAAACCCGCCGAAAGCTGAAGCTCACCAGTCGATTTTTCTTCAACATTGGCCTCAAGGATCACCCGATCCGGCGATGAACCCGGCTTCTGTTCAATCTCAAGCTTCTCCTGGAAAAAGCCAAGCGACTGAATGCGGTCTGACGAACGCTTGACCTGAAAACTGTTGAACGGGTCACCCTCGGTCAGGCGAAACTCACGGCGGACGACCTTGTCCTGCGTCAGCGTGTTGCCGTTGATATTGATCTGCTCAACATAAACACGCGGAGCATCGTCAACCTTAAAGGTGATCGACATTGTCTTCGCATCTTTGTCACGGTCAAAACTAGGGTTAACCTCGGCAAAGGCATAACCGAACAGACCTGCCGCCTGCGTCAGGCTTTCTACAGTATCCTCAACCAGTTTAGCGTTATAAAAACTGTCCTTTTTAATTGCGATGCGCGCTGCCTCAGGTTTGAAATCGCGGATGTCGCTTTCAACCTTCACATCGCCAAACTTGTAGCGTTCACCTTCTTCGACAACATAGGTGATGATGAAGTCACGCTTGTCAGGGGTCAATTCGGCCACCGCAGAAACGATGCGGAAGTCGGCATAGCCTTGGGTCAAATAGAATTGGCGCAATTTTGATTGGTCAAATGCGAGCTTATCTGGATCATAGCTCGCGCCTGAACTCAACAGCCGATAGAAACGCGATTGCTTGGTCGCCATTTCCTTACGGAGTTGCCCATCCTTGAATTTTTCATTGCCAAGAATATTGATCTGCTGAACCTTTGACTTCGGCCCCTCACTAATTTCAAAAACAACGTCGACGCGGTTCTGATCAAGCATAACCATTTTGGGGTCGACATTGGCGGCAAAACGCCCCTGACGGCGGTACAACTCAACGATGCGGGCGACGTCAGCGCGAATTTTAGAACGAGTGAAAATCTGTCGCGGCGCGATTTTGATTTCCTTGCTGATCTTGTCTTCCTTGATCCGCTTATTGCCTTCAAGCAAAACGCGATTGATCACCGGATTTTCACGTATCTCGATTGTGAGATCACCATTGTTGTCGCGAATTTGAACGTCGGCGAACAATTCAGTATCAAACAGTGTGCGGATTGCCTGATCAAGCGTTTCAACTGTATAGGGAGTGCCCGCACGTAACTGAATATACGAACGAACGGTGTCGGGCTCCAAACGCTGCGCGCCTGTAACGTTAATCGATTTGATAATGGTGCCCGATATCGGCGGCGATGTCGTCGTTTGCGCCGTGGCAGGGGTGCCAAGAAACGGCGCAATCGTGCTGATCAGCAAAGCCGCAGTCACTTTTCGACCGATATTGGAAACTCTTTTTGCTACCACGCTCTATTACGCCTTTGTCTGTTGCACCGATTTCTCGAACGCCCCTGCCTGAACCTTGTTAACCAATCAACCCGGATAGCCGATTCCATAAGCCGAATGAGGCCAAATCATTGAAAGTTACGAACAACATCAGTGCCATCAATGCGAAAAAGCCCGAACGATAAGCCCACTCCTGCACAATCATGCTGACCGGACGCCGCGTAACCGCCTCAATGCCGTAAAAAAACAAATGTCCGCCATCAAGCGTGGGGATTGGCAACAAGTTGATGAATCCAAGGTTAATGGAAATCAGCGCAACGAAGCCGAGGAAGGCAACAAAGCCAAGCGTTGCCGTCTGCCCTGAGTATTGCGCAATCTTAATTGGCCCGCCAAGTTCCTTGACTGAAATTCGCCCCATGATGATCTGGACAAGGCCGTCCACCATCGATTTTACTACGCGTACCGTTTGCGCGACTGCCGCGCCGGGTAGCTCAAGCGGCGTGAGGCTTACCGAAACCGGCTTGCCTGAGCCAAGCCCGATTTGACCAAGCCTGATCTGATTGCCGAATCGGTCTTTGATGATTTTGAGCGCTGGGACGGCTGTAATCCGCCGCTCTGCGCCGCCGCGTTCGATAAGAAAGCTCATTGTCATGCCGGGGCGCAACGCGACGATATCGCTTATCTGGCCAAATTCGCTAATTTCACTCTCACCCACTGCGAGGATTTTATCACCAACCGCAAAACCAGCCTTTTCGGCGGGCGATCCGGCAACCACCGAGCCGACCACATTGGACGTTTTCGCCTGACCGTAAGCCGCAAAGATTCCCATGAAAATTGCAATCGCAAGGAGGAAATTGGTGACCGGCCCCGCCACAACAATCAACGCCCGCTGCCACAAAGCCTTGGCCTGAAACGTGCGATTGCGCTCGGTTTCGGGGAGCGCCTTCCATTCTTCACTTGGTTCGCTTGCCGCACTCATATCGCCGGCAAAACGGACGTAGCCACCAAGCGGCATCCACCCGATTTTCCAGCGTGTCCCGCGTTTGTCCGTCCAGCCCGTGATTTCGCGGCCAAAGCCGATTGAAAACACCTCAGCCTTTACCCCGCACCAGCGGCCGACCAGGTAATGCCCCATTTCATGAACAAAAACGAGCGGCCCGATGGCGAGCAGGAAGAATAATATCGTCCAGAAAAATCCCGGCGTTTCAATCATGCGTAGGCACTTTCAAGCAGTTCATTTGCAATACGCCGCGCGTCTCCGTCAATCATCAGGACATCCTCAATCGACTGCGGTGCTGCGGGTTGATAGCGCCCTAACGCACGTTCGACAATGACAGCAATATCACAGAAACCAACGCGCTCATCAAGGAAAGCCGCCACTGCGACCTCATTAGCGGCATTGAGGATCGCAGGACATGCACCACCCACCTCCATCGCATCACGCGCAAGTCTGAGTGAAGGAAATCGTTCTAAATCAGGCGCTTCAAATTCAAGCTTACCAATCTGTGCGAGGTTTAATCGCTCTGACGGTGTCTCCATCCGCTGGGGCCAAGCGAGTGTATGCGCGATTGGCGTGCGCATATCAGGCGATCCGAGCTGAGCCAGTACTGAACCGTCGACATATTCTACCATCGAATGAATCACTGATTGCGGATGCACCAGCACGTCAAGTCGGGCGCTGGGCAAGCCAAACAAATGCCATGCCTCAATCAGCTCAAGCCCCTTGTTCATCATCGTCGCCGAATCGACCGAAATTTTTGCGCCCATTGACCAATTGGGGTGCTTGACCGCTTGGGCTGGCGTGACCGTGGCCATCGCCTCCGTGCTCCACGTGCGGAACGGCCCCCCGCTCGCAGTCAAAACAATCCTAGCAACACCTTGTGGTGCGGATCGGTCAAGGCACTGAAAAATGGCGTTGTGCTCAGAGTCGACGGGCAACAGAGTTGCGCCTGATTCTTTGGCCGCGTCCATCATAAGTGTGCCGGCAGAGACCAATGCCTCTTTATTGGCAAGTGCCACCGATTTGCCGCGTTTGAGCGCTGCCAGCACTGGCATCATCCCCGCACATCCAACGATCGCGGCCATCGTCCAGTCGGCATCCATTGCAGCAGCTTCAACAACGGCATCGTATCCCGCCGCCGCTGTAATACCGCTCCCAGCAAGTGCGGCTTTAAGCACCTCAAATTTGCCCGCATCACCGATCACCGCATGGCGCGCGCCGCATTTGCGCGCTGCTGCCGCCAATCCTTCGGCATCCGAATGTGCGGTGAGGGCAACGACTTCAAACGCTTGCGGGTTACGATTGATCAAATCAAGCGTGGATGTGCCGATAGATCCCGTCGCGCCGAGGATGGTGATGCTTTTGCAATCTGACGTCATGCCGCCACCCCAAACGCCACAAACAAAGCCGCGATGGGCGCTGATGTTACCAGTCCGTCAAGCCGGTCAAGCACCCCGCCGTGGCCGGGCAGCAAGGTTCCGCTATCCTTCACCCCTGCCCGCCGCTTCATCCAGCTTTCAAAGAAATCACCCACCTGTGCGAAAACGGCAAGCAATGGACTGAGTATCACCAGTATCTCCGGCAACCCAAAAAACCTATGAAGGGCGGCACTGAGCACCAATGCTGCCACCATGCCGCCGCCAAGCCCGGCCCAAGTCTTGTTCGGGCTGATCACGGGCGCAATTTTTGGGCCACCAATACTGCGTCCGGCAAAATAAGCACCGACATCCGTCGCCCAGACGAGCGACAGCGCCCAAAATGCCAGTAATAGCCCGTCATCGGGTCGGCTGCGCAGCCAGATCAGTGCAAAAGTCGGTATGCCAACATAAAGCAAGCCAGCACCGAGCCGCCAGTCGCGTGAAACGATCTGCACCGCAATCGCCATCCCGAAGAGGGTGCCACCGGCAAAAAAACCAGCACCCGCTGCGAGCGGACTCAGCAACCCGAGCGGAATGCATAGCGCAAACAATGCAAGCTTACGATTTCGCTCACTCGCTTTGAGCAATCCGGCAAATTCGGAGAGCATGATAAGCCCTGCAATCGTTACCAACACCCAGTATGCAAAACCACCAAGCCAAAGTTCAATTGCGGCAACAATAACTAGGATCACCCCAACGGTTACGCGCTGAAGCAATTCGGATTTGGGTTTTGCCTGCGTGTTCACAGGCCACCAAAACGGCGCTGGCGCTGGGCAAAATCAGCGACCGCTGCCGCCAGATCATCCGCGCCAAAATCGGGCCATAACGTATCGACAAACAGAAATTCGCTGTAGGCAAGCTGCCACATCAAAAAGTTTGAGACGCGTTTTTCGCCCGATGTCCGGATCAGTAAGTCAGGTGCTGGCCAGTCAGCGGTATGGAGCAGGCCTTCAATCATTTCGGGAGTGATCGTCGCAGGGTCTAACGTACCCGCCGCCGCGCGCGCTGCCAATTCTCGCGCCGCACCTGCAATTTCGGCGTGAGAGCCATAGTTGAGCGCAATCACGAGGGTTGTTTGCGTATTTGAAGCGGTACGCGCGCAAGCCGCTTCAATCATCTTGACAAGATCAGGCGCAAGGGCATGATAATTACCAATAATACGCAGGCGGACACCGTTCTCCGCAAGTTCATCGATATCACTTTGAATGAAGTGGCGCAGCAGTCCCATCAAATCGCTGACTTCATCCGCCGGACGCCGCCAATTCTCAGTCGAGAAGGCATACAGTGTCAGCACCTGTATGCCGAGATCACCCGCCGCACGAACGGTATTGCGCGCGGCTTCAATCCCTTTGCGGTGCCCTGCGATACGCGGCAAATGGCGTTTCTTTGCCCAGCGCCCGTTACCATCCATGATAATTGCCACATGGAGCGGCACCAAGCCAGTGCCAGCATCAATCGCCAAGGCGGGCGCGCTCTTCACTTACCGAGAATTTCCTTTTCCTTGACAGCGGCGGCAACATCAATTTCAGTGATCGTCGCATCGGTCATTTTCTGCACTTCTGCTTCGGCACGCTTGCGGTCATCCTCGCTAATTTCTTTTTTCTTTTCATCGACTTTGAGATCATCGTTGCCATCACGTCTTACATTGCGAACAGCGATTTTGGCTTTTTCTGCATAGCTGTGCGCAAGCTTAACAAGCTCCTTACGGCGCTCTTCAGTCAGATCAGGGATTGGCAAACGGATATTCTGGCCATCAGTGATCGGATTGATACCAAGCCCGGCGTTGCGGATCGCCTTTTCAACTGGCGTGACGTTCGATTTATCCCAGATTTGCACTGATAGCATTCGCGGTTCAGGCACTGACACCGTCGCGACTTGGCTGAGCGGCATCGTTGATCCGTAAACCTCAACCACAATCGGATCGAGCAAGTTGATCGATGCGCGCCCTGTACGCAGCCCGATAAGATCGCTTTTGAGCGATTCAACCGCGCCGTGCATCCGGCGTTCAAGATCGGCTTTGCTATAGACTGGCATCAGTTTTGCTCCTCATTATGCACCATCGTTGCCACGCCGCCGCCGCCAAGAACAACCGCGAGATTGCCCTGTTCGCGGATGTTAAACACGATGATTGGTATATTATTATCGCGGCACAGCGCCACGGCACTCGCATCCATAACCTTCAAATCATTTGAAAGAACGTCCTTAAACCCAAGCGTATCATAACGCTTTGCAGTTGCCACCTTTTTGGGATCGGCATCATAAACCCCGTCGACGCTTGTTCCTTTGAACAGCGCATCGCACTTCATTTCGGCGGCCCGTAGTGCAGCGCCTGAATCAGTCGTAAAATAGGGGCTGCCAACACCAGCGGCGAAGATCACCACACGGCCTTTTTCAAGGTGACGCTCGGCACGGCGGCGGATTACGGGTTCGCACACCGCGTCCATCTGAATTGCCGATTGCACGCGAGTATGAACGCCGAGCTGCTCAAGCGCATTCTGCATCGCGAGCGCATTCATGATCGTCGCGAGCATCCCCATATAATCGGCCTGCGCGCGATCCATGCCCTTCGCAGCGCCCGCCATTCCGCGAAAAATGTTGCCACCGCCAATAACGAGGCACAGCTCAAAACCCGAATCTTTGGCTGCCTTCACCTCGCCAGCCATGCGCGCCACGGTTTCAGGATCAATCCCAAACTGCCCCTCACCCA
The DNA here is from genome assembly GCA_043765635.1 of Sphingomonadales bacterium. Taxonomy (GTDB): domain Bacteria; phylum Pseudomonadota; class Alphaproteobacteria; order Sphingomonadales; family Sphingomonadaceae; genus Aquisediminimonas. The sequence goes on from JAYUIX010000163.1 coordinate 16,499, forward strand.
TTAAAGCCTCGCCCGAAAGCTTCAATAAGATACGTTTGAAGCGCGGGCGGGACATGCGGGACATACTCTCTGTAATATTTGTCTAGCGCACACCCTAGTGCGGCGCGCGCACGTTGCCAAGAACCCTCTCCCGCTAAAGGGAGAGGGTATTAGTGGCCTTAAACTCCAGCTGCCGCCGCGACTTCGGCTGCGAAATCGCTTTCGGCCTTTTCAATGCCTTCGCCGAGCTGAAAGCGGACATAGTCAGTGAGCGTGATTGCTGCACCCGCCGCCTTGCCGGCATTCGTGACAACGTCAGCAATTTTGGTCTTGCCGTCCATTACAAAAAGCTGATTAAGCAGCGCGTTTTCTTTGACGAACTTGGCAACAGCACCGTCAACCATCTTGGCGATAACCTCGGCGGGTTTGCCTGACTCAGCGGCCTTTTCCATGCCAATCGCGCGTTCGCGTGCGATCACGTCGGCAGGAATGCCACTTTCATCAAGCGCGAGCGGGAAGGCAGCCGCAACGTGCATCGCAAGCTGCTTACCAAGCGCCTCAAGCGCGTCGGCAGGAGCAGCACTTTCAAGCGCAACCAAAACGCCGATTTTGCCAAGCCCGGTGGCCGCCGCATTGTGAACATAAGCGACTACCGCACCTTGATTGACCGACAGGCGGCGCGCGCGGCGCAGCGTCTGATTCTCGCCAATCGTTGCAATATTGTTGGTCAGCACTTCGGCAACGCTTTCACCATTACCAAAGGGAGACGCCGCAAGCGCTGCAATATCATCGCCGGTGGTGAGCGCAATGCCGGTTACCGTGGTCACAAAATTCTGAAACTGCGCATTTTTGGCGACAAAGTCAGTTTCGCTATTCACTTCAACCGCAGCACCCGTCGTGCCGTTTACAACGACGCCAACAAGGCCTTCAGCCGCTGTCCGGCTTGATTTCTTTGATGCAGTTGCCAGCCCTTTGGCGCGCAGCCAATCGACCGCTGCTTCTATATCGCCGCCAGTTTCGGTAAGTGCTTTTTTGCAATCCATCATGCCAGCACCGCTGGTTTCGCGCAGTTGCTTGACTGCTGCTGCTGTAATCTCAGCCATATCGAGATCCTTCTAATT
>JAYUIX010000164.1:0-1764 GCA_043765635.1 Sphingomonadales bacterium
GCAGGCGCTGCGCTTAAAGGAAGCGACCAAAGGAAAAATATTGCGACGGTAAGCCAGCAAAACAAGCGGTTCATAAATTTCTCCTTTGGGTTATCAGGCCAGCCGAAGCCGGATGTAGGTTGCGCTGCTACTGGTTGGAACAGATGCTGGGGCAAGGGCAGGCAGGCCTGCGGCAAAGTTCACACCCGCCACGCGCCTGATTGTCGGGATTGAGGTGGCGGTAAAGGTTGGTGCCTCAACAGGCATCAACGAAGCGCCTCCAAGCATCCGTACCGTTTGGTTCGCGCTACTGTTGATCGCCAGCCAATATTTGGTGCCACCGATCAGATTGACGTTAATCGCGGACGTCTTCGCGCCCACCGCCGAACAGTCAAGATTTCCCGACGCGACGATCAGGTTGGCCGGAAGTTCAAGATTGCTCGTGCTGTAAATACCGATTTGGGCCAGTGATGTGGCAACCCCCGCCGTCACCTCAATTGCAATTTGATTAAGGCTAATGTTGCGCGCCGGTTGGAACGGAATCAAATCAAGACGGTTGGCCACCAGCGCTCCTGTGGTAAGCGCGGTCGCGTTAAGCGCACAGCTTAAATAGCTTCCACTCGCAACTGTTGCCTCGCGCGCGTGAACCCCGCCTGCATTGGCGACCGCAGCCATTGCGTCAATGGCCGCAGACATTGCAATCCAGTCAGCGCCGATGTCTGAAATGAGAGCCGCAATTTGCTCCTCAAGCGTCATTAGGCTTTGGCGGCGGCATAAAGCGCGGCCAGATCAGCGCTGGGGTTGCCAATGTCCGCAGAGGCAACCGCACCAATATTGGCCAGCGCAAATGCCTTTTGTTGAGGGCTTAAGACCTGCGCCTGATCAAAGCGGACACGGTTGGCAATTGCAGTCGCGAGCGCGGCCGCCGCCGTGTCGTCGTCGGCCAGTGCCTGCGCAACTTCGGCGAAGGTATCTAGTGTCGCCCCAGCCCCTGCCCTCAGTTCAACGCGGAGTGCTGCAATCGCGTCGTCAATATCCTGCTGGCTTAGCCCGCCACCGTTGGCAATCGCAGTGTTGATTGCCTTGATATCCGCGCCAACGCTGGCGATAAACGCCGCCAAATATTGTTCTAAAGTTACAGCCATGCTCGTCCTTTCACTTAACTCTTTGCCAAAATATAAAGCGCGCGAAGATCCGTGACCCTCACGGCCGTCGTCGCCGCTGCCTCGGCAATTTCTTCCACAATTTCACGGTCAATCACTTCGGGAACCGCCGGATCATCCTCGGCAAAGGTTGGCAGTTGATCCCAGCGCCGCGCTCCGTCCCCGATTTTGCTGCGCTTCTCGACGTAACTATACCCGCGTTGCCCCGGCGCGAGCAGAGGGTTTGCCTCCACCCGCGCCGGGGCACCGTTGCTCGCGGGCACAATGACGTGCGGCAGGCTCAAGCGGCTGCCTGTGCCGCTTCGTCTTGCACTTGGGCGTGCAGATCGTCCGAACGCGCCCGCGCCTCTGCCAGTGCGCCCTGAAGCGCTTCCTGCTCTTGCGGCTTGGCCAGATCGGACATTGCGTTCACCAGCGCGACAAATTCAGGCGTCAGCTGTGTTGCTGTGCGGACGATGTCGAGGATTTTACTGAGGTCAAACATTGGTTTTTCTCCGGTTGAGTGGGTTTAATTGGCGAGCGCGATTAACGCGCCGACGCTCTCTCGCGCACGCGCCAATGCCTCCCCGTAATCAGTGGCATTGGCCGCGTCGTAAGCGGCGCGCACTGCACGGACTGCGCC
>JAYUIX010000165.1:0-4867 GCA_043765635.1 Sphingomonadales bacterium
GATGTAATCATAATATAGCGTGTCCACTGCTTCTACCCTTGTAATCATATTGCCCAGCCACAAAATGGGCACTACCGGATTCACGTACACATTATCAACAAAGGACATTCTTATGACGATCTCTGTCGGCGCCGCATTACCAGCCTCAACCTTTACCGAAATGACCGCTGAAGGCCCGCGCCCCGTTGCATCTGCGGACTATTTTGCTGGTCGCCGCATTGCATTATTTTCGGTGCCGGGTGCGTTTACGCCGACCTGTTCAGCAAAGCATCTTCCCGGTTTTGTTGAACATGCTGACGCTTTAAAAGCCAAGGGCATTGATGAAATCGCCTGCACAGCCGTAAATGATGCGTTCGTGATGGGCGCATGGGGCAAAGCTAACGGTGTTGAGGGTAAGGTCACCATGCTCGCCGACGGTAATGGCGATTTTGTAAAAGCAATCGGTCTTGAGATGGACGGCAGCAAGTTCGGCATGGGCGGCCGGGGTCAGCGTTTCGCGATGATCGTCAAGGACGGTGTGGTCGAACATCTTTTTGTTGAAGGGCCGGGCGAGTACCGTGTCAGTGCGGCAGATTATATGCTTGCACAACTTTAGAAGCTGCTAACCTCTTGATAACCTGTGCTGACTAGATTATTTACATCAATGTCAGCACACCTCGTTTTCGGAGCTTAATGTTATGGCCAATGCCACCCCGCGCGCAACCAGTTATAAGGCCAACCCTCACTGGCTTCCTCCACTTCAAGGGCAGCGTGGTATTGAGCATATTCCCGGTAAGGATGGATGGCCGGTTATTGGCACCACGCTTGAACAGCTCAAAGACCCGCACGCCTTCACCAAAAAAATGCACACGCTACATGGCCCGGTTTACCGTGCCAACAGTTTTGGCGGACGGTTCGTTGCGCTGCTTGGTCCAGAGGCGAATGAGCTTGTCATGTTTGACCGTGACAAGCTGTTTTCATCTGAACAAGGCTGGGGGCCAGTACTTAACCTGCTGTTCCCAGGCGGGCTGATGCTAATGGATTTTGATAAGCACCGCGTCCACCGCAAGACGCTTTCAGTGGCCTTCAAACCTGAACCGATGAAGCTTTATGCCAACTCACTCAACGAGGGCATCTCGCGCCGCGTCCCCGAGTGGGGGGGCAAGCCAATTAGTTTTTACCCTGCAATTAAACAGCTAACGCTTGATCTTGCCGCTGTTTCTTTCCTCGGCATTCCGTGGGGGCCAGAGGCTGACAAGATCAACAAAGCGTTTGTTGATATGGTTCAGGCTTCAATTGGCGTTGTCCGTGTTCCGCTCCCCGGCACGGCAATGGGGCGCGGTGTTGCAGGGCGCAATTTCCTGCTGGAATATTTCGGCAAGGAAGTGCCCAAGCGTCGCGCAGGTGACGCGCAGGATATGTTCAGCCAATTCTGCCGCGCGACCAATGATGAGGGTGAGCTTCTCAGCAATGCTGAGATCATCGATCACATGAATTTCCTGATGATGGCGGCGCATGACACGATCACTTCGTCAGCCACATCAATGGTGATGCTGCTCGCCAAAAATCCGCAGTGGCAGGATAAGCTCCGCGAGGAGATGCTAGGATTAGGCGTGAACGGCGATGACCTGCCATATGAACGGATCAATGATCTCGTCCTGACTGATTATGCGTTCAAGGAAAGCCTGCGGATGATGGCACCTGTGCCTTCAATCCCGCGCCGTGCGGTGCGCGCGTTCAGCTTTGGCGGTTATGATTTTCCAGCAGGCACGCATGTCGGCGTCAATCCTGCCTTCACCCATTTCATGCCCGAACATTGGCCCGAGCCTGAAAAATTCGATCCGATGCGTTTCGAACCTGAACAAGTGCGGACGCGGCACAAATATGCGTGGGTGCCGTTCGGCGGCGGCGCGCATATGTGCCTTGGCCTGCACTTTGCCTATATGCAGACCAAAATCCTGATGTGGCATATGCTGCGGACGCACCGGATTGAAATGCCCCACGGCAGCGGTGACAAGTGGCAGGCGTGGCCAATTCCAAAACCAAAAGACGGCCTGCCTGTGCGCTTGGTTCCGCTTGATCAGGCTTGACATGGCAACGTCTTACTGTATTATCGAAACAATACAGTAAGGAGCTTCCATTCATGCACCAGTTGATCATTCTCCCCTTTGCTGCGCTTGCGCTTGCTGCCTGCGGGTCAAGCAGCGATGACGGTACACCCGGCACTGAAATCAGCATTGATGCGACCACTGATGAAGGCAATCCGGTAAAGGCCAGTTCAGACGGCAAGACTGGCGAAATCGCCATTGATGTTCCTGGTTTTAAGGCGAATATCGCGATGCCCAAGATCAAGCTTGATGCTGATAATTTCGATATTGACGGGGTAAAACTTTACCCCGGATCAAAGGTCATCTCAATGAAAGTTGACCAAATTACGCGCACCGCAGGCAGCAAGGGCGATAATAAGGGCACTGTGCGGATTAGCTTTGACGCGCCCGCTACGCCCGATATCGTCAAGGCATGGTTCCTTGAAAAGCTGACAGGAAATGACAAGTTTACGGTCAACCCAACTGTGAGCGGCTTTGCAGGGACAAACAAAGACGGCGATCCGTTCACGCTCGATTTGCGGCCCGGCGTCACTGGGCACACCACCGGTTCAATGATCATTTCAGCCAGTTAAACCCCCAAACGCGTTGAATCGAAGATATTAACCCTGTTCAGCCATGCTCTGCTAAGGTTTACCGGATAATAACCACGGTCAAATATTAGGGACTGCGTGATGATCCGTGTTTCAATGATTATGACCCTGTCAGCAGCGCTGTTGCTCTCGGCTTGTGGTGACAAGGTGAGCGACAAGACCGAACTTGACAAGATTGATGCCAAACTTGGTGGCAAAACGGGGGCTGATCCGGCACTTTCGGCTGCACTTGAAGATCAGATCATGGTTGATCCAGCACTTGCTTCGCAATCGAATGAGGATAGCATCCGCCCCCCTGCGCAGCCGTTTCAGGCACCCGTCCCGCTTGATCCAAATGCGCCTGATGGCGCTGGGGCGGGCCGGACGCTTGGATCGCTTGCGGAACAACAGGCGCGGCTCAGCAAAGACAAATTCAACGGCTGCGTACTTGACGTCCAATATTCGATGGATTTCGCCAACCGCCTGCCGACGGATCTGCCGCTGTATCCCCGCGCTCGGGTGGTTGAAGCCGCAGGCAGCGATGCGAGCAACTGCCGACTCCGCGCCGTAACCTACAGCACGAGCGCCGCGCCCAAGGCTATGATCGACTATTATCTTACCGTTGCCCGCCGCGCTGGTTTTACTGCGTCGCACAGCGCCGAAGGCAAAGAAGATTTGGTCAACGGTACGCGTGACCGTGACGGCGCGGCCTTCTACGCAATCATTCAGCCTGCGGGTGCTGGCAGTTCGGTTGATCTCGTAGCAAATAACGGGCGGTAGCGCCGCCTTGCCCAAGTCATAATTCCGCCGTATCGCAGTGGTTATGACACAAGAGAAAAGCACAATAGGGCAGGCAATTGTCGCCGAGCTTGAAGCCCTGTTCAAAAACGCAGTCACCAAACTGCGCACCGCAATCGAAACCTACATTGCCGATGGCACCCTGCCCGATCCGGCATGGCGCAGCGACGGCAGCTTTGCCTATCCCGAAATCCATATTCAGTGGAGCGGCGATGCGAGTAATGCTGAGCCGCAGCGCTCGTTCGGTCGCCTCACTGGCCCCGGCCATTACGCAACCAGCATCACCAAGCCCAAACTTTTCGCCGACTATCTGACCGAACAAATCAATATCCTTGTTCAGGATTACGGCGTTACCGTTGAGGCGCGCGCCGGGCGGCAGGAAATCCCCTTCCCCTATGTCCTTGATGCAGGCACTGAATTTGGCGACGTCCGCGCGATTGACCTTGCCCGCTGGTTCCCTGCAACTGAACTTGCCCATATCGGCGATGAAGTGGCCGACGGCATTCACCTTGGCACCAATGGCGCACCGATGCCGCTCGCGCTGTTTGATGGGTTGCGCACTGATTTCTCGCTTGCCCGGTTGCGGCATTACACTGGCACCGCGCCCGAACATGTTCAGCGCTATGTGCTGTTCACCAACTATCACCGTTATGTCGATGAATTCGTCACCTGGGCATCGACCCAATTGGGGGGCGACACACCCTACACGATGCTGTCCTGCCCCGGTGGCTTGGCGATCACCGATAGCACGTCGGGTTCGCAAAATGCTGTGGCTGACAGCGCGTGGCGGCGGCATCAAATGCCCGCGTGGCATCTCGTCGCGCCTGACGGCAACGGCATTACGCTCGTCAATATCGGCGTCGGCCCGTCGAACGCCAAGACGATTACGGATCACCTCGCCGTGCTGCGGCCCGAGGCATGGCTGATGATCGGCCACTGTGGCGGCCTGCGCGCGAGCCAGCGGATCGGCGATTATGTCCTCGCCCACGCGTATCTTCGCGACGATCATGTGCTTGATGATGTCCTCCCCCCCGAAATCCCGATCCCGCCGATTGCCGAGATTCAGCAAGCAATGGCGCGCGCGGCGCAGACCGTTTCTGGCGAAAGCGGTGAAGCGCTCAAAGCCCGCCTGCGCACCGGCACCATCGTCACCACTGATGACCGTAATTGGGAGCTGCGCTACTCCAAATCCGCGCTCCGTTTTAGCCAGAGCCGCGCGATCGGCATCGACATGGAGTCGGCGACCATCGCCGCGCAGGGTTATCGGTTCAGGGTTCCCTACGGCACGTTGCTCTGCGTGTCGGACAAGCCAATGCACGGCGAACTCAAACTGCCCGGCCAAGCCAACCGCTTCTACGAACGCGCAATCAGCGAACATATGCGCATCGGCATTGAGGCCTGCAACGAACTCCG
>JAYUIX010000166.1:0-17312 GCA_043765635.1 Sphingomonadales bacterium
GGTGGATATGGGGCGGGGTGCAAGGCGCTAATTCCTCCTCGGCACGGGGAGGGGAACCAGCGAAGCTGGTGGAGGGGCCGGTTGATGCGGGGGGAAAGCCTCGGCTGTTTGCGTGCGTTGATAGGTGCCCCTCCACCCCGCTTCGCGCGGTTCCCCTCCCCGTTTCGGGGAGGAATTTATCGCCTCCCCACCCTCAATTCATAGCCCAACCCCGCCTCGCCGCCCGCTGGCACGGTCGTCCTCCACATCCAGCCGCCGTTTTTGCGCACTAGGCCTTTGGAGGTGTTTGCCAATTCATAGGGGATCAGGATTTCCGCCGTCACTGGCACCGCGCGGGCGTTGGTCAGGGTCAGGCGGAAGCTGCGTTTTTTGGGGGTATTGATGACCGGTTTGACCGCGACGCGGACATCGGGGCTGCTGCCGACCTTGAACTCAACATCATCGCCAATCGCGCGGTCGGCCACGCCGTCTTGCCCCACGAGCAGCATGTTGCCCCCAACGGGTTCGAACAGCACGACGCCGCCCGCAGGCATGGGCAGACCAAGCCCTTTATCCATTACATTCTTCATCCGCAGCAGGAAGGGCACCGCGCTTGGTATATCACCAAAGTCATCCACGCTGGCAGTGTAAATCCGGTCAAACTTCACGCCCGTTTTCTGGAGCATCGCGACTTGTTTCTGGCTTTGCGCGGCAATGGTGACGGGTTCGGGAATGCGGTAAAGCTTGAGATCGCCAAGCTCCTCCTGCAACGCTTGGATCGCGACGGGCGCACCCCTCGCGCGTGATGCCGTGACGATGATATTGTCTGACATCATTGCCATCTCCGCCATTGGAGCGGGCGGCGGTGGCGGTGGAGGCGGTATCCGGTAGAGATATTGGCGCGGATGAGTGCTGGTGATGTCTAACGGCCAGCATTGCAGGTTGAGCGCGGGCGGCGCGGGTTGCGGCGGTTGGCGATTGGCCTCCTTATTGGGCTGCCCTGCGACGGCCTGCATGCTCGCCGCCACAAAGCTTTGCGCGCCGCCGTTGGCAATCGTCGCCCACGCGAACAGATCAAGCGTTTTGCCGTCCTCATTCACCTCGGCAACATAATTGGCCGACCAGTCAAAGCCTTGGGCGATATAGCTCAGTTGGACTGTGACGGTCACCGCCCGGTCGCTGACCGTCTGGACGGAGAGCGTCGGTTTGGCCGCAAGCCCGTCAGGCACGCCGTCAAACAGCATCCGTTCGGGCAGGCCTGAACAGCCGAGTGCCTCCACCCCTTCCGCTGTTTCAAGCACGACCCCGCCATATGGCCCGGCGCGCAGGATCGCGTCCTGCTCAGTGACTTTGCCCGTCTGGCGGTTGGTGCGTTTCAAATGGACACTGCGTTTCAGATACGCATCGACGAGGCCCGCAGGCGAGATCAGCCGGGCATCGCGGTTTTTCTCACGCACCCCGCCGGGCAGCCCGGTGATGATCGCGGTTTCGGGGAACATCCCCTCGGCCACGCCTTCAAAGCGAATATTGCTTTCACCCGCCGGGATCGTGATCGTGCGCGTTTCAGTGATCAGCGCGTAGCCGCCGGGGTTTGCCGCGTTCATCGCCCCCTGCCCGCGCGCCGGATCGCGGTACAGCGTCACTGACACGGCTTTGACTTCGGACGAGGTGATCGTTCCCGCATGGGCGGGCACCACCGCAACCGAAGCGAGGAGAAGGAGGGCGAACCCGCGCACCACCCTCAATACCGCGTGTCGAACACTGCCGTCAGTTCCGCCGTGCCGTTGGCGGGCACGGGTACTTTCCATTCGATCCGGTCAGCCGAGGTGCGTTCGCCCGTGATGCTTTGTTCAAGCACACGGACATCGCCGTAAAGCCCGTCCTGAATGAGATCGACGGTGACGGCGGCGGGCCGCGCGTTGGTCAGCGTGTAGCGCATCGTCGTCCGCCAGCGGGTGCTTGAAATTCGCTCGCGCTTTTCGACGTTGGGTTTGACCTTTACATCAAACGCCTGCCCCGTGCGGATCGCGAGGCGCGAACCCATTGGCGTGTGATCAATCCGGTTTTCGCCAATGAACTGCGGATCGCCGCGCTGATCGCGGAGATAGATGCGGATCGTGCCAGCGGGCAGTTGATCGCCGAGCCCGCCCGCCTTTGAGGTCGAGAATTTGAGCACAGTCGCGGCACTTTGAGGCTCTGCTTGCGAACCGAGCCACCCATTGACATATTCATAGGCCTTGCGCGCGGGCGCACCTTTCACGTCAAGGAAGCTGACCTGTTTCTGCTGCGCATTGGCAATCGTCGTGCGTTCTTTGAGCGGATAGAGATAATAATCGCCAAGCCGTTCGCGGGTGCCGCTTTCGGTGCCTGCCTCTTCAAGCGTTGCGTCCTGTGGTGCTTGGAATTGCTGGAAGCGACCGCGTCCTCCGCTATTTCCGCCGAATGGATTGCCAGCAACAAGCAACGTATCGGCGTTGCTGAACGTCGTACCCGTATTATTGGTAAGCGTAATCCAGCCCTGAACGTCAATCGTCTCCTTGCCCTCATCAAACAGCGAGACATAATCGGCATTCCAGCCAAAGCCGGGGGTGAGGTACGTCAGTCGCGTCGGGATTGCGCCCGCCTTTGCGGCCTCAATCGTCACCGAAAGCGTAGGCCGCGCGCGCAGATTATCGGGCACTTTATCAAACACCACGCGCACCGGCAGGCCGTCATCACGCAGCACCTCAATCCGGTTGCCGATCTGGAGAACGATCCCGCCGTTTGCCGCAAGCACCTTCGCCTGTTCGCGCGTTTCGGCGCCCGTCGCGGGATTGGTGCGGACGATGGTGATCACTTGCCCGACCGCTTTCTCCATCAGCTTATCGGGGCTGAGCAGATCATAATCGAAATTCTGTTCGACAATCGCAATCCCACTGCCCGAGAGCGTCACTGTTTCTGGCCGAATTTGCGCCGAGACATCGGGAAATTCCTGTTTCGACCGACCCGAGGGAACAGTGAGCGTTCGCGCATCCTGAACCAGCGCGAGACTGTTGTTATATATGGTGACTGAAACATCACCCTGCGCGCTTTGCGCATATGCGGCGCCAGACGCCAGCAACCCGATCAAAAGCCCGTAACGCAACATCGGCTATCCTCCCACTTGGTAACCCAAGGATGGCGCAGATTTGCAAGCTTGGCTAGGGGATTTCCAACACAATAAAAAAGGGCGACGCAAGCGCCGCCCTTTTCAAATGCTTAGGCTAGGTGAATTAAGCGGTAACGGTGTTCCGCTTACGACGGCTTGAACGGGCAGCGGCACCGACGGCACCAAAACCAATCATCATCATCGCCCAAGTCGATGGCTCTGGAACAGCAGCTGACAGGCCAAAGAGAGTCCGGTCAGTGTTGCCAATTGTTGAGAGTGCGCCAGTCGTCAAATTGATGCGATAGAGTGTGTTGCCAGCCTGCACGAAGCTTGTATTTACGCCAGAAATATCAAAACTGGTACGTGCACCAATGTTAACGCCGAGCGCGCCAACGCGTGTCAGAACGCCAGTTGCCGCATTCTGCGTTGCAAGCACATCATTCGCGCTGTCGAGAACGAACAAGGTCGTGCCAGTTGCAGGATTAATATCATTAAAGGTATAGGCGGCCGAAACAATGTCGGGATCACCAAGGCCAACTGTGCCAGCCGCATAAGCAACATTGATACCGGGAACCAGCGTGATTGGCGCTGGGTTGAAACGCAGCACGTAGTTGCTGTTATCATTGCTGACGATACGAAGGTTGGTGTTGGTCGGATTAAAATCAAATGCAAAATTGTTACCAGTCAGCGCGACATTGGCAACAAGCGATGTTGCACCAGTGTTATAATTGACCCGGAATACACGATTGTTGTCAGTCAAAGCATAAAGGAACCCGTCACGAACGCGAAAATCAATCCCAAGGAGCGAACTGCCGCCAAGCCCTTGGATTGCAACACTGCGCTGTACCACGCCAGGCGTGCGACTATCAAAGCGGACGAGATTGTTAACCTCATCAACGCCGTAAAGCGTAACAGCCTGTGCCGGAGCCACTGCCATGACCGCTGCGGTCAATCCAATCAACAGTTTCTTCATAATTTTTTCCTTCAATCTCAAAAGGTTACCCCGATGTTGTGAAATCGCAACATCAACCAATCGAATGACCGTTTACGCTAACTAGAGGTTTGCGCCCCCACTCACAAAACGAACTGATGAGACGAGCGACTTCGCCTTCACCTCGATTCGTAATGAAATTAACAGATAATTAAGACTTTTCAAAGCCTTTGCGCGCCATTAACTAACTGAAAACGTCCCATTTTGGGCAGCTAACGTAGCAACAAGCGTCTTAACCTTCTTTTGTCGCCACTGCGGCAACGGCGCGATCAGCCAGTAAGCATCGGCGACCGGACTCGGATCATCAATTACACGCACCCGGTCTGCATCAATATCAGCCTGCGCAAGTAATAGCGGCACGGTCGCTTTGCCAAAACCATGCGCAGCCGCATCAATTGCCAAACCGGCATCCGCAACCTTCAGCATAACTACTTCATCAACGGGCGCACCCGGCCAAGCGATTACAGATACAGCCGCGCTCTCATGCATTCCAGCCACCGAAACCATCGCTCCATCAGCAATTTTAACGCCCTCATGCTCGCCGGAGTCAGTGCCCCAATGAATTGCCAAATCAATATTGGCTTGAGTAAAGTCAATTTCGCCATCGCTGGTCAGCAGCACAAAACGCAGTTCCGGATCATTTTTGGCATAATCTGCAAGCCGTGGCACAAGCCATTTCGCGGTAAAATCACGTGGCGCTGCAATCGTGAGTGACTTGGACGACTGCCCTGCCTGCATCGCGCGCGCGGCTTCTTCAAATTGGAGAAATCCCGCACGGAGCGCATCTAACCCATTTTGGGCCTCGGGCGTCAGTTCAAGCCCCTTGGGCGTCCGCCGGAAGAGGACAACGCCGAGCAAATCCTCAAGCGCGCGAATTTGCTGGCCAACGGCTGCGGGTGTCACCGCGAGTTCATCAGCAGCACGGGTAAAACTCAAATGGCGCGCGGCGGCATCAAACACGCGCAGGCCATTGAGCGGAAGGTGTGTCCGCTTCATGCAGACAAAGCCAAAGCGATTACAAAGGCGCGCGGAAGGTGTGTCCGCTTCATCCAGCCGTCACGGGGGCGCTCAGCCGGAATTTCGGGATGCCCACATCAAAGCGAGAACCATCCTCTCCAATCATGTTGAAACTGCCAACCATTGATCCGCTTGAGGTTGAAAGCGGGCAGCCTGAGACATAATCATAGCTTTCGCCGGGCCGCACCACTGGCTGTTCACCGACAACGCCTTCGCCCTCCACTACCTGCTGAGCCCCGCGCGCATCGCGGATCAGCCAACGTCTGGTGAGCAATTGACACGCCATATCGCCTGAATTTTCAATGCGGATATGATAGGCCCAGAACCAGCGTTCTTTCTCAATTTCGGATTGTTCAGGCAGGAAATTGACCGCGACCCGGATGGTGATTCCGCGCGTTTCCTCTGCATATGGGAAGAGTGCTTTCATCATAGGTCTGCTCCGGTGAGTGCCTGATCGAGATCTTCGATCAGATCGTCGACATCCTCAAGCCCCACATTGATCCGAAGCATCCCTTCACCCACACCCATCACATCGCGAGCATCGGGGCCGACACTATGATGCGTTGATGAGGCCGGATGACACATCAGGCTGCGCGCATCGCCAATATTATTTGAAATATCAATCAGTTGCAGACCATTGAGCAATGCGTGTGCTTGTTGACGACCGCCATCGACTTCAAACGCGAAGATTGGCCCGCATGCCTTCATCTGTGCGCGCGCAAGGTTATGCTGCGGGTGCGACGGCAAGCCAGGGTGGAGCATTTTCGCCACCCGCCCCTCAAGGAACGCGCCGACCTTCATCGCATTTTCGGATTGGCGCATCGCGCGCAGATCAAGCGTTTCAAGCCCCTTAAGGACAACCCAAGCATTAAACGGCGAAAGATTTGGCCCGGTATTGCGCTGAAACGGCAGCAACTTGTCATTGATAAACGCATTTGATCCGCATACCGCGCCTGCAAGCACCCGCCCCTGCCCGTCCATCATCTTAGTTGCGGAGTAGGCAACAACATCGGCCCCAAAATCCATCGGCCGCTGAAGCACAGACGTTGCAAATGCATTATCGACCACACTTGTGATCCCATGTTCGCGCGCAAGGCCGCAGACATAGGCCATATCGACAATATCCATCGTCGGGTTGGCGGGCGTTTCAAAGAAAAACACTTTGGTGTTTGGCTGGATTGCTGCCTTCCACGCGTCATTGTCACGACTGTCAATTGTTGTCGTCGTGATCCCCCATTTAGGAAGCAGAGTATCGGTGAGCCAGCGGCATGAGCCAAACGCCGCGCGCGCCGCAACCACATGATCGCCTTGTTCCAACTGACAGAGCAGCGCCGTCGTCATCGCCGCCATGCCAGTCGCCTGAGCGCGGCAAGCGTCTGCGCCTTCCATTAACGCAATGCGTTCCTCAAGCATCTGAACGGTTGGGTTTTGCAGGCGCGAATAGGTCATCCCCTCGGCCTCACCCGCAAAACGCGCGGCCACGGTTTCTGCATCGTCGTAAGTATAACCCGACGACAGGAAAAGCGCTTCGGATGTTTCGCCGTGTTCCGAACGCCATGTTCCGCCACGCACCGCCTGCGTTGCCGGGCGCCAATGCGACGTTACACTGCGATTCTGGCCACTGTCTTTTTTCATGCCGCTCGCTTTGCAGCGAGAGCGGGGCTTTGGTCAACGCCTATTGACTTTGCGGATGTTCGGCGCGCTGATATGGGGCGCAAATGACATTTGACATGCAGCCTGAACTGACTGGTAAAACGCTCCATCTCCGCCCGCTAGCCGAGGCAGACCGCACGGCGATGACCGCTGCGTCGTCTGACCCACTGATCTGGGAATTGCACCCAGCGGTTGACCGCCACTTATCTGAGAAATTTCAGCCTTATTTTGACAAGCTGTTGGCATCGGGTGGAACCCTCGTCGTGATCGACAGGACAAGCGGCGCAATCATTGGCTGGTCAAGCTACGGCGAGTTCAGACCCGAAGCGCGCGAGGTTGAGATTGGCTGGACATTCCTCACCCGCGCCTATTGGGGCGGCGATACCAACCGCGAGATGAAGCAATTGATGCTTGCTCATGCCTTTGCCTCGCTTGATACAGTCGTATTCCGTGTTGCCGCCGACAATCTCCGTTCACGCGCGGCGATGGAGAAAATTGGTGGCATCCTGATTGATCGCCCTGCCGAGATTATTTTTGAAGGCCGCGCGGTGCCGCATGTCGTTTATGCGATTGAGAAGGCGGATTTTGAGCAGAACTTGATTCTGCCCTGATATTCTGCTACATAATGGCAGAAAGGTAGGGACGATGCGTAATCTGAACATTAAGAGCGACGAAGCCTATGAACTGGCAAGCGATATTTCGCGGCGCACAGGCAAAAACCTGACGTTGGTTGTGACCGATGCGTTGCGGGAAACGCAGCGCTTGCTAACCCGCGACGAACGATTGGCGCGGCTTGAGGAAATCGCAAAAGCATGTGAGGGCCACTGGGTTGAGCCTTGGAAATCAACCCCGCACGGCGACCTTCTGTATGACGAAGACGGCTTGCCCAAATGATTATCGACACTTCGGTTATCATAGCGATTTTGCAAGTTGAAGAGGATTACCGAGAGCTTGGCAAAGCGATTATTGATTGCGTAGGCCCGCGAAAAATGTCGTCATCTAACTATCTGGAGGCAAGCATTGTTGTCGATCGCAACGCAAGCAGCGAGGTAGCCGCACAGCTTGATATTCTGATTACGCAAATGGAAATCGATATCGTCCCCTTCACTGCCGCCCAGTCTCGCATCGCACGCGCGGCTTATCGCCAATATGGCAAGGGCAGCGGGCACCCGGCACAGCTTAATTTCGGCGATTGCTTTGCCTACGCGCTCGCCAAGGACAGCGGCGAGGCATTGCTGTTCAAAGGCAGCGATTTTTCACAAACCGATGTCGTCGCGGCACTATCCTAACGCCGCAAGCACTGCATCGCTCATTTGCTCTGTCGTCATTGTTCCACCAAGATCAGGCGAACGCGCGCCGCTCGCAAGCGCTTTAGCAACCGCCGCCTCAATCCGGTCGGACGACTCAGTCTGCCCCAACGAATAGCGCAACATCATGGCCGCTGACAGGATCGTCGCCAGCGGATTGGCATTGCCCTGCCCCGCGATATCGGGTGCTGAACCGTGGATTGGTTCATACAACCCCTTCCCAGCGCTATTGAGCGAGGCGCTCGGTAACATCCCAATTGACCCCGCACACATGCTCGCCTGATCTGACAGGATATCGCCGAACAAATTGCCCGTGACGATCACATCAAACTGCCCCGGATTGCGAACAAGCTGCATCGCGCAATTATCAACATACATATGGCTGAGCGCGATACCCGGATATTCAGCGTGGGTTTCGATCACTACATCACGCCAAAGCTGCGACGTTTCAAGCACATTGGCCTTGTCCACTGAACAAAGCTTGCCGCCGCGTGCGTGCGCGGTTTCAAAGCCGACCCGCGCAATCCGCCGCACCTCATCCTCATTGTATGACATGATGTCATAGCCTTCGCGTTTGCCAGTCGCGGTTGTCCGGATCCCCTTTTCGCCGAAATAGACGTCACCGTTGAGTTCGCGCACGATCACCATATCGATTTGCGCGGCCACCTCGGGCCGGAGTGCGGAGGCATCGGCAAGTTCGGGAAATAGCTTGGCGGGACGCAGATTGGCGAACAGTGACAGTTCCTTACGCAGCCCAAGGATTGCCTGTTCAGGCCGCAAATGCCGCGCGAGACCGTCGCAATCAGGATCTCCAACTGCGCCAAACAAGATCGCGTCAGCACGACGCGCCAGATCAAGTGTGACGGGTGGCAGAGGATGACCCTCAGCCTTATAGGCCGCCCCACCAACCAGCGCAGTTTCATAGGTGAGCCCGTCAAGCCCAAGCCCGTCAAGCACGCGCTTTGCTTGCGCAACAACTTCAGGGCCAATCCCATCTCCGGGCAGCAGGGCAATCAGCATGTTTCAGTCCGTCGCTATAAGTTTAATCGTCATTGCGAGTGAAGCGCGGCAATGACAGGGAACTCCTTGCCGCGCACTAAGATGTCATGCAACTGCCCTTTTGAGACGATCTATCAACCGCCCGCGCGCAGCCATCACATCAAGCCGTCGCCCACCAAGCAAATGACGCTCAATCCGGCTGCCATTGGCCGCAAGCAGGGGCAATGTTTGATCCCAGCCTGACGGCATTTCGGTGGTCGCCATCCCCTCACCGTAGCCAAGCGTGACCAGCAGCAATTGCTCATATCGGGCCAGCGCCGCACTCCATCCGCGCGCACCCGGAGCCGCCTCAATCGCGCCAAGCACACCGTCAAGTGCGAGATAAAGCTGCGGATAGGGATGCCCTTCGGGCAGTGTGGCGGCGGCAAGTGCAGTTACCCAATCCAATGCCACGGCGGCAAGCGGTTCCGC
Source organism: Sphingomonadales bacterium (assembly GCA_043765635.1). GTDB lineage: Bacteria > Pseudomonadota > Alphaproteobacteria > Sphingomonadales > Sphingomonadaceae > Aquisediminimonas. The sequence goes on from JAYUIX010000166.1 coordinate 9,545, forward strand.
CATCAGCGGCGCGCGGCTTTGGATTAATTCAACACTCAGGCTTGCCAACTGTGCACCGCCGCGAAACTTCCACGTCGCGTCAACGATGTTCGACGGGATTAGCACTGGTCGCATCACGCGCGACCGCCCACCGCGTACATAACCCGCGATCAAACCATGTTCAGCGGTTAGCGCGCGAACGATGGTTCCGGTCTCACCGTGGTTTCGGACAGCGCAAATGATGGCGGTAGCCCGGGTCGGCATCTCACCCCTCCCGCTTACACCATGCCAGTTCATCCTTTTGCGATACGTTTTGCCGTTTGGGCAGCACGAACACATGCGGCAAGCGTGTCGGCAAACGGCCTGAGGTTCGCCCGCGTTCCCCGCCGACAACGGCTTTGAAATCGAGGCAGGCAGGCGCGGTCTTGAGGAAATCCGAATGGCCAGTCTTCTTGCCGCCCACATCGCTTGTATCAACTATTGTCAGCCCGCTTTGTGAGGAAACAGTATCGGCGCGACTGGTTGACGGGTAGCAGCGAATGGGCAAATTCTGCGCCTTGAGCGCCTCGGCTTCAAACGGATCAAAGCAAAACGGCGATCCTAAGCGAGGATAACCGTGAAGCCGCCGCGAAAGGCCCAGCGCACGATCTTTGCGCGAAACATAAACGGTAATCCGGCGATTATTGGTGACACGGCGTGCCGAGAGTATCTCCTCAGAGATATCGCGTTCAAAATCCTGCCGGTCAACGTCAGGCGAGGCCAGAATAATGTTTGAGATGTTACTTGCATCAGCATTTGCCGAATTGCGATCAACAAATTCAACCGCTGGAATCACCATCCGCGCGCCCATCGAGTGCGACACAAGCACAATTTCTTTCGTCCAGCCGCGCGTCGCGAGCTTAGTGAGGAAGCGGCGAAAATTCTGTTCATCCCAATAGAGATTGGTTTCATCAACAAGATATCCAAGCAATCCCCCCTGCGACGGCCAGCTATATTGGATAACCGGCCCGGCAAATTCAGTAAGTCGTTTCATCTGAAAACTGTCACGCGAATTTGATGCGAATGTCTCACGGTAGCCGTGCACATACACCAGCACACGGCCATCGCCCTTAGCCATTTCTGCCTGAAGATCAGCCCACCAACCTTCCTCACTCTGAAAGCCGAGCGGCACAATCATTTTCGGCTGGCTTTTGCCAACGCCAGGGCGTGGCTGGTCAAAGCGACCATAGCGTATTTGTGGAGAGCGAAAATTGGTGAGCGTCAGTAAATCAGCGCGACAATCGGGCAGTCTTGATGTGACGAGAAACAACGCTTCACCGCTTAACGCCAAGCTGCCCGACGTTGGATCAGTGACACAGCGCGGATCAGACGCGTAGCGCGCATGGGATATTTTGCCATAATTCGTAGCGCAGGCGGACAGTAAAAGGCCAAAGACCAGAACGAGAAAATTACGCGCGGTGTGAAATGTCATTTCGACAATATAGGTTAGATAAGACTAGCGTCATAGTCCTCATCGCATTGGCGCGGGTTTACGGCCGCGCGAACAGCCGCTTGAAAAAACCTGGTTTTGCGGGAGGTGCTATAATTTCTTCGGGAGTATCAAACATGATGCGACGGCGCAGGCTGCGCCCACTCTGCTCACGCAGCGGCAATTCGTCATGGCGCGGCTTGACTGTGATTGAAAGCGTCGCGACCTCAGCAATAGCCACCTCTTGCATATGCGCTGGATAATAAACCGAGCCAATTGACGCCCGCATGTTATCCATGCTGGCAATTACTGGCACATTTCCAGCCAAGCCGTGAGTATCAAGCGCGGCCTTGACCGTCTGATGAAAGCGTACCGCGCGAAACAGCGAAGCAAGCGTGAATTCAACATAGCGAAGCGGCGCTGCTTCGACTGCCGCGCCATCATCACCTGATCGCAAAAAATACTGGGTTTTGTGGCGCAACAGCGCGGTATTCAAATCGGCAAGGCCAATAATTTCGGCATACACCTCGATATCTTCGGAGTGACCGTACCAGTTTGGCGAGGGCGCAAGACTTTCGGCAAGCAGTTGCTCAGGTGAAAGCATAGAAAATTTCAAATGCTCATCAGTGTAAAAAGCGACTTCAATCAACGGATCATAGGCATCGGTTTTTGCCTCAAACACCAAGTCAGTCGGATTGGACATGATGAGATGCACCGCCGTCACCGGATCGCCCTCAAACTGCGCAATCGCGGTGCTGATATCATCCCAGCCACTGAGCGTTATTGTGTCGGGGGTGAGCGCTTCACACAAATCAGCCAGTGGCGAATCAATCACTGCAAGATCACCAAGCAACCTGGCGGCAGCCCCGTCAAGCTGACCGCTGTGGATCATCGCGGTAATCGTGCGCGCATAATCCTGCTCTGCCGCCGCATCTGCCCATGCGTTTTGAAGTGCCAATTCTTGCTGAACTAAATGTGTCATCGCCATGCCTTTCACTGCCGTTAGATCAGTGACGCGCTTAACCGCAAAGCGTTGTTATCCGATGAATGAGGGTGGCTTAAGCGCCGCAAGGCGAGCGGGCAAAAGCGCGAGTATGCGATCACGCTGCGAACGACTTGCCCCGCCCCAGATCATGATTTCATCAATCGTGCGGCCGCAGCCTGTGCAAAGACCGCGCGCCACGTCCAATGTGCAGATTTTGGTGCAAGGCGAATCAACGTTCACAGCGCAGTGGCTACTCCGCAATCGCAAACAGTGTGGCACCCTGATATTTCGACGCAGCGGGATCAAACAGCGGCGCAGACTCAAAATGCTGATCCGCGAGGGTAACATCATTCAATCCTGCAAGATTAAATGCCCCAAGCTTTATCTCGCGCGGCGGTTGCCCAGCCTTTTCAAGCGCGACCGCATCAATATACAGCGAATCATTGCGTTTATAGAGGATATATGGCGCGAGCTTCATCTCCACGCGGTTATAAGTAACGACCACGCACTTCTTAAGCGCAATCGCTTCGAGCAGGGTTTGGTTTGCTGACATGGATAAAGAATAGCGCTACGAGCGCTGTTCGCAATAGGGATTTGTGCGGTGCAGCAAATCTTTCAGATTCATCCGTCTCAAGCCGCTGCTGCATCCAATCGATCTGCGATCCACATTTTGATCAGTGCCTGCCGAGTGACGCCGCGTTTTTTGGCTTCGTAATCGAGGCGGTGCACCATATGGTCAGTAAAATCGACGTTGACGCGTTTCTTTTCAAGGCCGGGGCGGCGCACACTTGACCAATCAATATATTCATCAATGTCTTCGCCGTCATCGAACATACGGTCGAATTCCTCAGCGCTAATTTTTTTGACTGTCATATGCTCTTGCCTCGCTAATTCTTGCGCGCCTCGCCGAGATAATCCGGATGATTGCCTCTCTCAACGTAATCACAACTGCCCAATGCTTATCCTCAATCATACCTACAATAATCAGCCGCTCTTCGGAAAAATAACGTGTCTCAAGCTCAATTCGCCGATCATCGCTCCACAACGCCTTTGCCGCCTCGAAATCAATCCCGTGCTTGGCAAAATTTGCCACGCTTTTGTCGGGATCATATTCAAACATTGAGGCGATATAGCATTAGAATGGTATAATTTCCACTCCTCACCCACCCCCATGATAAAAGTCATACACCACCCGCGCCACAGCTTCTGAAACGCCGGGTGCCCGCGCCAAATCCTCCAGGCTTGCATCACGCACCGCTCTTGCAGTGCCGAAGTGCATGAGCATCGCTTTCTTGCGCGCCGGGCCGATGCCGGGGACTTCATCAAGCGGACTCGCTGTGATCGCCTTGCTGCGTTTATTGCGGTGCGCGCCAATTGCAAAGCGGTGCGCCTCATCGCGCAGGCGCTGGAGGTAGAACATCACGGGCGCATTCACTGGCAAAGTAAATTCGCGGCCATCGGGGAAGTGGAACGTCTCACGCCCCGCATGGCGATCCGGGCCTTTCGAAACCCCGATCAGCGGCACATCCTCAACCCCCATTTCATCAAGCACGCCCTTGACCGCACTCATCTGCCCCTTGCCGCCGTCGATCAGGACGAGATCGGGCCATTGCCCCTTATCGCGGTCGGGGTCTTCCTCAAGTGCCCGACCAAAACGCCGCCCCATCACCTCGCGCATCATTGCGAAATCATCGCCGGGGGCGGTGTCTGGATTTTTGATGTTGAACTTGCGGTACTGCCCTTTGAGGAAACCCTCCGGCCCTGCCACTACCATCGCGCCGAGCGCATTGCTGCCCTGAATATGGCTATTGTCATAAATCTCAATTCGCTTGGGCGGCTCGGCGAGTTCAAACAAATCGGCAACTTCTTGCAAGAGTCTGCCTTGCGTAGTCGCCTCAGCCTGCCGCCGCTCAAGCGCCTCAACCGCATTGCGGCTGGCTTGAGCAATCAGGCGAACGCGGTCGCCGCGCTGGGGCACTGCAATCACCACCTTGCCCCCTGCCCGCTCGCCAAGCGCATCGGCAAGCAGCGCGGTCTCGGCAGGCTCGCGGTCAACAAGAATATTGCGCGGCGGCGGCACATCTTCATAAAATTGGATCATAAAGCTTGCCAGCACCTCATCCTCGGGCACTTCTGCGGTATGGACAGGGAAGAAGCTGCGATGCCCCCAATTCTGCCCGCCGCGAATGAAGAACGCCTGAATGCACATTACCCCCGATTTCGCCGCAAGCGCGAAGATATCGGCGTCACCAACGCCCTCTGCATTGATCGCTTGGCTCCCCTGAATGAAGGTCAGCGCTTTCAATCGATCCCGCATGATCGCGGCGCTTTCAAAATCGAGTCCTTCAGCAGCAGCTTCCATCTGAGCCGCGAGCTTGGTCTGCACAGCAGTCGATTTGCCGCTGAGAAATGCCTTGGCATCGTCAACCAGCTCTGCATAATTGGGGGCAGTAATGCGATTAACGCACGGCGCAGAGCAACGTTTGATCTGATAAAGCAAGCAAGGCCGGTCACGCCGCGCAAAGAAACTATCGTTGCAGGATCGCAACAGGAACAGTTTTTGGAGCGCATTGAGCGTCTGGTTGACTGAACCCGCACTCGCAAACGGCCCGTAATAATTGCCCTTCGCCCGCCGCGCGCCGCGATGCTTCTGGATACGCGGATAGGCATGGTCAGCGCGGAGCAGAATGAAGGGGAAGCTTTTATCATCGCGCAGCAGCACGTTGTAGGCGGGGCGATATCGCTTGATCAGTTGCGCCTCAAGCAACAGCGCTTCGGCCTCGCTATTCGTCGTCACAATCGTCATCGAACGCGTCTGCGCGACCATGCGGCGGAGGCGATTGGGAAGGCGGTCAACCTGTGTGTAATTGCTCACCCGGTTTTTGAGCGCGCGCGCCTTCCCGACATAAAGCACATCGCCGCGCGCATCGTGCATTCGGTAGACACCAGGCTTTATCGGCAGCGTCTGCCAGACATTGCGGATCGCAGCGATCCCCGCGTCAAGATCGGGCAATTCCGACCCGCGCACGGTATACGTCTGCTTTTCCTCATGAAAGCGATCAGGGGCGTCAGGGGTGGACATTGGATTGCAAGTCGATACTCATCAGTTGCAGAGGAGACAATAGATGCAGATCAGCGGCAAGACCATATTGGTAACTGGCGGCACAGACGGGATCGGGCTTCAGCTTATTCGCCAGTTAAAAGCGAAGGGCGCGACCGTAATCACTTCGGGGCGCAACCCTGAGCGGGTCGCAGCAGCACAGGCCGAAGGGTTTGAGGTCATCGCGGCGGATCTATCAACGCACCTCGGCGTTGATACGCTGCTTGCTGGCGTTGGCGAGCGACCGATTGATATCCTTGTCAACAATGCGGGCGCTGGCAGCGATCATGATTTTCGTGAGGCTGTGCCTGATTTGGCCGACAATGATGCGTCGATCTTCCTCAATCTCAATGCTCCGGTGCATTTGATCACGCGGCTTATGCCAGTCCTCAAGGCACGACCTGAGGCAATGATTGTGAATGTCACATCAGGACTCGCGATTGCGCCGCGCGCTGGCGGGCCAATCTACTGCGCGACTAAAGCTGGGCTGCGCAGTTACACGATGGCGCTACGTGCGCAATTGGCGGGCACGAATGTCCATGTGCTTGAGGCGCTGCCGCCCGTTGTCGAAACCAAGATGACGGCGGGGCGCGGCAATAAGAAAATGTCTGCTGCTGATTGCGCCGCCGCGTTCGTGCGCGCGATTGAAGGCAATGCGACCCAAGCCAATGTCGGCATGGTGAAGATACTCACCGCTGTTTACAGCCTATCGCCTGCGCTGGCGCGAAGAATCATGTTGCGGTTTTAGAAGTTAATGAGTTTAGATTAAACTCCATCCGTTCGGGCTGAGCCTGTCGAAGCCTTGCCTTTCTCCTTTTCCAATTCGCAGAAGAAAGGGCAGCCCTTCGACAAGCTCAGGGCGAACGGAGTGTGTGATTAAACCAGAATAAGAGGCTCTTTAATTCAGGCGCGCAATCGTTGCATCGATGAGCGGCTTATCAGCTTTTGCATCATGACCGCCAGCGATCAGCAGCCCCGCTGCAGAAGCGGCCAGCGACGCAGCGCGTGCGCGGACATCGGCAATGGCCGAACGCTCAGCCGCAGCAATTTTGTCTTCAGCCATTTTGCCGCGACGCGCGATCAGTGCAGTCGCGTCAACACGCGCTTGAGCGACTATTTCGTCGGCTTCCTTGGCGGCTGCGACCTTCATCGCTTCGGCGTCACTTGCCGCCGATTTGGCTTTGGCTTCATATTCGGCCTTCAGCGCTTCGGCTTCGGCACGCAGCCTTGATGCGGCATCAAGCTGCTCTTTGATGCCAGCAATCTGCTTATCAAGCATCGCGCCGATCATCGCAGGCACTTTTTTCCAGAGCATGATCGCAAACACAGCGATCATCGACAGCGCGACCCAACCGGTTGGGTCAAGCCCTAGCGCGCTCGGTGCAGTATGAACTTCGCCGGGAACTTCGGTATGTGCGGTTTCAGCCATTGGCGAGCACTGCCTTCACTGCCTTGGCGGCGTCAGCCGCGTTGATTTTGGTACCAGCAATCTTGGCAACGATATCTTGCGCCGCATCTGCTGCAACGCTTTCGATGCTTGCCAGCGCGTTGTTACGTGCGGTGGCGAGTTCAGCATCAGCGGCAGCAAGCTTTGCTGTGATTTCCGCATCGGCCTTCGCCACGCGGTTTTCAGCATCTTGTGCCGCTTGCGCCTTTGCCTTGGCAGCAATCGCTTGAGCCTCTGCCCGCGCATCAACCGCACCCAATCGCACGGTTTCTTCGCTGGTATCGGCCGCGGCGCGCGCCCGCTCAGCAGCCGCCAGATCATCGGCAATTCGCTTGTCACGCGCGTCAACCGTTGCTTCAATCTTGGGAGCCATACCCCGTGCGATGACGAAGTAGATGATCCCAAGTACCACAAGCAGCCAAAACCACTGTGATTGATAGACAAGCAAAAGTTGATTGATTTGCGGCATTATCTGTTTCCTGAGCGTCACCCCGGCGGAGGCCGGGGTCGTTCGGGTGTTGCACGAAACATCACAGCGGCCCCGGCCTACGCCGGGGCGACGTGACGCAATTAAACGGCGTAAAGGATGATCATCGCAACGGCGAATGCGATCAGGCCGAGCAATTCGGCAGCCGCGAAGCCGATGAACAGACGACCCTGTTGACCGTCAGCCGCAGCCGGATTACGCAGTGCGCCTTGAAGGAATGAGCCGAACACATTGCCCACGCCAGTGGCAGCAACGCCAACGCCGATTGCAGCGAGACCAGCGCCAATGACTTTTGCAGCTTC
>JAYUIX010000167.1:0-17309 GCA_043765635.1 Sphingomonadales bacterium
TTCCAGAAGACTTTGGCAAGATGTCTATTAGATTCATTCCGAAGGAATCCGTTGGTAACAAATTGATAATCAACTAACTACGCTTACAGATTCCTGCGGTATACCAGCACCTACTGCTGCAATACCAGCACCAATACCAGCGCCCATTAAACCAAAAGTCGAGGTTGCTTCTAATAGCATAGTTGAAAATGGCACGCAAGCCATTGTACTTAACCTCGAGGCGGACAATGTGGGTGCTGTACTTTTGGGTGATGCCGAAGGTATAACGAACGAGTCATTATCCTCGCTAGCGCTGCGACGAGTGTGATTTTGCTGACGCTAGTTAGCGACCGTTTGGGCGTTCACTTTACCGTGGTGCCCGCGCTGTTCGGGCTACTGGTCTTTTCTGCGCGTGAAGTGATGCGCGGCAAAATTGTTGCCGCCTATATGGCGCATCCGGTTTCGGGCTTGCCCAATCTGTCGCATCTTTCGCGGATTAAGGGGCATAAAAACTGCCTGCCGGTTGCGGTGATGGTTGAACGGTTCCCGCAGCGCGTTGAGGTGTTGCCCGATATGGAACAGCGCGCGCTGGTGCGCGCGATTGCCGCACGGATCAATCACATCGCGCCGCGCCATGTTGTGCATCAAGGTGATGGCGGCGTATTTGTGATCCTTGTCCCCATGGATGATGACGAATGCGATATTGAATTGGTGGCACAGCAACTGCGCGCGCTCTTTACCTTTGGCGTGTTCGCACTTTATGCCCCGCACGACGTAGGTGTTGAAATCGGCATCAGCTATGACCTGAATGTGCCATTTCATACGCGCGTCTCGCTCGCGATTGATCGCGCGCATCGCGGTGCGTACACCACGCTGCGTTCGGTGAATTAAGAACACATGCGTCTAAAGTTTGATGACATTAGGATCCGTTGAGAGTCTGCGCGGATGCCCGAAATCCTCCCCGGAACGGGGAGGTGGCCTGAAAGGCCGGAGGGGTCGAACCGTCTCTAACATTCAAAGCTGCTCGAAATGGAGAGGTTTCGCCCCCTCCGTCGCGCTACGCGCGCCACCTCAGGATTACTTGGAATGGCCCTCCGCGCGCCATACCCCGCCTATGTCAATTTCTTGTAAACCATAACCCGACTGACTAGCCTTTTAATACGCGGCGGGATGGCCCCGTCGCGGACATAAAGGATATGTTATGAAAACGATCAAAACAAACGCACCAACCCGCAGCATCTGGGATTGGATCGGTTGGGGTGGAAGCGGCGGCGGCCACGCCTAACCCACCTATTGGAATGACGGGAAGGGTCGCAAATTCGTCCCGTCGTTTCGCAAGCACTTAAGCGCGTTTGACGTTTGGTGCGGTGACCGCCGTTGCTGGCGTTGTGATTGTGGTGCCGACGGCGCGCGTCGCCAGCGGAGCATGAGCTATGTCGCCTTGGGTTGTGCTAATCGCGCCGCTGCGTATTTGCGCGGCAACGGCATTACGCGCGTTTTCAGCGGCGGTGGTGATCCGTTCGGCATCATGCGCGCTCGCTTGGGACGCCGCAACGGTCGCGTGATCAACCAAGCGCTGCGCCTCGGCAAAGCGCGGATCGGCGCGGTTGGCGGCTGCGGTATTGGCGAGGAACAGCGCTGCAAGCTGATCAGGTGGTGGTGTGCCCGCGTCCATATCACGCGGTTTGTGTACCGTGTTGCTCGCCCATATGACGAGTTCGCGCGGGTGACAGTTGATGCCAACCGCAATCCCCGTCGCGATTTCGCGGACATAATCAAGTGCGCTCTGCTCAGGATAGTGGACGACCTCAATCTCGCTATATTTGAGTTCGGTGAGGAGTGCAGCCTGAAACAGCGGCCCTTTGCTATGGTTCAGGAACGCGAGGAGCTGATTGGCCGTGGCGCGTTCTGCTGCTGCTGCGTTGTCATGCGCGAGCGCTGCGACCGCTGCTGCGGCTTGCGCGCGCGCGCTGCCCAGATGTTTGCCAAGCTCGCGCTTCGCGCGCGTCAGCGTCATCAGATAATGGATTTTATCAGGCGTATCGCGGTCAGGAAGCAGCGCAATCCCTGCAACGCCAAGCGTTGGTTCAGGGTTGGGCATATTGTCTCGCGCGCCTTTCATTTTAGGCAGCACCAACGCATTGAAGCGGGACGTTAAAAAGCAAGCGCATTGGGTAACTCCTTGATCAGGGTGCGGTAAGCGGCCCATATTCCTCGGCGAGCATGAATGTCAAAATGCGTGTTGTAACGCTCTCATCCCAAGGCGCGCTGCTCACCGCCATTAGTGATAGATCACAATATTCAAATTTCCAATAGACCGCGCATTGCCATGGCAATCCTTTATGCTCAGTCGTCCAACGACCATCAAGCAATTGGTAAACCGCACCAAATTCATGCTCGGCAAAAGCGTTGCCGCTGTCATCCCAATCATCATATGTCCACACCAGCTTGCGGATGCGTTCGCGATCAGCGAGAGGAAGTACGAGAAACCCAGCACTCTCATGGATGCGGCAGAGATAGCCCATCATTTCGCGTGCCTCATCATTAATAATCGCGATTTGGGCACATTGCTGCGGCGTTTTTATTGCAGCCATTTTGTCTCTCCCAAGCACTGGCAAGGCAAGGTCACCGCCGCGCACACCGTAAAGGAACAGGGCAACGCGGCGCTGACAGCTTTTTTTGATCTGCCCGATCAAGCGCCAAAGCGTCTGGCGCATCCGCCGGTTGTTTTCTTGGTTCATCGCTGGCAACCCTGTTTTTATGAGGTGCAGGCAACATTCCGCACCGCTTTGCTGAGTCGTCATATTCCGTAAATATATATAAAATGCAATTGAATGGGGCAAGTTAATGAAATATCCGTCGATTTTTGAGCGCGAACTTACAACCATGCGCCCGCAAGACGGCACCATTGACGCAGTTGAAATCATTCAACGCGACGATAGAAAATGGCAAATCAATGTCAATGTCAGTTGGAGGCCTGATATGACGCACACGGTATTTCGCTACAACGTCAGACGAATCAAGCTCTATGTCAGCGTTAATTCAGCAATTGAGCATGTTACTGGCAAATATGGCTATCACGGTAAGATCGTAGTGCATCCTAAAGCCGATGAGACTTTACAAATCTGAGATTTAGCGCTTGCATTCACTAATTCCTGAATTATGCTAATTTACGGAATTTAGGAATCAGCAAATGATCCGTAGTCGCAAATATAGTCAACGTCCCGCGCGCGCTTTGAACGCGTTTGCGCCCTGTTGGCACCAACGTTTGGGCGGGCGCTGATGATTTTTCCAAACCTTGAGACGCCAAGACTTGGCACGGTTCTGTCCTGTAGAACCGGCAAATTTCATCGCACATCTAATTTCGTCGCACTTTGCGGCGGATCACTGCCGCAGGTGGAGGCATCGGTTGCGATTGCGACCCGCAACCCGCCATCCACCGTGTCCAGCGTTAAATGCCTACACCTCGGCAATCGCGGACGCACTGCGGAATTCGTGGCGGCACTGGCTGGTACTGTGCCAGCAAGTGCAAGGGGGCATATGAACGGTGCCGCCACGGATTTTTGCTTGATTATCTATCCGCTTTCAATCCATTCTGCTGTGCGCAGCAGTCAGCTTCCGCAAGGTGAACTTCGGGTCGCGTCATCATGAATGACAACCGGCGCACACCGCGCGGCATTGCCAGTCTCGACCTTCTGCAGCCCCACGCTGCAAAGTCAGTTGGCAATGCGCCGCCTGTGGTCGAGTTAGCCCCTACCACAGGCGGCGATATTTTGTGCGGCCAGCACCCAAATCGTCTGGGACTATTTATGCGTATGGCGTCATCATGAGGCTCCTTAACCAATACAGTCGCCCGACAAGGTGTGGCTGGGTGTCTGATCATGATGAATATATCAAACTGATCAAAGCGGTGGCGCGAGAGCGCGGTGTTAACCAGCGCATAATTGCCAATGCTGCAAATGTTAGCCCAAGCCTGATCTCGCGATATTTTTCCAAAGAGCGCGCGCTTGATCATGATGCACGGATGCGGATGATCGACGCGCTACGCATTGATCGCTTCCGCTCTTTTGTCGCGGTTGAACTGTTCGGTGATTTCACGCGCTACTTTGATCCGGGCTTTTTGGTCTTTTGCCATATGACCAAGCGAATGTCCGATATGTTTTGCGTTGAACACGGCGACGGCGAAAAACACAGTCAGACCCCAAGATTCATTCAGTTCATAAGCGAACAGATCAAGGATATTTCTGGAGAAAATGATGATGCGTTTGAAGATATGCGAAAAACCTTCAAAAATACAAGCGAAACAAATGATTTTTCGCGCTGACGATGTTCATGCCTTTTGTGAAGAGTCCGAATTTTTGTTATTTCTTATCTTAATCGGATATAAATTGCACCAATGCTGATAAACTTTACCCAATATTAGTAAATCTCTGTGTATTGAACAGTTTCGGAATCGATGGTCCCGTAAGCAACGCCAAGTCGCAGTGGCATAGTAAAAGGCAATACATTGTGACGGGGCGACGCTATATATCATCCTTATTTTGTAGCATCGCGATTGCTCCGTCGCTTATTCCTGCGGCGTTTGCGCAAGTTGCGCCGCCGCAGGTTAATCGTGATGCTGAGCGCTTGCAGGAGATTGAGCGCGAGCGCCAGCGGGCGCGTGCGGAGGCGTTTCGCCAATCGCAGACCGCTGCGCCGCAAGCCACTCAAGTTGCTCCGGTTGAAGAGCTTGCCGCAGAGGCCGGTGGTTGCGCCGCCGTCCGCAGTGTCGAGATTAAGGGGCTGAAGCGCTATGACCGCGCTGACTTTGCCGCTGATCTTACCAAATTGGTTGGCGACTGTGTCTCGATCAAGGATATTAACGCAGCACTTCGAACAATCACTAACCGTTATATTGGCGATGGCTATGTTACCTCGCGCGCGGTGATTGGCCCGCAAGACCTGAAAAGCGGTGTGCTTGAGATCATTGTGGTTGAGGGCCAGCTTGACGGAATTAGCAGTGAAGCCTCGGGCAAATCGCGCGGCTATTCAAAACGCGAACTCGCCGTCGCTTTCCCCGGCACGAAGGGGCGTCAGCTTAACTTGCGTGACTTGGAACAAGGCGTTGATCAGCTTGCCCGGCTTGGTGCCGCCGAACCCGATATTGATATTACGCCCGCTGAACTTCCCGGCAGCAGCACCTTAGTCGTCCGGCGCAAGCGCGTTGACACCCCGCTGCGCGCGAACTTTGCGGTCAATAATGATGGCTCGGCCAATACGGGCCGGATTCAAGGCACGGCGACGGTTGATGTTGATAGCCCGCTCGGGGTTGCCGATTTCTGGTCACTTTATTACTCGCGTGATCTTGAGAATAAACAAGGGCGCGGCAGCCGGGGCTACGGTGCCTTCGTCTCAATCCCCTATGGCTATACCACGCTCACGCTTTCGGGCGGACGCTATAGTTTCGATTCGATCCTTCAAGGCGTTGATCAGGCCTTTGCCAATACCGGCGTTTCAACCAATGGCTCGGTCACGCTTGACCATTTGCTGTTCCGCGATGCCAAAACCAAACTCTCGTTATCGGCTGGCGTTTCAGGGCTTGATACGGTCAACCGCATTCAGGGGATCAAGCTGCGGACAAGCAGTTACCGGCTGATTTCAGGCGCGATCAACTTTCGCGCGCAGCGGCGGGTTGGCAACGGGCTTGCCACGGCTGATTTCGGTTTCACACGCGGGCTTGATATTTTTGGCGCGAACGCGGTCGATACTGGCCCCGGCGGCGCGCAGCTTGTGTTCCGCAAGGTTGAACTTAACCTTGGCTATCAAACCCGGTTAAAGGCATTTGGGGTTCCAGTAAGTTACAGCGGCGTCCTTCGCGGGGCCGCCGCACTTGATCCGGTATTCCCCGCCGAACGCTTTAGCCTTGGCGGCAGTTCAACCGTGCGCGGTTTCCGCGATGACGGGATTAGCGGGCGCAGCGGCATTTTCACGCGCCAGCAAATCGGCTTTCCGCTGTTCAGCATCTTTGGCGACAAGACGGCTGGCACCCAAACCGGATTTTCGGCGATCATTGGCTATGATGCAGGCGGCATTCGCCCGCGCAAGGACGACGCTTTTGAACGCGGCGTCCTTCAGGGCGCGAGCGTTGGCCTGCGCACAAGCAACAAACGTTTTCAGGGTGAAGTCACAGTGTCTGCGCCGCTGTCTGCCCCCGACACCGTCCGGCGTCGGGATGTAGAGGTTTCGGCCTCGTTGCGGTTGATATTATAATTACATTAAGGGCGGGTAAAACTCATGAAGCGTATTAATTCGGGCACGGCGATTGCGTTGATATTTGGCTTGGCGGCGGGGACGCAGAGTTGGACGGGTGCTCGGGGTCAGGGGGTTCCGGTATCGAGTGCGCCGCCGGTTGTGTCTGCGAACAAGGACACGCGGATTGATGTGACGTCTTCGGGGACGCCGATTGTTAACATTGCGGCGCCGCGTTCGGACGGGACGTCTTACAATGTGTTTAGCAAGCTCAATGTTGGCAAAGAGGGGCTGGTATTTAACAACAGTGCTGAGATTGGGCGTTCGCAGATTGCGGGCCAGATATTGGCGAACAGCCGGTTAAAGGGCAGCGGTGCGGCGAGTTTGATCTTGAACGAAGTCACCGGCGGCACGCGTTCGGATTTGCGCGGGGCTTTGGAGGTTTTTGGCAGTCGCGCGGCGTTGGTGATTGCCAACCCTTCGGGGATTACTTGCGATGGTTGTGGGTTTATCAACGTATCGCGCGCGTCGCTTGCGACGGGCAAGATCATATTTGGCGCTGACGGCGCGTTTAGTGGTTTTGGCGTTGCGGGCGGTGAGGTTCGCGTTGAGGGGCAAGGCTTGCTTGCTGGCAATGTCGATTATTTCGACATTGTGACTGGTAGTGCGGTGATTAACGCCAACTTGTTTGCGCGTGACCTTGTGATTTCGGGCGGGGCGGCTGATTTTGATTATGCCAGCCGCACCGCGACCGCGCGCCCAGGTGCAGGCGCTGCTGGTAATGACCGGCTTGCTATTGATTCGAGCTTGCTTGGGGGCATGTACGCCAACCGGATTCGGTTGATTGGGACGGGCGCTGGGGTTGGGATTAATCTTAAAGGCCTCGTCAACGCACTCGAAGGCCCGCTCGCGATTAGTGCGGACGGCGCGATTACGCTCAAGAGCGCAGCGTCGGCAAGCGACGTTAGCATTGCCTCAAAAGCCAGCGTCAACATTGACGAACGCGTTTACGGCGCTGGCGCGACCAAGATTGATGCAGGCGGGAACATTGTGCTCGCTGGCGAGTTCGTGGCGGCGGCGAACGGCGTGTCGCTGAACAGCGGCGGCGATATATTGCTTGGTGGGGCTGGGCTATATGCTGGGCTTGGGAGCAGCGGTCGGTTTGATAGCAGCGCCAGCCTAAGTCTTCGCGCGGCTGGCCAAATCGACGCGCGCGGCGTCCGCGTGATTGCCAGCGACGGCCTTGACCTAAGCGCGGCAAACGCACGGCTTGATGCCAGCAGCGCGGTTTCGGGGCGTGATGTCCGGATTAGCATTGGTAAGGCACTCACGAGCGACGCTGCAATCGAAGCCACCGGCGGGCTTCGCCTCAGCGGCGATACGCTTGACCTTGGCGGCAGCGTGGTGGCCAATGGCAGCCTCGCGATCAACGGGCGCAGCGTCATGCTGTCGGGCCAAGCCATTGGCGTGACCAGCGCGACCGTGCGCGCGCTTGAGGCGCTTGGGCTAAGTGCCGAAGCTGACCTTATGACCAATGGCGTCGCGACGCTTGAAGGCGTAGCGATTGATAATCAAGGCCGGATTATTGGCGGCAGCGGCGCAACGCTCAGCGCTGCGAGCGCGCTCACCAACGGCGGGCAAATTCTTTCAGGCGGCGATGCGAGCCTGACCAGCGGCGGCGACGCGGCACTTGGCGGGCTAGTCAACGCCAATGGCAACACCAGCGTATCAGCGAAGGGTAAGGCGAGCGTCACAGGGACGCTCGCAGCGGCTGGCAGCGTCACACTCAGCGCCGCCGATACAGCGGTTGAGGGGACACTTTCGGGCGAAGCGGTTTCGGTTACAAGCAGCGGCGCGCTTAGCACAAGCGCTCGGTCAGTGATCGCTGCCGACGGCGCGGTTGCACTTAGCGCTGATGCAATCGCTGCGCGCGGGGTGATTTCAGCAGGGAGTGATCTTGATGTGCGCGCGGCGGGCAGCGTCTTGCTCGACGGCCAAAGCCAAAGCGGCGGCGCGCTTGGCGTTTCAGCCGGTAACTTAACGCTTAACGGGCGCAGCATTGCCGACGGCGATATTAATCTTAACAGCCGTGGCGCGCTTGCCGCAAATGGTACGGTCTCCGCCGGTGGCAGCCTTACCGCCAGCGCCACCACGCTCACCACCGCCGCACAAGGCCAACTGATCGCGGGCGACGCGCTTAACCTCGCCGCAAGCGGTGACATCAATAATGCCGGTGCGATTAGTGCGGGCAGCGCGAGCTTAAGCGCAGGCGAAGCGCTGACCAGCAGCGGCGCGATATTTACACGCGACGCGCTTGGCCTTGCCGCCAAAACCAGCCTTGTCCAAAGCGGCAGCGTCGAGAGCGGCGGCGCGCTTAATTTAGCAGGCGACAGCATCGCCCTTTCGGGCGCGACGTTGGGCGTGGCCGGGGTGAGCGCCACCGCGCGAACGATTAGCGCGACGGGCACCCTCCAAAGCGGCGCTGCGACGCGGCTTGACGCGCGTAGCGCGCTTGAGACTGCGGGTACGATCATTTCGGTTGGTGAGTTGACCGCGCGGAGCGGCGATCGCTTTGTGAGTGCGGCGAGGATCAGACTTGGGCGCGGTGCAGAGCTAAGCAGCGTTGGCAGTTTCCTACAGAACGGGTTGATCGAAGCCGCTGGGACTATCGACCTTTCAGGCAGCAGCATCGCTGGCAGCGGCGCGCTCTTGAGTGACGCGCAGATCGCCATCCGCGCGGTTTCAGGGGCGATTGATTTGAGCGGAGCGCTGTCGGCCAAAAGCGCGATTAGCCTTGTCTCGGCAACCAGCCTTCGCCTTAGCGACGCCGCCACCGACGGGCTGATCAGCCTGAGCGCAAGCGATGTTACCCTGAGCGGCGATGTTGTTGCTGGCCAAGGCTTTGCAAGCACCATCAGTGGCGGGCTTAGCCTTGCCAGCAGCGCAGCACTGCGCAGCGGCGCAGGCCTATCGCTCAATCTTGAAGCGCTTGACAATCGCGGGCTGATCACAAGCACCCGCGCGCTTAGCCTCACCACGCGCGCCGCCTTGCTTAACGCTGGGCTGATCATCAGCGACGCCGCACTTGACCTTAGCGTTGGCGGCGCTCTGATCAGCAGCGGCGCGCTTGAAGCCGCTGCTACGCTTAGCACAGACGTGCGCGGCGCAGCCCAGCTTGACGGCACAGTCAGCGGCGGCACTGGGGTTCGCTTGAGCGCAGCAAGCCTCGCACTTGACGGCAGCATCGCCAGCGGCGGCGCGCTTGACTTGAACGCGACAGAGGCGCTCACCACAAGCGCAAACGCTATAGTTTCAGCGCGCGGGAACGCGGCACTCAGCGGTGCTACGATCACAAACGCGGCAACACTCATCAGCGACGCAGCGCTTGACCTGAGCGCAAACGGCGCGCTCACCAGCACAGGCCGCGTGACAAGCGCAGGCACCCTTAGCCTCACCGCAAGCAACGTCACGCTTGGCGGCGACATTAGCGCCGCCGCGCTTAACGCGCGCAGTCGCGGCGACCTTAATCTTGATGCCAGCCTGACCAGCGCAGGCGCTCTTAGCCTTGACGCGGCAAACCTGACCACAACCGCCACGAGCGCGATTGCCGCAGGCGGCGACGCACAGCTAAGTGCGGCGCAAAGCCTCAGCCTTGCTGGCAGCGTCGCGAGCAACCGCGCGCTTAACTTGAGCGGTGGTAACGTCATACTTGCCGCTGGCGCAGCGCTAGAGAGCGCAGGCGCACTTAGCCTCACCAGTCGCGGCGCGCTTGACGCCGCAGGCGATGTCCGCAGCAACGCTGCTGCCGTGCTTGACGCCGCAGGTGCGCTTAGCTTGACCGGCAGCCTTGCGAGCCTTGGCGACGCGCAGCTTAGCGGTGCGAGCGTGGGCGTTGCTGGCAACCTTGCGACCAACCGCAACGCAAGCCTCACCGCGCGCGACGGTGCGCTACAGATTGCAGGCACAGTCGCCGCTGCGCAAGCCGCACGGCTTAGTGCCGCAACCGCGCTTGAGATCATAGGCAGCGTTCAAGCCGACACAGCGCTTAGCCTTGCCGGCGCGAGCATCCGCATTAGCGGCGACGCGACGGGCATCACTGGCCTTGACGCAAGCGCTTCGGGCGCGCTCACCGCGCTTGCTGGCAGCCGCCTAGCAAGCAACGGCGCGGTTGCACTTGACGCGGCCAGCCTAAGCCTTGCTGGAACCACCAGCACAGCGGGCGCGCTTAGCCTCACGTCATCGGGCGACACCCTGCTTGCGGGCAGCCTCCGCAGCGATAGCCTTAATCTCACCAGCCAGACGCTTGACGTGCGCGGCAGCGTTCAAGCCACGACCAGTCTTGCAGCAAACACACGCGGTGATGTGCGCGTTGGCAGCCTCGCGAACCTGACCTCAGGCGGCAGCTTAAGCCTGATCAGCGGCGGTAACGCAGCGCTTGCAGGCGCGCTCTCAAGCGCAACGACTTCAACTTTGAGTGCGCGCGGCAGCCTTGCGACCACAGCGCGGATCGATAGCGGCGGCGCACTTGGGCTTAGCGCGACTGACTTAAGCCTTGGCGGAACACTCGCCAGTGCCGATCGCTTAACCGCAAGCGCAACGCAAAATCTCAGCCTGACCGGCAGCGTCTCGGCGCGCGGCGCGATTGCGCTTGATGGGCGCAGCCTCGCCCTCACAAATGGCGCAAGCCTGCTTGGCCAGGCGGGCATCGCGCTCGCGGCAAGCGACACGCTTACCAGCAACGCGGTCATCAGCGCCGACGGCGCGCTCAGCCTTGACGGCGGTGACGTTGTGCTTGGCGGCCTTACGGTTGGCAAAACCAGCGTCAGCGCAACCGCGCGCAGCCTCACCACCAGCGCCACCAGCGACCTCCAAAGCGGCGGCGCACTTAGCCTTGATGCCGCCCAAGCGCTCAGCCTTGATGGCAATTTGCTTGCACTTGGCGATTTGCGCCTTGATGCTGGCACCACGCTTAATTTGGGCGGCGACGTCCAAAGTGGCGGCGCGGTCGCGCTCACCGCAGGCGGCGCGCTTGGCGTTAGCGGCGATGTCCTTGCCAAAGGCGACATCAGCGCAACCAGTGCTGCGGCCACGCTCAGCGGGAGCTTAAGCAGCGGCGGCACCCTTGCGCTCACCGCAAGCGATTTGAGCCTCTCGGGCGCGCTTGATGCAACCCGCGCGATTAATCTCACCGCGCGCGGCGCAGCCCGCCTCACCGACAGCGCAAGCCTGATCAGCGATGGCAACATCACCGCAAATGCTGCGACGCTCACCTCGGCTGCAACCTTTAACGCCGCACGCGTTGCGCTCGACGCTGCGAGCAGCCTTGCCAGCAGCGGCGCGATTAGTGCGGGCGTTGGCGGGATTAGCCTTGCTACGCGCGGCGCGCTTGACGTTGGCGGCACACTCAAAACGCTTGGGGCCATTGGCCTGACCGGCGGCGATACTAGCCTGAGCGCTAGCCTTGCTGCTAAGACCGACTTGGGTGTGACCGCAGCCGCACTGCGCGTTGCTGGCCAGCTTAGCGCTGGCGGCGACCTTAGCGTCACCGCAACCACACTGACGACGCAGGCCAGTGCACGGCTTGCAAGCGACGGCGCGCTTGGCGTGAGTGCGAGCGGCAACGCGACGCTTGGCGGCGCGCTTGAAGCTGGCGAGACGCTTAGCCTAAACGCAGGCGGCGCGCTCGCGCTTGACGGCAGCGCCAAAAGCGCTGGCGTGGCAAGCCTCACTGGCACGAGCATCCGCGTTGATGGCAGCCTTGCCAGCAACGCTGGCGCAAGCCTTGCCGCAAGCGGCGGCCTTGTCATTGGCGGCGCTGTTTCAGGGGTTGACGGCTTAAGCGTCACCGCAAATGACATTAATGTCACTGGCAGCGCGCGCAGCGACCAAGCGACTCGCCTGACCAGCCGGGGCGCACTCACCAACGCAGGGCTAGTGTCAGCACTTGGTGCGGTCGCGCTCGACGCCGCAACCACACTCACCAACAGCGGCCGTGTGCTTTCGGGCGGCGCGCTTGACCTGATCGGCGGCGCGCTTACGCTTGATCGCAGCAGCATCGTTTCGGGCGGGGCGCTGAGCCTCACTAGCCGCAGCGGCGCGCTAGCACTTGCTGGCCAAATCGACGCTAGCACCAGCGCGCGTATAACCGCCGCAACCAGCCTTGACCAATCGGCGCGGCTGCGCGCCGACGCCGCCCTCACGCTCAGCGCAACCGGCGCGCTCAGCGGTAGTGGCAGCACCAGCGCTGGCACTACGCTTGACGCAACCGCCGCGTCAATCGCGCTTGACGGCGCACTCACCGGCGACGGCCAAACCCGCTTGCGCAGCACCGCAGGCGACATCATCCTTGGCGGCGCGCTTGCCTCAGCCACTGGCCTAAGCCTTGTATCGGCGCGCGACGTGGCGCTGCTTAGCAGCGCGATCACCGACGGCGCGCTTGCGCTTAGCGCGCGCGATATTCGCCTCGACGCGCTCACCATTGGTCGCAGCAGCATTGGCCTTACCGCAACGCGCGGCGTTCAAATTGGCGCGCGCGCTGTGCT
The DNA here is from genome assembly GCA_043765635.1 of Sphingomonadales bacterium. Lineage (GTDB taxonomy): Bacteria > Pseudomonadota > Alphaproteobacteria > Sphingomonadales > Sphingomonadaceae > Aquisediminimonas. The sequence continues at coordinate 12,750 of JAYUIX010000167.1, forward strand.
CTCGTCGGACGACCGCATCGCCCTTAGCGGCGCAAGCCTTGTCAACAGCGGCGCGATTTCGGCGGCAAACCGCATCAGCGCAACCCTCACCGACAGCCTCACCAACAGCGGCGACATCATCACCGACGGCGCGCTTGTGCTTAGCTCGGGCGACCTCACCAACGCAAGCGGCGCGCTGCGCGCTGGAACCAGTCTGCTCCTTACCGCGCGCGGCACCGCCGACCTCGCCGGGACGCTAAGCGCTGCCACCACGCTTGATGTCAGCGCCAATCGCCTCACCGCGCGCGGCAGCCTTGCGAGCAGCGGCGCGCTTAGCCTCACCAGCACCACCGCCACGCAGCTTGACGCAACCGCGTCGCTCGTTAGCGATACTAGCCTTGCGCTCGTCAGCGGCACGAGCCTTGTCGCAAACGGCCTGCTGTTTAGCGCTGGCACCACGCGGCTTGATGCGGGCGGTACGCTTAGCCTGAGCCGTAGCCTCCAATCGGTTGGCGATGTAACCCTTAGCGGCGGCGCGCTTAGCCTTGGCGGGATCCTGCAAACCGACGGTAGCCTCACCGCCACCACCAGCGGCGCGCTTAGCCTGACTGGCGATTATAGCGCGCGCGGTAGCCTTGGCTTGACCAGCGGCAACGCTAGCTTTGCGACTGGCAGCCGCCTCACTTCAAACAGCGCCGTTACCCTTAGCCTTGCGAGCCTCACCAGCGCTGCACAGATCGACGCAGCAAGCCTGCTTATCACAAGCGCTGCTGACCTCCTCTCAAGCGGGACGCTCACCACCAGCGGCGCGCTTAGCTTGACCGCAAGCGGTGCACTTGGTCTCACCGGCCTCACCGATAGCGGCGGCCTAGTCCGGCTGACCGGCAGTGCGCTCACGCTTGACGCAGCCCTAATTGGCACTGGCGGCATCGACGCGCGCGGCACCAACATCACCACGACCGCGAACGCTGATCTGCGGTCAGGCGCTGGCCTCGCGCTCACCAGCAGCGGCGCGCTTGATCTTGCCGGCGCACTCAGCGCGCAAGGGACGAACGGTTCAGTCACGCTCAGCGCTGCGACCGCGCTGACCCAAGCCGCGCGCATCGCCGCCGATGGCAGCGTCAACCTTGACGCTGGTGGCACCCTCATCAGCGCCGCGCGCATCGATGCCGGTGGCACCCTCATACTTGCTGGACGCAGTTTGACGACGAGCGCCATCCTTGCTTCGGACGCGGGTGTCGCGCTCACCAACCGCAGCGGCGCAGCGACACTTGGCGGAACAATTTCAGGCGCAACCGGCGTCGCGCTGACCTCAAGCGGCGATACGACCGTCACTGGCACGCTCGTCTCAGGGACAGCGCTTGACCTCAGCGTCATAGGCAGCCTCACCAACACCGGTTCAGGCAAGCTGCTCGCCACCGGCGCGATTGGCATCAGCGCAACCACAGCGCTTACCAATGCTGGCCTGATCTCAAGTGCTGACGCGCTTAATTTCAACACCGCTGCGTTTAGCAGCATAGGCAGCCTCGAAAGCGGCCAAGCCTTCGCGCTCACCGCCGATAGCATCAGCCTTGCTGGCCGCCTCGCTTCAACCGACAGCATCAGCCTCACCGCAACCGCTGGCGCGCTTGATCTTGGTGCCTCGCTCCAAGCCACCAACGTCACGCTCTCGGCGCGTGGCGGCGATTTGACGCTCCGTAGTGGCATCCGCCTCGACGCCACCGGCCTTGCAGCGCTGACCTCAGACCGCAACATCTTGGTTGGTGGCAGCATCACCGGCAATGCTGGGATTTCAGTCATCAGCAGCGGCGGCACTATCGGCTTTGCAGGCGCAACAACCGACCGCATCCAAAGCCTTGCCAGCATTAATGTCTCAGCAAGCGGCGCGCTCAGCAACGCCACGCGCTTTGTCGCAGGGCAAAGCATCACGCTTGGCGGCAGCAGCGTCACGACAGGCGCGCTCGGCGCTGACGGCAACATCGCGGTTACCGCAACCAGCGGCAGCCTCACTGCGGATGGCCTGATCGAGACCGGCAGCGCAGGCAGCGTCGCGCTCACCAGCAGCAGCGGCGACATTAACGTCGCTAGCGACATCGCCAGCGGCAGCGCGGTTACACTCAACGCGCGCGCTGGCAGCATCACCAATAGCGCCAGCATCGCGGCAGAGACAAGCCTCACCGCCACTGCCGCAAGCCTCATCAGCACCAGCGGCACGCTGTTTTCAGCAAGCGGCGCAACCCAGCTCAGCGCCGCGCGGCTCGCGCTTGGCGGCGACGTTTATTCAGCCACTTCGCTCAGCCTTAACGCCGACGACATACTCATCACCGGCAGCACCGGCAGCAACGCGCCGCTCAGCATCGCGCGCGGTAACCTCACCGTCGCGGACGGCGGCTTGCTCCAGTCAAACGGCGCGCTCAATTTAAGCCTTGGCACCGCCCAAATCGACGGCACCCTGCGCAGCCTCGACACGCTTGATTTGACCGCACTGTCGTTCCGGGTCGGTAGCACTGGCTTGCTCGACGCCAACAACCGCCTCAGCGCAACGATCGCAGGCAGCCTCGATAATCGCGGCGACATCGCCGTCACTGGCGCTGGCCGCCTTGACCTCGCTGCAAACGCACTCACCAACAGCGGCGGGATCAGCGCGCTTGGTGACGCAAGCATCCGTAGCACCTCGCTTGATCTGACCGGCTTTGGCTTCATCGAAAGTCGCGGCGCACTTAGCATCACATCAGACACGACGAGCATTGGCGCAGACGCAGTACTTGAAGCGCGTGACAGCCTAACGCTTAGCGGCACCGCCATCACCAACGCAGGCGATGTCTACGCAAATGGCAATGTCGCCCTCAGTGCAACCGGCGCGCTCACCAACAGCGGCGCATTCACCAGCAACACCGGCAGCGTCGCGCTCACCACGGGCGGCCTCGCCAATATCGGCGGCTTTGTCGACGCCGCCACCAGCGCTACCATCAGCGGCGGCACGGTTTCACTTGGCGGTGACGTCACCGCAAACGGCGCGACCACCGTCACCGCAACCGCAGGCGCGCTCGACATTAGCGGCACCATCAACAGCGGCAACGCCATCACCCTAACCGCCAACAGTGGCGCACTCACAACCTCGGCGGCCTCGGCGCTCTTTGCGCAAACCAGCCTCACCGCCAACAGCCAATCAGCCAGCCTGTCAGGCGCGCTCATCAGCCCAGGCGCGATCACGCTGACCGCCCAAAACGACCTAACCCTCGCAGGCGCACTCCTCACCAATAGCGCAGCATCGCTCATCGCAGGCGGCGCGCTCATCGTCGAACGCCCCGGCAGCATCGACGCAAGCGGCGTCAGCCTCACCGGCAACAGCCTCACCACAGTCGGCGACATCGTTTCGGCAAATGACATCACGCTCAGCGCCACCACCAGCGCAAGCCTCGATGGCCTCGTTTCAGCCCGCACTGGCAACATCGCCTTTAGCGCACCCAGCACCGCAAGCCTCACCATCACTGATCGCGGCGCGCTCATCGCTGGCAATAATGTCACGCTTGGCACCGTTGGCGCTTTGAGCGTTGCTGGCCTGATCTCAGCAACCACCGGCGACGTGACCGCACGTTTCACTGGCATCGCCACCATCGCAGGCCGCATCGAAGCAGGCCGCAACATCGGCCTCACTAATGTCGGCAACACTGGGCTTAGCCTTGATGGCACCCTCGTGGCTGGCAATGACATCACTATCAGCGGCGGTACGCTCGCCATCGGCGCGCGCGGCCTTGCTTATGCTGGCCGCGATTTCAGCTTCGCAACCAGCGTCTATGACCCAAGCCTGCTCTCGCTCATAGTCGACGGTAAGCTCGCGGCTGGCCGTAATATCGGCCTCAGCCTCGCTGGTGGCCTCTTCGTTGGCGAGGACGGTCTGATCGCTGCCGACGGCAACATCAGCAGCAATTCAGCCTTCGCAAACGTCGCTGGCACTATCGCTGCTGGCACCGCAACGCGCAGCAGCAGCCTTACCCTCACCACACGCGGCGACCTTGGCACCGGCGCCGATTTGAACCTCCTTGGCACAGGTGTTCTCACTAGCACTGGCGCGCTCAGCCTTACCGCCGCGCGCACGGTCGCGCTCGCCGCTGGCAGCCTCATCCTGTCAGACAGCAGCGTCAGCCTTACCGCCTCCGACATCATCGCACGCGGCACCATTGGCGCTGGCGACCTCGTGTCGCTTAGCGGTGATTTCATCGTCCACGGCGGTCTCCTCCAGTCCGGCAGGCGGATCGCGTTCAACGCGGCCCAGAACATCAGCCTCGCCAGCGACAGCGTCATCGAGACACTCGGTAACGCAGCCAGCATCGGCTTTGCCCGCGACGCAGGCGCATCAGCCAATATCGACCTCCGCGCAGGCGGTCTCATCAGTGCTGGCGGTACGCTTTATTCAACCGGCGCAATCGCGCTCAAAAGCGATACCCGCGACATCATCAACGCAGGCACCATCACTGGGCTTAACGATGTCGTCCTCCAAGCCGACAACGGCGATGTCAGCGCAAGCGGCATCATCACCGGCACTAACCTTGCGCTCTATCAAGGCACCGACTTCGTCAA
>JAYUIX010000168.1:0-17306 GCA_043765635.1 Sphingomonadales bacterium
ATCTTCACAAATTGATCAGGTCACGTTCAATGCCCTTGCCAGCGTTGAGTTCAGCAATCGACGCATCAAGCCGTGCCGCATTGGCTGGGCTTGATTTGAGATAAAGCGTTTCAACCATCGAATCATATTCGCTCTGCGCGATCAGCACGACTGGTTCATGCCCTTGCCGCGTTACGAGGATCGGTGCGCGATCATTGTTCGCCCGGTCATACCAATGGGCAAGTTTATTACGCAGTTCAGTGAAATTCACATGGATCATATGTACATATTAACGGACAGATCAAAATGCGTCAAGATTACCTCTGTTCACCCAAGCGAAAGGAAGCGGGGCATAGGCTGCGCTAATGATCCGTTTCGCCCTCACAGCACTATTGTTGCTCGGCACATCCACAGCGTATGCGGCACCTGATGCGCCTACAGAAACGGTCATCCGCCTGACCCCGGCGCAGATTGCCGCGATTGAGGATGCCAAGATTGCCCGCGGAAGTGCATCGACTGTCCTTGTTGACACTGACACCCTCAAACCGCCACGCGAAATCCACGGCGAAGTCGGTTTCGGCATTGGCACACGGGGCTATTCCGAAATATTCGGCACCGTCGTGACCCCGCTTGGTGATGACGCAACCGCTGCATTCTCATTCTCGCGCCAAACCTACGGACGCCGCCGCGCGCGCCGCTGAGGCGATGCGCTTGCAATCACGGGCGTTCCTGTTATAACGTCCGTATGAACATGCAGCTTAAAATCACCAAAATCGGCAATTCAGCCGGGATAATCCTGCCGAAGGAATTGCTTGCGCATCTTGAAACCGAAATTGGTGAAACCGTGAGTGTATCAAGAACGCCGCGCGGGATTGAGCTTTCGGCGGCGGAGGCAGATTTTGATTCGCAGATGGCGGTCGCGCGTGACGTGATGGCCCGGCGCAAGCGCGCGCTTCAAGAGCTTGCCAAGTAGCGACTAATGCAAAAGTCTTGGATCTGGGTTGCGCTTGACGTGGCATTGGCCGCGCATCTTGAGCAATTGTCCGAACATGGCGGCGGTGAGGGCGTTCGTGATGAGCGCCTACTCGACAGTGCAATGGCGCGTCCGCAAAATCTGCTGGCTTACGGATCACCTGATGCCGCCGCGCTTGCAGCAGCCTATGCCTTTGGCATCGCGCGCAATCATCCCTTTGTTGACGGCAACAAGCGCACAGCGGTTGTGGTAAGCGAAACCTTTCTCGCACTCAATGGCTATGTGCTGGGCGCGACCGATGCCGAATTGGTCGTCGCGTTCCTCGCTCTCGCCGCAGGTGATCTGTCAGAGCCCGAACTTGCTGACTGGTTTCGGGGCCACCTCACCCCAGATAACGTTTGAACCACGCCAGCGCGTCGACCCAGCCTTGTTTTGCGGCCTCGGCGTTATAGCTTGGCCGGTAATCGGCGAGAAAACCGTGGTCAGCGCCTGCAAACAGTTTGATCTGTGATCGTTTGTTTGCGCCTTTGAGCGCTGCATTCATCGTATCGACGTCGGCAACGGGAATGCCTTTATCAAGCGCGCCGTAGAGGCCGAGAACGGGGACGATCAAGCTGTTGATCTTATCAATCGGGTTCTTTGGCTGAAGCTCGGCGGGCTTGCCGATTACGCGGCCGTACCAAGCGACCCCCGCCTTCACCTTGGGATTGTGCGCGGCATAAAGCCAAGTGATCCGCCCACCCCAGCAAAAGCCAGTGATGCCGATTTTCTTGGCATTGCCGCCGTCACTGCCGACAAAGCCAGTGAGCGCGTCAAGATCGCCCATCACTTGCGCATCAGGCACTTTGGAAACGATAGTGCCAATCAGCAGTTTGAAATCAGTAACCTTTGTGGCGTCGCCCTGCCGCTGATAGAGATCAGGCGCAATCGCGTAATAGCCTGCCTTGGCCAGACGGCGGACGATATCGCGAATCCATTCGTGAACCCCGAAAATTTCCTGAACAACGATGATCACGGGCGCGTTCGGCTTGCCCTTTGGCTTCGCGCGGTACGCCCCCATCATGATGTCGCCCGTTTTGAAACTGACCATCCCGGCCTCAAGGCTATTCGTATCAGTCGTAATCGCAGCGGCACTGACGGGCTGGGCAGCGAGCGCATAGCCGACAATTGCGGCCGATCCGATCATCGCCGCGCGCCGATCAAGCTGCGTTGAGCGCACCCAATTTTCGGTTTCATCAAGGCGTGTCGGCATAACAGGTGACTCCCAAATCGATTTCGCAACCCCTATACCATGATGCAACCAGACTTCAAAAAGGATGCCCCGATGGCCGAGACGATCACATTATACACCAACCCGATGTCACGCGGGCAAATCGCGCGTTGGATGCTTGAAGAGGTGGGCGTGCCTTATGAGCAAGTGTTGCTTGATTACGGCACGACGATGAAGGCGCCCGAATATCTAACGATCAATCCGATGGGAAAGGTGCCCGCGATCAAGCACGGCGACAGGGTCATTACCGAATGCGCCGCGATCTGTGCCTATCTCGCCGATGCGTTTCCTGAGGCAGGACTTGCGCCCGATGCCGCGCACCGCGCCGATTATTATCGCTGGATGTTTTTCGGCGCAGGGCCACTTGAACAAGCGGTCACTAACGCGGCGCTTGGCTTTGTTGTGCCGGCAGACAAGAAAATGATGGCGGGCTACGGCGATTTTGGTGATGCTATGGACGGGCTTGAGGCCGCAGTGGCTGGCAAGCGTTACATTGCGGGGGATCGGTTCAGCGCTGCTGATGTTTATGTTGGATCACAAATCGGCTGGGGGCTGGCGTTTGGCAGTATTGAAAAACGGCCAGCGTTTGAGGCCTATTGGGCTGGCATTTGTGAACGCCCCGCCTATCTGCGCGGCAAGGCGATTGATGAGGCATTGATGCCAGCGCAGACCTGAGAGCGTGGGCTAGGCTTGCCGCCGAGACATCGCTCTGGCACTCAGCGTAACGATGCTTGATTTTGCCGATCTTGATATGATGGCGCGCGGTGGCTCGCTGGCTTTGCTGCTGCTGTGGAGCGCGCTTCTATACCGTGATCACCGCTCTGAGCTTGTCGCGCGGGTGGCACTGTTGATGATAGCTGCGCTCTGCTGCCATGTTTTGGCGGATACAGCGCCTTGGGGGCCACAGGCGGGGCTTGGTTTGTTTCTCCTCAAAGTCGGGCAAGCCGCAGCGCCAGGACTTTTCTGGTTGTTTGCCCGTGCCTGGTTTAATGATGAAGACAGAATTGGCTGGCGAAGCTGGCTTTTGATCGCGGCGTGCGTGGTGCTTGAAGGCTATGCGCTTTTGACATTTGGCAGTGGGCGTAATCGCTACTTTGCGATTGATATGCTGGTACGTTTGTTTTGGGCAAGCTTTGCTATTGCTGGGCTGTGGGTGGCGTGGCGCGGGCGCGCGGACGATCTTGTTGAAGGGCGGCGGAGGCTGCGCACGCGTTTTGTTGCCGCAGTTGGGGGCTATGTTCTGCTTGTCGTTGGGGCAGGATTTATTGCCAATCTTGATCCTGATCCGAATATGATTTTCTGGGTCATCAATCTTGGTATCCCGCTGCTCACAGGAGGGCTGTGCGCGACGATGTTCGGGATTCGTTATCCCGATTTATTCGCTTCACCCATTGCTGAACCACGACGCGAAGAACCGATGCCGCTTGATGATCCGCTCGCCAATCGGCTGCTCGCCTTTATGGAGCATCAAAAGCCGCACCGTGATGAAACCCTCACAATTTCTGCACTTGCCGCTCAACTCGGCGAGCAGGAATATCGCCTGCGCCGCCTAATCAATGGCCAGCTTGGCCACCGGAACTTTGCGACCTTCCTCAACGGTTACCGTCTTGCCGAAGTGAAGGCGGCGCTCACTGATTCGAGCCAGAGGGAGGTGCCAATCCTCACCATTGCGCTTGACGCTGGTTTTGGTTCGCTCGGCCCCTTTAACCGCGCCTTCCGTGAAGCTGAAGGCTGTACACCAAGTGCCTATCGCGCGGCTCCGACTGGTTGATTCCGAAATCGGCTAGCCGAAATTGAACGTGAAGGATTGTGTTTGATGCAAATGCGCCAAATAGGCCACACATATTCGATACGGAACTGACTTTATGAATGATCTTCTTCTGCCATTGGAAATCCTGCGCGATCATGGGATGAAAGCATTCACCTTTGATTTTGGCCGCTACATCATCGCGGCAAGCCTGTTTGCGGGGATTGTATGGATGATGCGGCGTACACAGTTGGCTAGCCGCAAAATTCAGACGCGAGAGGCAACCCGCGCAGATATCCAGCGCGAACTGGTCGCCTCATTTCAAACCTGTCTTGTTTATGTGCTGATCACCGTTCTCGTCATTTGGGGACGGAAAACTGAAATTCTTCAGCCGTTTAACCGCGATATGGGCTGGCTCCCCGGTATTGGCCTGCTGATTGCGATGGTCATCGCGCATGATGCGTATTTCTATTGGGCGCACCGGACGATGCATCATCCGCGCCTGTTCAAAACATTCCACCGTTTCCACCACAAGACTGTGACGCCGACGCCGTTCACTGCTTATGCGTTTGCGATGCCAGAGGCGTTTGTGATGGCGATCTTCGTGCCGATCTGGCAGTTTTTCGTGCCGACCCCGCCGTGGGTGATGTTCACCTTCCTCAATCTGCAAATCATCCGCAATGTCATGGGCCATGCAGGCGTTGAGCTTCACCCGCGCTGGTGGCTTAAAACCCCGCTGACTGCGTGGATCAGCACGACGACGCATCATGACATGCACCATTCGGGCAGCTTCAACCATAATTACGGATTTTACTTCCGCTTTTGGGACAAGATGATGGGCACCGAACACCCCAAATATAGTGAAACGTTCGAACGCGTGGTTTCCCCCGCGCAGAGAGCCAAAGGCAGCGCCGCCGTCCCATCGACGTCGCTGTAACACTGGCGGTGGGGATGGCCTCAAGCCGTCCCCACCGTTTTTTCAGCGCATGAGTGTCAGCACTGGCAATTCACGCAGGTGCATGGATTGCAGCGACACGTGCCCCGCTTTGGCGTTGATACAGCCGCTACAGGCGCTGGTGCTGACTTGGCTTTTACTGGATTCGACATTGGTTTTCTCCTGTGGTGCCAACTGGCGAATCACGCTATAGCAGCCGTACCATAGTACGGAGTCAAGCATGAAAAACAATGTGACGATTGCAGGGCTAGCCAAGGCGGTTGGCGTCGGGGTTGAGACGGTGCGCTACTATCAAAGGCGTGGCTTGCTTGAGGTGCCCCAAGCGATCGGCGCGGTGCGGCACTATGGCCCCGATGATCTCCGCAGGCTAAGCTTCATAAGGCGCGCGCAGGGCGCTGGCTTCACGCTTGAAGAAATTACTGAACTGCTCGCACTTGACCGAACGGAAGATCGCACGCGCATCCACGCAATGGCGGCCGAGCGGATCGCCGCACTTGATATCAAAATCCACGAACTCGAAGCCTCACGTACTGCGCTTGAACGGCTCCGCGCAACTTGTGCCTCCGGCAAAGGCGGCGCGTGTCCGATTATCGAAGCGTTTGATCCGGGTTAGGGCTAACCAAGCCCAAGCATCTTGCGCTCACGAACGATCCACGGCGCAAAACTTGGGCGCGCATGCATCGCAGCGATCCAAGCAGAGAGTTTGGGATATTTGGCCGCATCGGGTTTAACGCCGCCATGTTCAGCATTTACAAACGGGCTGGCCACTGCGATGTCGGCAAGGCTCAACGTGTCGCCAACGAGGAAGCCCGAGGCCGGGATTACGCCCTCAAGATAGTCCATGACAGGCGGGAGCGCCTCGGTTTCAGCCTTAGCAGCGGCAGCAAGATCACCCTCCTGCCCCATGAATTTGGGCATCACGATGCGATTGAAAAAGATTGGCCCGGCTGCACCCGTCAGGATCGTATCGGCAAACTCATCGAACCAGACCACCCGCGCGCGGCCTTCAGGATCAGCGGGGATCATTGCAGGTTCGGGATGCTTGACCTCAAGATAAGTCACAATCGCGGTCGAATCCGAAATCTTGAAATCACCATCGCTAAACGCGGGCATTTTCTTAAACGGGCTGGCCGCAAGAAAATCAGGATTTGTATCGCCAAGCCCAGTCGGCGTTAGCGGGAGATCTATGCCTTTCTCAACGGCATAGGCCATAACCTTGCGGACGAACGGCGAAACGGGGGCACCAAATAGCATCATGGGGGAGGACTCCTAAAGCGGGAAATTGCACGGTTAAATGTCACATTCGGTTGCAATCTGCAACTGCATTTTTGCGGCTGGCAGTTGACACGCGCTTCATACATGTCACCTATGCTGGCCAAGTTCAGGGGCGTTCATGACGGTCATTTTATTTCTCATGCTGGTCGGGGTGATCGTCGCGCTGGCCAATCGGTCATCGCGGATTGTCACGCTTGAACGGCTGGTTGAAACGCTGATCAGGCGGCTTGACCGGATCGAGAACGCGGCGGACGCGCGCCCGGCTGTGGCGGCAGCAGATATACCACCCGATGCCCCTGAGGCACCCGAAGTCATTCCCGAAGTTATCGTAACCCCGCCCATAAACACGCCTGCGCGGGTGGTCACAAGCGCTGCGCCAGTGTCACCGTGGCAGAAGGCTCCAGCAGTATCCGAGCCGTTGCCAGACCCGGTCTACGAACCCGAACCCGAAATTGCGCGGCTCACCGCTGGCCAGCGGTTTGAAGCCGTTGTTGGCGGCAAACTGCCAATCTGGATTGGTGGGATTGCGCTCATTCTTGCTGGCTTTTTCCTTGTGCGATATTCGATAGAGATGGGGTTGCTCGGCCCTGGAGTGCGCTGCGTGCTTGCCGCCCTCCTTGGCACTGCGCTGCTGGGCGCAAGTGAAGCCGCGCGGCGCATTCCAAAATTTGCGAGTGACGAACGCGTTGGCCAGTCGTTGGCAGGTGCTGGCATCGCAAGCCTTTACGGCACGCTTTATATGGCGAGTGAGCTATACGGACTGATCGGGCCTATCGCCGCATTTGCTCTAATGGTCATGGTAACGGCGGTTGCGCTTGGGCTTTCGTTGCGACACGGGCCGCCGACCGCGATCATGGGGCTGATCGGTGGTTTCGCCGCACCCTATGTTGCGGGGACGGCAAATGAAAATGTGACGCCAGTTCTGATTTATCTTGGGCTGTTGATGGCGGGCCTGTTTGCGCTTGCGGTGCATCGCGGCTGGCTGTGGCTTGCCCTCGCAGCAACTGGGGGCAGCGCGATTTGGTCGCTTGGCCTGATGTTTGGCGGGTTTGCCGAGGCCAATCCAGCGCTTGGGTTCTTCATCGTGGTCGTCGCGCTTGGCGCAACTCTGGTTGTCCCGCGCAGCGGCGGGGGTGATCAGCGCATTCGCTTGATCCCGATGGTTGCCGGCTTTGTTCAGCTTGCGCTGTTCGCGCCGCTTTTTCAATTCGGGCTGAGTGCTTGGTTGATGTATGCGCTGCTTTCGGCGGCAAGCCTGTTTCTGGCGTGGCGTGACGTGCGACTGGCACCTGCGCCGCTTGCCGCGCTTGCGCTCGTTACCGTGTTGCTATTCGCGGCGTATGATGCGGGCAGCCCCCATGCGCCGTGGGTCACGGTTGGCGCGACATTGCTGTTTGCGGTGCCGAGCCATATGCTGGCGCGCAGCAACGCGGGCAAGCCGTGGTGGGCGATACTCGCGCTTGGTGGTAGCATAGCGCCGCTGTTTGCGGCACGGATCAGTGGTCAAGCATTGCTGAGTGATTTTGGCTGGGGTGCAGCAATGCTGATCAGTGCGGTGCCACTGATGCTGCTAAGCTGGCGCGCGCGCAGTGCAGCAAGAGCAACGTTGCCCCCTGATATCGCTCATTTCGGAGGGGCAGTGTTGGCCGCCATGCTCGGGTTTGGCGCGGCAACGCATACGCTTGATGTTGACCTTGCGACCGTCGCAACGCTCGCGCTTGCCGTCGCGCTCGCGGCGTGGGGTAAGCGCTCGGGCGACCGGGCGATTATCGAGGCAAGCCTTGGCGGCGTTGCGCTTGCCGGGCTTTACTGGGTTGTAGGGCTGGTGCGCTATCCTGAACTTGGCCAAGCCGTGTTTGGCGGTGGCGGGGTTCCGGCATTCGGCCCGATAGCGACGCAAATTATCGGCCCGGGACTGTTGCTTGGCGTAATGGCGTGGCTCCACGCTGGCCGAAAATACAGCGATCAGTCGCTTCGCTATATGGCGCTTGCGTTTGGCCTTGCGCTGCCGCTCGCGCTTGTGCCCGAACTTTGGCATTTGCCGGTGCTGGCTGGTATCGCGGCGATCCTGTTGGCCTCGCGCATTTCGCTTCCCCTGCCGCGTTTGGGGGTTGAAGTTGTCCTCGTGACGGGGGCTTTGGCCGCGCTGAAGCCACTGCTGCCGTTCATGCTGATTTTTGCGCAAGCCCTGTTTGGCGAGACGCTTCATTTTGGGTTTCTGCCATTCCTGACAGACGCGGCGATTGGTCTTGCGCTGCCAGCATTATTGCTTGTTACTGGCCTTTGGCAGTCGCGTTACCCGCTCACGGCGTTGGCGCAGCGGTTGGCAGTCGGTGGGGCTGCGGCGCTCGCGGCGGCGGCGCTTTACACATTTGCCAAACAACCGCTGGCGATTGCCGAGGCAGACCGCTTCATTGCGCTTGGTTTTGCCGAACGCGCGCTGATCACACAATTGCTGTTCGGTGCGGCGGCGTTGATGTTTGCACGGGGCGCGCTTTGGCAGCGTTATGCGCTCGTGCCGCTGTGCCTTGGGCTGTTCCGCTTTGTCTGGTTTGATCTGCTGCTGCTCAATCCGCTGTTGGTCACACAGAATGTCGGGAGCCTTCCGATCCTTAATTTTGCGGTGGTTCACCTCGGCCTGACTGCTGGCTGGCTATGGTATTTCGCGCGGCGAGAGGCGGTTGCACAGTTTGCGCGGGTGATAAATTACGGCACACTCGGCGTTGGCCTGATCATGGTGATCGCCGCCGTCCGCCAGATATTTCAGGGGGCGCTGCTTGATGCAGCTGAACTGCCGCGCGAGGAAAACTATGCCTATTCAGCCGCCTTGCTTGGGCTTGCGCTGGTCTGGCTGTGGCAGGGGCTTCGGCGTCAGGCGAGCTGGCTGCGGATTGCAGGGCTCGCCTTGCTGACACTGGTGACGCTCAAGGTATTCCTGATTGACGCAAGCGCACTCAAAGGCTTGCTGCGCGTCTTCTCATTCCTTGGTCTTGGCGGCGCACTGATCGGGATTGGCTGGGCTTATGGCCGCTTACTTGGCACCGCAAAGGCAAAAATCAATGGATAGACTGTGCATTCTCACCCCAGATCCGGGTTACGAAGAGCATTGGCAACCTGTTGCGGAGCAATATCGCGCGCTATTTAAGGGCGTTGCAGAGCTTGTGACGTGGAATGATGCGGGCGATCTTTCGGGCTTTGACCTGATTTTGCCGCTGATGGCGTGGGGATATCAGCGTGACCCCGTCCACTGGTTCCACTTGCTTGACGTTTGGGAGGCAGCGAGTTTGAGGTTCGCCAATCCAATCGCGACGCTGCGGTGGAACACCAACAAGGATTATCTGTTTGACCTTGAAGAGGCGGGCGTTGCGATTGTGCCAAGCCGCCTTTCCCATGCTTTGACACGGGGTGATGTGGATACTGCGCGGAGTGCGTTTGGTGTCGATACGCTCGTGATAAAGCCAACGATTTCAGGCGGGGCTGACGGCACATACCGGCTTGGCTCAAGTGACGCGATTCCCTTTGATGTGCTTGAGCGTGAAATGCTGATCCAGCCGCTCATGCCAATAATCGCGCGCGAGGGCGAGTTTTCGCTCTTTTATTTTGCAGGAAAATTTGGCCACGCGATCCTGAAAATCCCTGAAGCTGGCGATTTCCGGGTGCAGGAACAATTTGGCGGACGTGAGGTAACGATTGAAGCGCCCGTCGCTGCGCTTTCCCTCGCGAAAGCCGCATTGGCCGCAGCGCCCGGCCCACTTACTTACGCCCGCGTTGACATGGTGCGCGGTGAGGACGGCGCGTTTTATCTAATGGAGCTTGAACTGATTGAACCGTCGCTGTTCCTTGATCATGCAAGTGACGGCGGCGCGGCGTTTGTCGCGGCGGTGGTTAACCGACCTTGAGCGCAAGTGCCGCCAGCACTGCGGCGGATAACATCGCGAGGATCATGATCAGCGGCCACGGCATAAAGCCAACCTTGTCAGGATCGCTGCGCCGCGAACGCCTGCGATCTGCGTAACTCGCGAACGCCGCCACCGCGACGGCCGCACCACAAATACCCCAATAGCCTGCTTGCATCTTGCCCTCCGCGCACCCAATATAAGCGTCAGGATTAACTTTGCGAGGTCTCCCCCAAAATGCGCACGTCCCTCATTATTGCTTCTGCCATCGCGGCAACCGCTGTCGTTGCCACACCAATGCTCGTCGCCCGGCCAACCGTGGCGAATAAATCGCTTGCCGCAGCAGTCGCCGCACCCCACCGCAGTGACGCCAACAAGGCGCGTGACAAATACCGCAATCCGGCGGCAACGCTTACCTTCTTCGGCGTCAAGCCAAGCGATAATGTCGTTGAACTTTACCCCGGTGGTGGCTGGTACACTGAAATTTTGGCCCCTTATCTCTCAACCAAGGGCAGCTATACCGTGGCGGCACCAGTGGGTCGCGGGGCTGACAACATCGCCAAGAAACTTGACGGCGATGCAGCGCTGTACGGCAAGGTCAAGCGCGCAAACTTCCCGATCAAGGATGCGGGAACGCCAGTGCCTCCGGGTAGTGCCGATGTCGCGCTCACCTTCCGCAATGTTCATAACTGGCGCTTTGGCGGGACAGATGCGGCGCAAACTGCATTCAACCAGATTTATGCGATGCTCAAGCCCGGTGGCACACTCGGTGTGGTTGAACACCGTCTGCCCGAAAATATGGATAGCGCGCTTGAGGAAAAAAGCGGCTATATGAAGAAAAGCTCAGTCATCGCTTTTGCGACTAAGGCTGGCTTCAAGCTGGTGAGCGAATCCGATATCAATGCCAATCCCAAGGACACACACGCGTGGCCCGACGGCGTCTGGACGCTGCCGCCGGTTTACCGTCTCGGTGACAAAGATCGCGAAAAATACGCAGCGATTGGCGAAAGTGACCGGATGACGCTCAAATTCGTCAAGCCAAAGAAATAGCCGCTCAAGCGCGCGGATGCGCGTTTTGATAGACGTCAAGCAGATAGGCGATATCAACGGCGGTGTAGATTTGCGTTGAGGTGAGGCTCGCATGGCCGAGCAGTTCCTGAAGCGAACGCAAATCTGCGCCGCCCGCGAGCAAGTGTGTTGCAAAGCTGTGGCGCAGTGCGTGGGGGGTTGTCCGCTCCCCCAAGCCAAGACGGCTGCGCGCGGCGCGCACCGAACGGCGGATGATCGCTGGATTAAGCGGCCCGCCGCGCGCACCTCTGAACAGCGGTGCATCGCCACTCGGCGGATAGGGCGTCAGTGCAACATAAGCTGCAATCGCTTCGCGCACGACGGCAAGCATGGGCACGATCCGGGTCTTATCGCGCTTACCCGTGACCCGCATAGCCTCACCAAGCGGAAGGACATCACCCGTCAGCCCGAGCGCCTCGCTAATCCGCAGGCCAGCGCCGTAAAGCAGCAGCAGCACCGCCCAATCGCGCGCGGCGATCCACGCGTCACTTGCTTGTTCGGACACATCATCGGCAAGTGCTAGCGCCTCACTTGGCGAAATCGGGCGCGGCAAACCTTTCTTAACGCGCGGCCCCTTGATACGCGGCATCGTATCCTCACCGCCTGCAAAGATCAGGAAACTGCGCACCGCCGAAAGCTCTCGCGCGGCACTGGCGTTGCCGATACCGTCACCGCGCCGGGCAGCAAGAAAGGCGCGGAGGTCAGAGGATTCAACGCGGGCAAGGTCAGGCGCACCGCCATAATGCTCTGAAAGAAAGGCAATCAGCCGAAGCCCGGTCGCCTCATAAGCACGCACCGTATGGAGCGACATCCGGCGATTATCGCGCAGATGCGCTGACCAAGCGGTGACGACCTCGCTCATTTCACCCGATTTTTTGCCCGGTCTTTTCCCAATCAGCAAGGAAGCCAGCGATGCCTTTTTCGGTCAATACATGGTTGAACAGCGCCTTGATAACAGCGGGCGGCGCGGTCATTACATCAGCGCCAATCCGCGCTGACTCAAGCACATGGATTGGATGACGCACACTCGCGACGAGGATTTCAGTCGCGAAGTCATAATTGTCGTAAATAAGCCGGATATCCGAAATCAGCGCCATTCCGTCAAAGCCATTATCATCATGGCGCCCAACGAACGGCGAGATGAAGCTCGCGCCCGCCTTCGCTGCGAGCAAAGCCTGATTGGCCGAAAAACAGAGCGTGACATTGACCATCGTACCGTCACCGCGCAGCGCCTTGCACGTTTTGAGGCCGTCAATCGTCAGCGGCACCTTGATGCAGACATTGTCCGCGATCTTGCGCAGGATTTCGGCCTCTTTCATCATCGTCGGATGATCAAGCGCGACGACTTCGGCTGACACAGGCCCGTCAACCAGCGCGCAAATCTCGCGCGTCACTTCGATGAAATCGCGGCCCGCTTTGTGGATCAGCGACGGGTTAGTGGTGACGCCGTCGAGCAAACCAGTCGCGGCCAGTTCGGCAATGTCCTTGGTATCGGCGGTATCAACGAAGAATTTCATGGGGGCAGGCTTCCTTTGCGCGGTATTGCCACTCTTTAGCCGAAATCGCTTTTATGACAATGCGCGGCTTCGCTGCTGCCACCAGAAAATAAAGGGCGGAAGGAGAAGTTCGCTCACCGCCAGCGCAATAATCGTCGGCGCGGGCCAGCCGTGGAGCAGAACCGAAATGATCCGCGTGAACCCCGCCGCAAAGGTCATCAGCAGCAATATGCGGAAAATCAGGGCGTAACGATCCATGTCGCGCGTGCAGACCCACAACAATATGCCGTAAAGCATGTAAGACGTGCCGTAAAAACGGTTCTGACTGTTAAGCGACGGCTCCGCCAGCGTCTCAGCCGATAGCTTGGCCCCAAGCAGCACCTCAGCCCCTACACCGAGCAGCAAATGCGAACTGCCCGCCAGCAGGATCGTGATCGCCATAATGCGCAGGAAAATGATCATGCCTGTTGATAGCGCCTTTTGCACAACTCGGCAAAAGCGTTAGTGAGCCTTTATGTCCCGCGCACGCGTCCTTCTCCTCAATCCAGCACTTGGCCCGCTTGATTACCGGGTTCCGCACGGCATGGCGGCCCCGCCGGGGAGTATCGTGCTTGCCCCGCTCGGCCCGCGCCAGTTGATCGGTGTCGTCTGGGAAGCCGACCATATGCCAAGCGCAAGTGAGGTTGGCGACAACCGCCTGCGCAACTTACTCAGTATATTTGATGTGCCGCCGATTGGTGCGCCGTTGCGGCGCTTGATTGAATGGACGGCAAATTATTATCTTAGCCCTCCCGCTGCCGTGCTGCGGATGGTGCTGTCGTCGGCGTCGGCGCTTCAGAATAGTCCCAATGTTATTGAATATCGGCTTGCTGCGACGCTGCCGGAAAAGCTCACCACCCAGCGCGCGAAGGCGGTTGAGCGGATTGGTGAGCGGCAAGGCCTGATCCGCGAACTTACCACAATCGCTGATGTGTCGGAAGCGGTGATACGCGGGATGATCAAAGCCGGGATGCTGATTGGCGAGACGGTGAAGGTTGATACGCCCTTCATCCCGCCTGATCCTGACTATCATCACCCGGCACTTTCTGAAGAACAGCGCGCCGCCGCAAACTGGCTGGTGGAGGCAGTGGAGGCACAGACGTTCGCACCGGTGCTGCTTGACGGGGTTACGGGCTCTGGCAAGACCGAGGTGTATTTTGAGGCGATTGCAGCCGCACTCAAGGCAGGCAAGCAAACGCTGGTTTTACTCCCCGAAATTGCGTTAACTGAGCCATTCCTGCGGCGGTTTGAGGCGCGTTTCGGCCATGCCCCCGTTGCTTGGCACAGCGATTTGCGCCAGTCGCAGCGGCGGCGGGCGTGGCGCGCAATTGCCCACGGTGAGGCGCTTGTTACCGTTGGCGCGCGTTCAGCGCTGTTCTTGCCCTACCGCAATCTCGGTCTGATCATCGTTGATGAGGCGCACGAAACGAGCTTCAAGCAGGAGGAAGGCGTCGGCTATCACGCGCGCGATGTCGCGGTGATGCGCGCGCGGTTTGAAGGCGTGCCGATTGTGCTCGCCACCGCGACCCCCGCGATTGAAACGCGCCAGCAGGTGGCGCTTGGCCGTTATAGCGAACTTAAGCTGCCGGGGCGTTACGGCGTGGCCGAAATGCCGGAGATTATCGCGCTCAACCTAACGCAGGATGCGCCCGAACGCGGGCGGTGGCTTGCACCAACACTGGTTGCAGCGATAGGCGAAACGCTTGCGAAGGGCGAGCAAAGCCTGCTCTTCCTCAATCGGCGCGGCTTTGCTCCGCTCACGCTGTGCCGCCACTGTGGCCACCGTTTCCAATGCCCCAATTGCACTGCGTGGATGGTTGAACACCGCCTGATCCAGCGGCTGCAATGCCATCACTGTGGCCATGCGATGCCGCCGCCGCGCGCTTGTCCTGAATGTCACGCAGAGGATGCGCTGGTCGCCTGCGGCCCCGGTGTTGAGCGCATTGCTGATGAGGTTGCGCTGCTGTTTCCAGAGGCGCGGCGCGCAGTCGTAACATCGGACACGCTCTGGTCTCCGGCCAAGGCTGCCGAATTTGTTGGGCGGATGGAGGCGGGCGATATTGATATCGTGATCGGCACGCAGTTGGTAACCAAAGGCTATCATTTTCCCAATCTCACGCTCGTTGGCGTCGTCGATGCAGACCTTGGCCTGCAAGGCGGAGACCTCCGTGCGGCCGAGCGCAGTTTTCAACAGATTGCCCAAGTCGCGGGCCGGGCCGGGCGCGGGGCCAAGCCGGGGCGGGTCTTCGTCCAGACGCATGAACCCGATGCGCCTGTGATCCGGGCGTTAGTATCGGGCGACTCCGAGGCATTCTATGCCGCCGAAACCGCCGCCCGCAAGGATGCCGGCGCGCCGCCGTTCGGGCGCTTTGCCGGGATTATCGTCTCGTCCGAATCTTTGAAAGAGGCGCAGGATGCCGCAGCCCTCATTGGCCGCACCGCGCCAAAGGTGGAGGGCATGGAGGTCTACGGCCCCGCCCCCGCCCCACTCGCAATGCTGCGCGGGCGACACCGGATGCGCTTGCTTGTCCACGCGCGCCGCGCGCTTGATGTGCAAGATGTCATCCGCGATTGGCTCGGCAGCCTAGAATGGCCACGCGGAGTGCGGGTGAATGTCGATATTGATCCGTATAGTTTTGTTTGAGGGGGTTAAGGAGTTGTTTGTGTGTCTATGAGTGGCGGAAGCTGGCATTATTACAATCAAACTACTCAGGCTCTAATCTACTGCAAACGCAGCTTGTTTCATATCACCTCTGCGTTACGCAAAATGGGAGTTATGTGGGTAATATATGTACCATATTGCGACTTGTAGATATGTGGTGTGATCTTGGTGTATATCGA
This sequence comes from Sphingomonadales bacterium, assembly GCA_043765635.1. Lineage (GTDB taxonomy): Bacteria > Pseudomonadota > Alphaproteobacteria > Sphingomonadales > Sphingomonadaceae > Aquisediminimonas. The sequence goes on from JAYUIX010000168.1 coordinate 15,540, forward strand.
TAACGCTACTCGTTAATCAAGAAGATCAGGAAACTACGTCCTATTCTAAGCCATGTTAAAAATTTTGTAGATTCAGATATTAATTTTTACTAGAGTTATAATCAAAAAAACTCTAAACAATATTATTATTCAAGATAGAGGAGTGTTTTATGCGTTTTGCTGCCACATTCGCTGCAATTGCGATGTCAATATCTACTGCACATGCGGCTACCTTGACTACACTCTTCAGCTTCAATGGCCAGAACGGGAGCTTCCCACAAGGAAGTCTCATAACCGATGCATCGGGCAATCTGTTCGGAACAACGCAGTTAGGCGGCACGTTAGATCTAGGCACTGTCTTCAGACTCGACACGATGGGCAACCTGACCACACTCGCTAGCTTTAATGGACTGAATGGGGTTCGCCCATCTAGCGGCGTCATAGCCGACGCATCGGGCAATTTGTTCGGTACAACTGAGGAAGGCGGAGCATTTGGACGAGGTACAGTCTTCAGGATTGATAAGTCGGGTTCCCTTACTACGCTTGTCAACTTTAATGAACTGAATGGGAGTTTTCCACTAACAGGCCTTGTGGCTGACGCATCGGGTAATCTGTTCGGAACAACCGCAGCGGGAGGCTTAGGTCGTGCAGGAACGATCTTCAAGCTCGACGCGGGAGGTGCCCTAACCACGCTTGTTAACTTTGGTAATTTTATAAATCCCGGCCCGCGTATAAGTTTAATAGACGAATCGGGAAATCTTTTCGGCACAACTAGTTTTGGGGGCGGGTTCTTTGACGGCACAATTTTCAAACTCGACACGGCGGGTGCACTAACCACACTCTTCACCTTCAATGGGCAGAATGGAGCTAATCCGGTTGGAGACATTCTGGCTGACGCATCGGGCAATCTGTTTGGTGCGACTTCAGAGGGCGGAGCATTCGGTGCCGGCACTGTATTTAAGTTTGACAGGACTGGTGCTTTTTCTACGCTTTTCAACTTCGACAACCAGCAGGACGGCGGTTTTCCATTCGCAGGTCTATTACTCGATGAATCGGGAAATTTGTTTGGAACAACTGGTTCTGGCGGGGCGGGAGGTGGAGGCGGTACGGTTTTCAGACTCGACGCGTCGGGTACGCTGAGGACGATCGTTACCTTCAATGGCCAGAACGGAGATTTTCCGAGGGGAGGTCTCATAGCCGACGCATCGGGCAATCTGTTCGGAACAACTTTTCTGGGCGGCACGTTCGGTTTAGGTACGGTCTTTAGAATATCGAATGTTGATGACGCGGCGGCAGTGCCCGAACCGGCGACATGGGCAATGATGCTGTTCGGCTTTGGCTTTGTTGGTGCGGGGCTACGCAGGCGGCAATCCCGCTCGGCAATGGCCCCTGCTTAAACCCTCTCTGCTCGGCGAATGGACTTGTTTTGCCTGTGCGTTAGTCGGGCAGGACAATGTCTGCAATATTAGCAGGCAACGTCGGCGGAAAAGTTGGCGATCATGAACGCTGTAACCATAGGCGCTCGCTTGATCTGGGTTTATTGTTTTATATTCTGTAGCGGCTTTCGGATATCCCGAATTGATCACGCATATCTGAAATTTCAGCGCTTCCACCCATTCAAACTGCCCCACCCACAACACTTCCCACATTGACATATAAAGAATTCTTTATATGTAGATCATATGACGCCGCCCCTCGCCATTTTCCGTGCGCTTGCTGATCCGACCCGGCTTCGGATTGTTGCGCTGTTGCGCGCGATGGAGCTTTCGGTGGGGGAGTTGGCCCAAG
>JAYUIX010000169.1:0-1727 GCA_043765635.1 Sphingomonadales bacterium
CGATCAGCCCCAGCCCCGGCATAGGGAGTGGCGGCATCGGCGTTCGCGCACGCGCGGCAAACAAGGCAAGCCGCCACCGCGCCGCCTCTGGCTTGATAAGCGCGGGGTGAAATATGTCGAGCGATCCAATAATGATGCCGCGTTGCTTGAGGATATGCCGGTCAGGCGCAGACAGCGTCGCGACAACATCTTCGATCACATTGCGGTCAATCATCCCGCCTGCGTCAACCAATCGCGCAAGCAATGACCGCAACCCCGGCGACGTTTCGGGCTTGGCAATGATGGCCTCCATCGCCCCAAGGGCAGGCAGATGCGTAATCAATCTGCCCTCAAGCCACGCCGCCAATCGCGCCGCCACTGCCGCGACGCGCAATGGTTCAAGTTTCTGGATGGCAGAATCGAGTTTGATTTTAGGGCTGAGCAGGGCTTTACCCCGTTCGATCCGCGCAATGTCAAACCCGCGCCATGTGATCGCCACGGGCCTGTCCATCACTGTCTCAAGCACGATATCGCGGTCATTCGCCGCCGCCAGAGCATCGGCCCGTGCGGCAAGTTCGCGCGCCAGATGTTTTTCCGCCGCCGTGATCAGCCGCTTGCGGTCAACCGAATTTGCCATCGGGTCGGTCGAGAAACGAAAGCCGTCAAGATGCCCGATGCGTTGATCCTCAACCAGCACCGCGCCGTCATCCTCCACACTGACATCAAGCAATGTCGTTGCCGATGCCGCGCCGCGCAGCAACGTCTTTGTCCGGCGATCAACAAACCGCTCGGTCAGTTTGGCGTGGAGCGCATCGGACAATTTCTCTTCGCATTCACCTGCGCGCTGCCGCCATTTTTCAGGGTTGGACAGCCAATCTGCACGCTGTGCAATATAGGCCCATGTCCGCACAACCGCGATCCGCGCGGCGACCGCAGGCACATCACCCTGAATCGAATCGAGCCGCGCCAATTGATCGGCAAACAAATGTTCGGGGAAGAACCGCTCCGCCGATGATAGATAAGTGAACACGCGCGCCACAAAACGCGCATGGAATTCGGGGCCAAGTTTCTGGAAATCGGGCAGGCGGCATACATCCCACAACCGCGCAGCATCAGCCGGGGTGCGAATGCGCGCAGAAATATCAGGCTCGTTCCCAAGGATTTTGAGGATCACCAGATCGCTTGCTTCTGGGGCGGCGCGCAGCATCCGGTGCTGCGGCACTGTTTCAAGCGAGGCAATGAGTGCGGCAAGCGATGAATAATCAGGTTCCCCACTGCGCCAGTATAGCCCGTCAATCTTGGGAAACTGGTGGTTTTCAATCCGCTCGATCTCGTCGGGGGTAAACATGATCCCGCCAGCGAGTGTGCCGAAGTTGCCGTCGCGCTGGTGCCGCCCCGCGCGCCCGGCAATCTGTGCCATTTCGGCAATCGACAGCCGTCGCTGACGCCGCCCGTCAAATTTGGACAGGTTGGCGAAATAAACGCTCGACACATCCATGTTGAGGCCCATGCCAATCGCATCGGTTGCGACGAGATAATCAACCTCTCCGTCCTGATACATTTTGACTTGGGCATTGCGCGTGCGCGGCGAAAGTGCCCCCATCACAACTGCCGCCCCGCCGCGCGATTGGCGCAGCATTTCGGCAATTGCGTAAACCTCCTCGACCGAAAAAGCGACACTGGCGGCGCGCGGGGGCAGGCGCGATAGTTTCTTTGGCGGCGCGTAGGTCAGTTTGGAAAAACGCGGA
>JAYUIX010000170.1:0-1724 GCA_043765635.1 Sphingomonadales bacterium
GGTTGCGCGGTCGGTCGCGAACTGGCCGCCTGCCGTGCCGAAGGCTTCAAGGCTGATATCGTCAATCTGCGCAATCACGCGCGCCAGCCTGTCCGCCGCTTCACGGTCGGTGCCTGCGGTCTGCGCCAACACATCACGTTCGCTGATCAGCGCGTCACGCCGATCGCTAAGGCTGCCCGTCGCACGGTCACCCGTTTTGAAGCTTTCGAGTATCTCGCGAAGTCCGCCCACTGCTTCATCAAGGCTTTGCGTGATTAGGCTCTTACGCTCTTTCGCGTTCGCCGCCTCAACCTTGACCACATCAAAACCGAATTGCGTCGCGATGCGCAGCCGGTCTTTGGCTTGCGCCTCAAATTCACGAAGCGCCTTGGCATTGCCGCCAACAAGACCGTCGAGCAGGCTCTCAAGCGCATCAACCTTGGTCGCCTCGCGGATTGCCCGGTCAATATCGGTTGACGAACGCAGCGCGGCCGCCACCTTGTCGGACAGTCCCCCTATTACCCCGTCAGCAATGGCATTGGCGGCGGCGAACGCAAATGCGCCTTCCTGATCATCCTTGCCGAATTTGACGACGCCTGCACCCTTGGTTCGGTTGCGCCCTTCGGTATCAACGACAGGGCTGCCCTTGCGAAAGCCGATGGAAACCGCCGCATTGCCAGTGATCACCCCGCCCAATTGTTCGGCAATCGCGCTTAACCGCTGTGCCAGATCACCCGTGGCGGACTCGGCCGCACGCTTGCGCGCACTGCTGTTGCCCGTCGCTTTGCCAGCGCCAAGTTCGCCGCCCTCAAAACTCAGCGATGATGAGCCCGTTTTTGCTTTCTTGAGCGCGCCGCCGATGAACGACCCAATGACCGAGCCGACCGCGTCAAGACCCGGAATGCCTGTTGCGGCCGTCAAACCTTTGCCCGCCAGCGATCCTATGCCCGCACCCGTTTTCGATCCGCGCACGCCGAGCAGGTTGGTGACGCCTGTGCCAAACTGGATGCCTTTGAGGACGGTATCGATCGCGCCGCTGATGCTCTTGGCAAAGTTACCACTGTCGCCGAATATATCCTCGAACAAATCCTTGAGCGGCTTGACGATATCCTTGCCAAGCTGGTTCAGCCCATCACCAAATCCGCCCGGTTGCCCGCCGTTCTTCAGGATGCGTAGCAAGCCTTCGGCCTTGCTCCCGATCCGGTCACCAAACAGCGATGCAATATCCTCAACCGCGTCACGCCCCGAACGCCTGAACGCCTTGGCACCCTTGGTGCCCGCGTCTTCCAATCGGCCAGCGAATATCTTGCCAATGTCGCTCGCGATCTTCTCTTGCTTGGCGGCTTCGCGTAGGCGGTCACCTTCAAATTTGGCAATCCCGCCGTCCGCGACCGAACGGCCCTTAAGTGCGGCAATCTCACGAAGCGCCTTGGCATAAACAGCCGCCGAGTCGCCAAGCAATCCGTACTGCCGGTTGAGCGCGTCCAGATCGGCGCGCTTGGCATCGTCAAAGTCTTGGTTCGCCGCTTCGGTGAAAATCTTGGCTTGCTCGGCCGAGATGCGGGACGCGCCCGCTGACTCGAGTTGCAGCTTGGCAATCAGCGCGAGCTGTTCAGTATGCTTTTTCTGTGCAGCGTCGAGTGGATCATATGCGCGGCGTAGTCCATCAAGCGACTGTTGAAGTTCACGCGCCGCCGCCTCGGCCTCGCGCGTCTCTTTCGCCAGTTCAGCCGCTGCCTTTTTGC
>JAYUIX010000171.1:0-1707 GCA_043765635.1 Sphingomonadales bacterium
ATGAACGAATTGATCACCAGTTCGCTTGCCGATGCGGTCGCGCCGGTGCCGATGAAGGCAATCTTCACAGGGGCCACAGACTGCGCCTGCGCGGCGAAACGCTTGGTTGAATTCTGCCCCGATTTTTCGGCGCGGTATGTTGTTTGCGAAAATATATCGAATGTGCTGCGGTTGCGCCCGAACAGGTCTCCGATCAGATCAGCAATCGACACCAGACCACCGCCGTTATAGCGGAAATCAACGACAAATTCGCTGATCCCTTGCGCGCGGAAATCGGCAAAGGCACTGCGCAGTGCGGGATCAGCCGACGAAATGAACGTCCGTAAATTGAGGTAACCAACGCGCTTTGCCCCGTCATTGATGATCTGCGCGCCGTAACGCGACGACACTGGGGTCAGTGAATAATCGGACTTTGTGATGCTCAAGTCACGCGTGGCCCCTGCGCGTGCCAATCGCAGTGTGCGTGTGGTGCCCGCCGTTGTGGGGCCAAGTGCATTTGTGACGCCTGCCGCACCCTCGCTCGCGATAATGTCTGCCACGGTGCGCAGGTTGTTCGCCGCCGTGCCAATCGCGATAATCTCATCCCCGCGATCAATGCCCGCCGCAACAGCGGCTGATCCTTCAAACGATTCCGCAATGAAGGCACGGCGCGCGGCAACATCGTAAGACAGGCGGATGCCAAAACCAGCACTTGTGCCCGAATTGAAAAAGGCATTTTCTTCGGCAATTGACGTGATGAAGGTGAAATTACGGTCACGCCCCTGCGCGCGTGCGGTGGCAGTAAGGGCGCTGAGATAATCCTGCACATTCACATAGGGCGTTGGATCAAGCGACGCGGGGAGCGTTTCGGGGAACAGATACCATTCATTGAGCGTCGCAAAGGCAAAATCCTGCCGCGCGCGCAGTGAGCAGGTGCTGCTGGCTGGTGGTGATGGCGTTGCGCCGCTGGCGAGTGGCGCGCTTGATCCCCCGCCGCCGCACGCCGAAAGCGCCGCAATCAGCGCGAGGTTGATAAGGTTTCTGGCACTACGCAACATGACACCGACTCCGTCATTAAGGCACAGACTATGGTGCAGGCTCACGTTGCTGTCAGCCCTTATCTCGCTGAAGATACGGCCTCTGCGGCGTAGCAGATGCAATAATCGACTTGAAAACAGCGGATAAAACGTCCACGCGGCGCACAAGCATTTTACAGGACGCATTTATGGCCATGTTTACCGATCCCGGTTTTCAGGATCGCATCAAATTAAAGAATGAAGCCAAGCAAAAGGCACTTGAGGCGCTGCGCAACAAGCCGCCAGTTGACGAAGCCCTTGTTGCCCAGCGGATTGCCGCCAAAGCCGCGCGCGATGCCATCGAAGCCGAAAAGCGTGCTGCCAAACTAGCCGCGCGTCAGGCTTTGGCCGAAGAAAAAGCCGCTGCCAAAGCCGCTGCCATTGCCGCTGCGGCGCCAAAGCCCCCGCCAAAGGTTGCAACACCTGCCGAAATGAAGGCCGCGCGCGACGCCCGTTATGCCGCGCGCAAGGCGGCGAAGTAGGGCTTATTCCTCCGGCGGTCAGTCGTGCCTGTGGTCGACAGCCAAATCGGGGATATAGCCAATGTCTTCTGCCTCATGCCCTTCGGGATCGGGGTGGATCAGCACTTCGGTTCCCGGAAATTCAGTCATCAGCTTGGCTTCGACTTCATCCATCACGCGGTGCGCCTCAA
>JAYUIX010000172.1:0-16374 GCA_043765635.1 Sphingomonadales bacterium
GGCAACCATCACTTGATCAAGCACCTGATCATGCACCGTCGGGTTTTCAATCGGCAGCATATATTCAACGCGCCGATCAAAATTGCGCTGCATCCAATCCGCCGAAGAGATATAGACCTTCGCCTTGTCATTGGGCAGATCGCCGCCATTACCAAACGCCCATATGCGGCTGTGCTCAAGGAAACGGCCGACGACCGATTTCACCCGGATCGTTTCTGACATGCCGGGAATGCCGGGGCGCAGGCAGCAAATACCGCGAATAATAAGATCAATGGGAACGCCCGCAACGCTCGCTTCATAAAGCTTGTCGATGATGGCCGGATCAACCAGCGAGTTCATCTTTGCCCAGATCGCAGCTTTTTTCCCGGCGCGCAGATTGGCAATTTCAACGTCGATTAGATCGCATAAGGTCGCGCGCAAATTGCGCGGACTCATCGCAAGCATTTCAAGCTTTGCAGGTTCGATATAACCAGTAATATAGTTAAAAATCTGCGCCGCATCGCGCCCGGAGCGTGGATCAGCGGTAAAAAAACTCAAGTCAGTATAGATGCGCGCGGTGATCGGGTGATAATTGCCCGTGCCGAAATGGCAGTAAGTGCGATACTTCCCGTTTTCGCGCCGCACCACCATTGAAATCTTGGCATGCGTTTTCCATTCGATGAAGCCGTAAACGACCTGCACACCCGCGCGCTCAAGTGCGGATGCCCAAAGCAAATTCTGCTCCTCATCAAAGCGCGCCTTGAGCTCAACCACGGCAGTAACCGATTTGCCTGCTTCTGCGGCATCAATTAGCGCACGAATAACCGCGGACTGTTTGCCCGCACGGTAGAGCGTCTGCTTAATCGCAACCACATCAGGATCAGCCGCCGCTTGATTAAGGAAGGCCAGAACAACGTCAAACGCCTCATAGGGGTGATGAACCACAATATCTTTGGCTGAAATCGCGGCGAAACAATCACCATCATGTTCACGGATGCGCTCGGGAAAGCGCGGCGTGTAGGGCGTGAATTTGAGATCGGGGCGGTCTTCTTCGACAAGCTGGCTCAAATCAGCAATGCCTAAGAATCCCCCGGTTTCAATGATGACTGATTCATTTCCGCCAAACTCAGCCTTAATTAATGCTTCAAGTTCGCATGGAAAATTGGTTTCGAGTTCAAGGCGGATAACGCGCCCGCGCCGACGCCTTTTGATTGCGCTGCGGAAATAGCGGACGAGATCCTCGGCTTCCTCCTCAACCTCAATATCACTATCACGAATGATGCGGAACGCGCCAGCGCCGAGGACTTCATACCCTGGAAAAAGCTGCGCCTGAAACCTGCGCAGCATCGTCTCCATCCGCACATAACGGGCAGTGCGCCCCTCAACGCGAATGAAGCGCGGCAGGCTTGCAGGGATCATCACAAGTTCACGGATTGGTTCGCCATCCGAAATGCGTTTAAGGTCAAAAATCACGCTCAAACCCTGATTGGGAATGAATGGAAACGGATGTGCGGGGTCAAGCGCTTGGGGTGTTAAAACCGGGAATATTTGTTCACGGAAATGCATCTCAAGCCGTGTTGCGGTCTCACCTGATATGGTATCGACATCAAGGACGGTAAGCCCGACGGCGGCAAGTTCCTCCATGATCTGGGAGAGTTGGTGCTGCTGTTCGGCAACGAGCACATCGGCATCATGCGCAATTGCATCAAGCTGTTGCGTCGGCGTTAGTCCGTCGGCGCTGTGTTCCTCAATATGCTCAATCTGTTGCCCTTTAAGGCCAGCCACACGCACCATGAAAAATTCATCAACATTCGAGCCCGAAATCGACAAAAAACGAAGCCGTTCAAGAAGTGGATGCGCGCGGTTACTCGACTCTTCAAGAACGCGGCGGTTGAAGGCAAGCCAGCTTAGCTCACGATTGAAATAGCGCGCCTCGGCATTTAACGGCGCAGTCGCGCGCTCATTTGCATTTTGCTGACTGGCTGTAACTTCATTCAACATTGTCAGCGCCTGCCGTATTTTCATAACCGTCCATCATGTGCAAATCCTGCAAAACAACCCGTACCAATTTAAGTGTAACCGCACGATGTTGCGATAATGCTGCACTATCAAGCGCATCGATCACGCGCATCAAAGCAATATAGCTTCGTTCGATCCGCGTGGCGATGTAATTAATGACGCCAGGCCCAAGCTGAAGCCCACGCTGGCCAAGTAATTTTTCAAGCAGCATCGCGACAAGCACGTCATCAGGATCACCAAGCGTGAACACCGGAGTTGCTGAAAGACGCGACGCAAGATCGGGCAGTCTTACCTTCCATATCGGCGGCGGTGACATTGCCACGATCAGAAGCGGTTTGCGTTCCTCTTGGGCGGCATTCCAGCGATGAAATATCTCAGTCTCACGGTGCTGCTCGCCGTCATCAATCAAGGTACCGCCGGTTTTCGCTGCAAAAATTCGCCCAAGCAGTGATCGCCCCGATTTGCGCGGGCCAGTCAAAATTGCGGCACGCACCGGCCAACTGCTTGATCGGTCAATACCGTCAACAGCGTTGCGGTTTGCCGCAGTAACGATGAACGAATCTGAATCTTCGGGTGCTGGCCAATCAAACGGCAAAGCAATCTGGCTCATTGTCCCCGGCTGATGCGAAGCGCGCCGCCTCCATCTTGAACACGAAAGCCGCGTGCCGCCAGCGCCAGCTTAAGCGTCGCCTGATCGCCTGCGAAACTCACACGCATAACTGACACCCCGCCAAGCGCGAGACTGTTGGTAGAGGCCGATTTAACGCCGGGAATGCCCTTGACCAATGACTCGATACTGCTGACCGAGGCAACATCGGGCGTTTCAAATTCAATGGTGAATGAAGTCACTTCGGCAGGCGCAGAAGTGGTTGGGGCTTCAACCTCGGCAGAACTGTCTACCTCAACGGTACCTGTTTCGGTGGATTCGGCTTCTAGATCTTCAGGGAGCACGGGCGTTTCAATAATCAACGATGCATCAGGGCGCAGGCGGCCACTCGCAAGCGCACCAGAGAATATATCATCCATTCGCCTGACGCCCTCATCAAGCATCGCCGGAATTGCCGCCGATGAGGCCGCGCGCAGCGAGAAATTGGCGAGCAAACGGTTATCCGGGCCATAACGCGCCGTGAAATGGCCTACCGTTGGCCCGCCCGGCCACATCCGCTCAAGCCGGACTTGCGGCATGAGCACGTCAGCAGCTCCGTATTGATCAAGCAGCAAACGCCACCATTTGCGGCCTGGGCGGCTGGTTTGGCCGAAGTTGAGGAGCAGCGGGTCAGCCCCCGTCCCGCTTGGCCGAACATAGTCGATTGGGCTGTTCGCGGTCTTGAAACGCGCCCACGCCTTTTGCCATTCGGTGCGGACTTCAAAGGATTGCGGTGTTCCGCCTGACCATTGCACTGGAATCACAAGTAGAGGTGCCGAGCGTGACCGTGTGCCGCTTACGCCGAGGATTTCGGATGAACGCACGCGGTCAAATAATATACCAAGCGTCGCAATATAACGCCTTGGCCCGATCTGTTCATTTTCGACGACAATGCCCGAAACAATCGAATCAAGCGCTGAATCGCTGAGACCCGGTGCTGGCCCGCCGTGAACGCGCTGCCAAAGCAAGCGCCAGCCGCGCCGCTGCGCTTCACGCCAGCCGCCAAAGCGTGCCGCGTCGGCAGAAGTCGCGGCAACGTCGACGGTTACGCCCGAAACCTCATAATCTGCCGAGCTGTCAATCGGCGCAACCCCGCGATCGCCGCCCTCAATCTGAGCAACGACCATAGCGCCAGCGCCAAGCAGGGATGCAAACAAGGCAAGCGGAATAGGCCGCAAAAAACGCGAAAGACTGATCACGCGGCCCTTTTGACGACTATAGCATGGAATTCCAAGCCCGTTCTCGCTAAGCGCGGCAAATGGACGCAAAACAGAACCAATCCGAAGCCTATACTTATTCCAAAGCAGGCGTATCAATCGCCGCCGGAAATGCGCTCGTCCGGATGATCGCGCCACTCGCAAAATCGACGCGCCGTGCAGGTGCTGACGCAGATTTGGGCGGATTTGGTGGTTTTTTTGATTTGAAAGCGGCAGGATTTAACGATCCACTGCTCGTTGCAGCCAATGACGGCGTCGGCACCAAGCTCAAGCTAGCGATTGATTCAGGGCGGCATGACGGCGTTGGAATTGATCTCGTTGCGATGTGCGTCAATGATCTGATCGTTCAAGGTGCTGAGCCACTGTTCTTCCTCGATTATTATGCCAGTGCAAAGCTCGATACTGAAGTTGCCACCCGCGTTGTCGCGAGCATTGCTGAGGGCTGCAAGCAAGCGGGCTGCGCGCTCATCGGCGGCGAAACTGCTGAAATGCCCGGCATGTATGCCGAGGGTGATTATGATCTCGCTGGCTTCTGCGTTGGCGCGGTTGAGCGCGATCAGGTGCTGACAGCGGAAAAAGTGGCTGTGGGTGATGTCATCCTTGGGCTTGCGTCATCGGGCATTCATTCAAACGGTTTCTCGCTGGTGCGCAGACTGGCAGCCGACAAGGCATGGAAACTTGATCGCCCTGCCCTGTTTGATCAGGAAACGCTGCTGATCGACGCGCTGATGGCGCCGACACGGATTTATGTTCGTTCGCTGCTGCCGTTGGTGCGATCTGGGAATATCCATGCGATGGCGCATATCACGGGCGGTGGATTGCTCGAAAACATCCCGCGCATATTGCCAGAGGGGCTGCACGCGCATGTGAATGCTGATCTTTGGCCGCAGCCGCGCCTGATGGCCTTCCTTCAGGCGCAGGGGCATATTGAGCCCAAAGAAATGGCGCGGACATTTAACTGCGGGATTGGAATGGCCGTGGTTGTTGATCAAAGTGTAGCGGATCAAGTGATATCTGAACTTCAAGCAGCGAACGAAACCGTCCACCGCATCGGTCATATCGCGACTGGAGCCAAGGGCTGCACCGTAAACGGCACCGGCGACACATGGAGCGCACTCGGCGATTGGAGCGCAACGCACCATGGCTAAAGTGCGCGTCGCCGTGCTGATATCGGGGCGCGGGTCAAACATGGCCGCGCTGGTTTATGCTGCGAAGGCGAACGACTGTCCTTTTGAGATTGTGTTGGTGGCAAGCAACAATCCTGACGCCGCTGGCCTGAAGCTTGCCCAAGCCGAAGAGATCGCGACCTTTGCTCAAAGCCATAAGGGCATGAAACGCGCTGATTTTGATGATATCATTGATGCTGAAGTGCGCCGAGCCGGTGCCGACTATATCGCGCTTGCTGGGTATATGCGGCTGCTGTCGCCCGAATTTGTTGCGAAATGGCAGGGGCGGATGCTCAATATTCACCCGTCACTCCTCCCCGAATATAAAGGCCTTGATACGCATGAGCGCGCGCTGGCCGAAGGGGTCAGCGTCTCGGGCTGTTCGGTGCATCTGGTCACGTTAGCGCTTGATGACGGCCCGGTGCTTGGCCAGACCGAAGTGGCCGTGATATCAGGCGATACGCCCGACACGCTTGCTGATCGTATCTTGATTGCCGAGCATCAGCTTTATGCGCGCGTACTTGCCGATTTCGTAAGCCGCGAGCGCAACCCCGAATGGCTGACAGAACGCGTGCGCGAACGCGCGATGTTGCTGCCAGAGGCTGACGAAACCCTATCACACGGAATGCCGTGCTTTGGGATCAAGGGCGGCAAGAAATTCGGTTATATCAGTCTTGATCATCACGCCGACGGGAAAACTGCTTTGCTGCTCAAAATCAGTGGCGTTGATGAACAGGCAATGCTTATCGCGTCAGACTCTGATCTCTATTACCGCCCGGCTTATTTTGGTGACGGCTGGATCGCGATGCGGCTGGATTTGGGCAGCGTCGATTGGGATCATGTCGCAGACTGGCTCAAAAAAAGCTGGGTGGCAGTGGCTTCTACAAAGCTGCGGCAAAACTTCAGTGTGGCCGACGAATTCTAAGATTATTCCCCCGGCCAGAACATTATTATCAAAATTTTAACGATCTAACGGAACTTTCATCACACTATCCTGTTTGCGCTGAGTCACGTGGGTGGCAAAGTGTAAAAAAGGATGTGTGTATGAAGAGTATATTCGCGAGTTTCGCAACAATGGCGCTCTGCCTTGCTGTACCGACCGCTGCAAACGCAGCGGCTATGATTTCGGTCAGCCCGCCGCAAGCGGATGGTTCAATTTCTGGAACATTCGAAAGTCAGGGTATCAATGCCGGTATGTTTAACGACATCCTGACGTTTAACTTTTCGCAGTTTGGCAATGCCAATGCGACGATTTCGTCAATTTTCCAGGTTTCGCAAAACAACAATATTGATTTCACATCGGTGACATTTAACGGTACGAGCTTTGACATTGCATCAAGCGGCAATGTCGAATTTCGCTTTCTTCAGGGTTTAGCAATTTCACCTGGCATCCAGACACTCGGGATTAGTGGCATCAGCGGCGGCAACGGTTCATATGCCGGAACATTCTCGGTTGCTACGCTTGCAGCAATTCCTGAACCAGCTAGCTGGGCCATGATGCTGATCGGGTTTAGCGCGGTTGGATCGACGCTGCGTCGCCGGCGTCGCCAAACGACTGCTGTTACCTGCTAATATTGATATTGTGATATATAGGGCATAGTCGCTGCCCTGTATTACTCTTCGTTTACACATTCCGAAAAGATGCAAGCGGATTTGAAAATTTCTAATGCCATATGCTCAATTCCAGATTAACGGCTCTCCGCTACGACATTGATTGATCGTAACGCCGCGCTGACACTGGAGCCCAATATGACCCAACCCCTTCGCATTGCCCTTGCCGGCCTTGGCACCGTTGGGGTTGGCGTGATCAAGCTGTTGGCCGCCAACCGTGAACTTATTACCCGGCGTGCAGGACGTCCGATTACGATTGTCGCGGTATCATCACGTGATAGTAGGCGCGATCGCGGGGTTAATCTATCAGGCTTTGATTGGGTTGACGATGCAACCAAACTCGCCGATCATAGCGGTGTTGATGCTGTCGTTGAACTCATCGGCGGGAGCGACGGCCCCGCGCTCACGCTGGCACGCAGCACGATTGCAGCAGGCCGCGCGTTCGTCACCGCGAACAAGGCGATGATTGCGCACTACGGGATTGAACTGGCACAGGCGGCAGAAACCGCAGGCACTGCGCTCAAATATGAAGCAGCGGTTGCGGGCGGGATTCCCGTAATCAAAGGACTTCGCGAAGGCGCAGCAGCCAATGAAATCGCCCAAGTTTACGGCATCCTCAACGGCACCTGCAATTACATCCTGACCACGATGGAGGCCGAGGGCCGCGATTTTGGCGCGGTGCTCGCCGATGCACAAGCGCTTGGCTATGCTGAGGCTGACCCGGCGTTTGATGTGGATGGAGTAGATGCGGCGCATAAGCTATCGATCCTTGCTTCGCTGTCATTTGGCACGCGGCTTGATTTCGCAGCAGTGGCAACCACTGGCATTCGCGACATCCTTGCTGGAGACATTGCGCAGGCCAAAGCGCTGGGTTATCGAGTGCGGCTGGTTGGTCGCGCTGAGGCGGTTGGCGGCGCGCTATTGCAAAGTGTCCAGCCGTGCCTCGTTCCCGTCAGCCATCCGCTTGCCCACGTGGCAGGCGCGATGAACGCAGTCGTTGCCGAAGGAAATTTCGTCGGGCGGCTGTTCTTTGAAGGGCGCGGCGCTGGTGAAGGGCCAACCGCTTCGGCTGTCGTTGCTGACTTGATCGACATTGCGCGCGGCGAGTATGGCCCCGCCTTCGCGATGCCCGTTGCCAGCCTTGCCGACCCCGGCCGCGCTGAGATGGGCAGCCGGACTGGTCAATTTTATTTGCGCTTTACCGTCGCCGACCGCCCCGGCGTTCTTGCTGAAATTACAGCGGCTATGCGCGATGCAGGCGTTTCAATCGAAAGCATGATCCAACGCGGCGAAGCCCCAGACGGCGGCGTACTGCTCGTCATGACAACACACGCTGGGCCAGAGCGCGATGTTATAGCTGTAGTGAGTGCGCTTGGTGGTTCGGCGAGTTTAGTTGGGGTGCCGATGGTGATGCCAATTTTGGATGTTTGAAGAGGTTAATCCGCCAATTTCCGAAACTTCGGCCCCGATCCATCAAGCTTCGTTGAAACGCTCACCCCTACACTGCCACAGCCGACCAGAAACACGCTGTTATCCTGACAGGGCGTCGTTTGATGTTGGAGCCGTGCGCGCTCACCCCATAGATCTTCGGCGCGGGGATCGCCTGCGTCATAGACAATCAGGGGCACGCGATATTTATCGGCATCGCGCCGCCCGCAGACGGTAATTTCATTTGCGGCGCGGGCACGCATGCAATTTGGCCGGGTAGCTGTGCGCTCATTATAAATCATCAATGCCGTTTCGGCAGTAAGGCTTTGCGCGTTAGCCGGAAACGCGAGCAGACCAAACGCAAACATGATTGCTATTCTCGACATTGCCACACTCCTCGCCTATCGCGCGTTGCAGATATCAGCAAAAACAGGATTTTCAAACCCGATGGTTTCCCCGAGCAAAATTCTCGACCGTGTTCTCGTTCTCGAAATGGTGCGCGTTACTGAGGCCGCAGCGATTGCTGCATCAAAACTGATCGGGCGCGGTGATGAAAAAGCGGCTGATGCCGCCGCTGTTGAGGCAATGCGCGCTGCGCTCAATGAGCTTTACATGGACGGTACCGTGGTGATCGGTGAGGGAGAGCGCGATGAGGCGCCGATGCTTTTCATTGGTGAAAAAGTGGGTGCGGCAATTGGTAAGGGGCCAAAGATCGATATCGCGCTTGATCCGCTTGAGGGCACAACGATTACAGCGAAAGCCGGGCCCAATGCGCTTGCGGTGCTTGCGGTTGCCGAGCATGGCAATCTTCTCAACGCGCCCGATGTCTATATGGATAAACTCGCAGTTGGCCCCGGCTATCCTGAGGGCGTCATTGATCTGAATAAAAGCGCGACAGAAAATGTTGCGGCGGTGGCGGCGGCTAAGGGCGTGGCGCCCAATGAGATTATCGTCTGCGTGCTTGATCGCCCGCGCCATGAAAAACTGGTTGCCGAGCTTCGCGGCATCGGCTGCGGGATCATGCTGATCCCCGACGGCGATGTGGCCGGCGTAATCGCGACGACAAATGCTGATACCACAATCGACATGTATATGGGCAGCGGCGGCGCGCCTGAGGGCGTCTTAGCGGCGGCGGCGCTGCGCTGTGTTGGTGGCCAATTCAAGGGGCGGCTGCTGTTCCGCAATGAGGATGAGAAAGCACGCGCGCGCAAATGGGGAATCAAGGATCTTGATTATGTCTATGACTTGTCCGAACTGGCCAAGGGTGACTGCATTTTTGCCGCTACCGGCGTGACTGACGGTTCGCTGCTTGACGGGGTCAAGGTGCTGCGTGATGGCAAAATGACAACACACACTGTCGTCATGCGCGCAAGCTCGGGCACTGTCCGCTGGGTAAAGGGCGAGCACCGCAAAACGGCATGAAAACGCGTTTTCACAAGATGCACGGCCTTGGCAATGATTTTGTCGTGATTGATGCGCGTGAAACGCCCGTGGATATGCCACCTGCCCGCGCGCGCGCGATCGGTGACCGCAAGACTGGGATTGGTTTTGATCAGCTCATCTTGCTTGAGCCCTCATCAGTGGCTGACGTTAAAATGCGCATATTCAACGCCGATGGTAGCGAAGTCGAGGCGTGCGGCAACGCGACGCGCTGTATCGCGCTGCTGATGAAGCAGCCTGCCAATATCGAAACGATGGGCGGCATCCTCCACACTGAACTTGGTGATGCGCACGCGACGGTGACGCTGCCACCGCCCGCGTTTGACTGGGAATTTATCCCGCTCGCTATGCCAATGGACACGCGCGATATGCCTGTGGGTTGGCCAATGGAAAATGATTCTCTGGAACGGCCAGTGGCGGTCAACGTCGGCAATCCGCATGTGATTTTCTTTGTGGATGATGCCGACACAATTGATCTGGAAACGATTGGCCCGGTGATCGAGCATGATCCGCTGTTTCCCGAACGCATCAACGTCAATGTGGCTAGTGTCACTTCGCCGCAGCATTTGAAACTGCGCGTTTGGGAACGCGGCGTTGGCTCGACGCGCGCGTGTGGCACCGGGGCGTGTGCGACTGCGGTGGCGGCAATCCGTTCGGCTCGTGCGGCATCACCCGTGACGGTAAGCCTGCCCGGCGGGGATCTCGTGATTGACTGGGCCGAAGGCGAACCCATCCGCATGAGCGGCCCGGCAACCTATGTTTTCTCAGGTGAAGCCGATTGGGATGATTTCGGTTGAGCGTCGAAGTCATCAATTTCGGTTGCCGCCTTAACATTGCCGAGGGCGAGGCGATCCGCGCGGCAGCGGACAGTGCGGATGATCTGATCGTGATCAATTCGTGCGCGGTGACTGCCGAGGCGACGCGGCAGGCGCGCCAAGCCGTAAGGCGTGCAGCCAAGCGGCGGCCTGACGCACGCATCATAGTGACGGGCTGCGCGGCGGAAGTTGATCCAGCGATGTTTGCCGGAATGGCTGAGGTGGTTGGCAATCGGGTAAAGGGGCAAGCAAGCAGCTATAACGCGCTGAGGATAAACGGAATGTCTCTCCCGGCCGTCTCTGGTACTGATCATGCGCGCGCCTTTATCGAAGTGCAAAATGGCTGCGATCATCGCTGCACATTTTGCATCATCCCCTACGGTCGCGGCGAAAGTCGTTCGATCCCGGCGGGTCTTGTGATTGATGCGGTAAAACAAGCCATTGATCGCGGGCAGCAGGAGGCCATCCTGACCGGGGTTGATCTCACCAGCTATGGCCCTGATTTGCCGGGCAACCCGACGCTCGGGATGCTCGTTGAGCGCATCCTCAAGCATGTACCCGAATTAAAGCGGTTGCGGCTGTCATCAATGGATTCGGTTGAAATTGATGACCGTCTGTTTGATTTGATTACCAACGAACCCCGCGTGATGCCGCATGTCCATCTCTCACTCCAATCGGGCGATGACATGATTCTCAAGCGGATGAAGCGGCGGCATTCGCGAAAGCAAGCAGTGGCATTGGTCGAACGGCTCAAATCCAGACGCCCCATGCTCACCATTGGTGCGGATATCATCGCTGGCTTCCCGACCGAAACAGAGGCGATGTTCGCGAACAGCCTTACGCTGCTTGACGACTGTGACATTGTAATGGGGCATATATTCCCTTATTCCCCGCGCGCTGGAACCCCCGCCGCGCGAATGCCACAGATTGAGCGCGCCATGATCAAAACGCGCGCCGAAACACTCCGCATGCGGGCTAACGAACGCAAAACTACTTGGCTGCAATCAATGATCGGCACTACCCAGCGGACACTGATCGAACTTGACCGACAGACTGGCCATGCCGAAAATTTTGCAAATGTGCGTCTTGAAACTCCACTTCCCGCCAGCAATATGCGCGGCTCAATGATTGACGTTCATATTACCGCCAGCGATGGCAACACCCTGACTGGCATTCCTGTATGACCGAAACAGTTTTTGAAAGTATTTCGCTATGAGCGAAACACCCTGGCACAAGAAACTGATCGGCGGGTTCAAACGCACGTCTGAACGGTTGAGCGAGAATCTCACTGGCCTTGTCACTAAGTCTAAACTCGACGCGGAAACGCTCGACGGAATTGAGGAAGCGCTAATTACGTCCGACCTTGGCCCTGCTACTGCCGCCGCCGTTCGTGCGCGGCTTGGCGACAGTCGCTATGATCGCGGGATTGACGAGGCCGGCGTTCGCATGGTTGTCGCCGAAGAAATTGCCAAGGTACTCGCACCGGTTGCTACCCCGATTGAGATAAATGCCTTTCCGCGTCCACAGGTGATCCTTGTGATTGGCGTCAATGGTTCGGGCAAAACCACGACGATTGCAAAGCTCGCACATCTTTTCATTGAACAGGATTACGGCGTGATGCTCGCGGCGGGCGACACATTTCGCGCCGCCGCGATTGGGCAGCTTAAAATCTGGGCGGAGCGGCTTGGCGTGCCAATCATCAGCGGCCCCGAAGGCGGCGATGCGGCGGGCATTGTATTTGATGCCGTGAAGCAAGCGACTGCAACTGGAATCGACGTGTTAATCGTTGATACAGCAGGACGGTTGCAGAATAGACGAGAGCTTATGGATGAGCTTGCAAAAATAAAGCGCGTACTGGGTCGGATCAACCCAGCATCGCCTCACAATGTCGTACTCGTGCTTGATGCGGGCGTTGGACAAAATGCCCTGTCACAGATTGAAACTTTCAAGGAGGTGGCTGGAGTGACTGGCCTGGTGATGACAAAGCTTGATGGCACCGCGCGTGGCGGCGTTCTCGTTGCGGCTGCTGAAAAGTTCAAGCTGCCAATCCATGCGGTTGGTGTGGGTGAAACGCTTGATGATCTGCGCCCGTTTGACGCGCAGGAAATGGCGCAGGTGATTGCCGGAGCCAATTCATGAGCGATGCCAAAGCTGCAAAGCCGCACCCAAGCTGGCTGCCAATGGCGCTTGATTATGTGCCGCTGATTATATTTTTCGGCGTGTACAAATATTTCTCGCCCGCTGAACCAAACGTGGTTGCGACACTTAGTGCCGTCATCAAAAGTACGGCTGCTTTCATGGTGGCAATCATTGTAGCTGCGATTGTCGCCAAATGGAAACTTGGTCGCATTTCACCGATGACATGGCTGACTGCAATTCTTGTAATCGGCTTTGGCGGCTTGACCATTTATTTCAACGATCAGAAATTCATCCAGATCAAGCCGACGATCATCTATGTTTTGCTCGGCGGATTGCTGGTCGGCGGTTTGCTGCGCGGCAAATCTTTGATCAAATATGTCGTTGGTCACGCTTTCCCCGGCCTTGATGATCGCGGTTGGCTGTTGCTGAGCCGGAACTGGGCACTATTTTTCTTTGTGCTGGCTGGGATGAACGAATTGCTGTGGCGCTTGGCAAGCTTTGACACGTGGCTGACAGTCAAAGTCTGGGGTGTCCCTATCCTCTCAATGCTATTCGTGATGGCGAACATTCCAATGCTGATGAAGCACGGCTTTGGCGAAGAGGAAAAGGCCTAACCACCCAGCATCCCGTGGCGCCGCATCGTGTGGCGCAGTTGATCATAGCTCAGATTAAGCGCTTTTGCCGTCGCGCGCTGATTATGCCGGTGGTTGTTGAGCGCCGCCTCAAGCAAATCGCGTTCGTGCGTTTCGACCGCTTTGCGCAGATCACCCGTTGGCGCGAGCGGCTTGGTGGAGTTGGTGGACGCACTCGGCGCGCTATTCGCCTGTGCTGACTGCACCTCGGCACTCGCGGGCCGCCACGGTGAGGCGAAGGGATCAAATTCGATATGATCAATCGGCGTCTCGCTATCCTCCCAACGGTAGACCGCGCGCTCGATCACATTGCGAAGCTCACGGACGTTACCCGGCCAATCATGCGCGCGCAGAAGCGCGGCTGCATCCTTTGAAAAGCCCGGCCAGCTTGGCCAATCGAGCTCTGCCGCCATCCGCCGCCCAAAATGATCGGCAAGCACGGGCACATCGCCGTCACGTGCGCGCAAGGGTGGAAGCGTAACGACTTCAAACGCCAGCCGATCAAGAAGGTCAGCCCTGAACCGCCCGCGCTCCACCAGACTCG
This sequence comes from Sphingomonadales bacterium, assembly GCA_043765635.1. Taxonomy (GTDB): domain Bacteria; phylum Pseudomonadota; class Alphaproteobacteria; order Sphingomonadales; family Sphingomonadaceae; genus Aquisediminimonas. The sequence continues at coordinate 13,637 of JAYUIX010000172.1, forward strand.
GCAAATGCTCATTGGTCGCGGCAACAATGCGGACATCAACGCGCACCGGGCGGTTTGATCCAATCCGGGTGACTTCGCCGTACTCAACCGCACGGAGCAGCCGCTCTTGCGCGCCTGCGGATAGTGTGGCGAGCTCATCGAGGAACAACGTCCCGCCGTCGGCCTCTTCAAAGCGCCCGATCCGCACTTTGGTCGCGCCGGTAAATGCGCCTGCTTCATGCCCGAACAGTTCGGCCTCAATCAGCGTTTCAGCGAGAGCCGCGCAGTTCATCGTAACCAGCGGCCCATCCCAGCGCGGGCTTAGACGGTGGAGCCGCTCGGCAACCAGTTCCTTACCCGTCCCGCGTTCGCCGATCACCAAAACCGGGCGATTGAGTGCTGCGGCACGGCTCGCACGCTCGACACTATCAAGGAATGCACCCGATTGGCCGATGAATTGATTGTCGCGCTCCATGATTGCCAACTATTAGGACTAATCACCAATGTCTAGCATTATTAACATAGCCTGCTGACTCCGTTAATATAGCAGAAAGCTTAGAAATCTGCCACTTTTCAAAACTGGCACACCCCGTGCAAAGCTTAGGACATGCAGCCAAGTACGGCCGCAACAAGTTTCAAAACACACTCTTAAGGAGACCTAAAATGAACAGCTACAACCCATCAAGCCTTCGCAACAGCGTCGCTGCCGCCATCTGCACCGTGCTTTTTTCGGCAACGTGCCTGATCGGCGCAATCGGCCCCGCGCAAGCTGCTGGCACCACCGCCTCCCCCGCTCCGGTCATTGCAATCCTCGCATGACCGGGACACAAAGGCCGGGGATGCCCCTTCCATCTCCGGCCACTTTCTTCCAAATAGTTCCTTATAATTCAACCAGCGTATCAGTATCAGGAGTAGCACTAATGGGAATTTTTTCACGCACCCGCGACATCATCGCCGCCAACGTTACTGACTTGCTCGACAAGGCAGATGACCCCGCCAAAATGATCCGCATGATCATCCTTGAAATGGAGGAAACGCTTGTCGAGGTGCGGGCGACCGCCGCGCGCAACATTGCCGATCAAAAGGAAATGCGCCGCCATATCGTCAAGCTTGATAAGCTCGGCGAGAGCTGGACTGAAAAGGCCGAACTCGCGCTTTCAAAAGACCGCGAAGACCTTGCCAAAGCGGCTCTGGTTGAGCGTCAAAAGGCAACGACGATGGCCGATCAATTGAAGGCTGAAATCGAACTGCTTGATGAAGCGCTGCGGACTTCGGAAGAAGATATCGCGAAACTTCAAGGCAAGTTGCGCGAAGCCCGTGCCCGCCAGAATTCAGTGATGACGCGCCTCGAAAGCGCAGAAAACCGGATCAAGGTGCGCGAAGCGTATGCTGGATCAAAGGTCGAAGAAGCGTTTGCGCGTTTCGACATCCTCGAACGCCGCGTCGATTTTGCCGAAGGTCGCGCTGATGCGCTCTACCTTGGACAAGAGCCAAAGAGCCTCGAAGACGAAATCAACGAGCTTCAGGGCAGCGAAAAGATTGATGCCGATCTCGCCGCGCTGAAAGCCAACATTGCAAATAAGGGATAGAACGATGGATTTTGAAAGCGTCATGTTCATCGGTGCGTTCTTCATCGCACTACCTTGGTTGATCCTTCACTATGTCACGAAATGGAAAACGTCGGCCACGCTGACCCGCGAAGATGAGAATTTGCTCGAAGACGTTCACGATACCGCCCGCCGCCTTGATGATCGGCTCGCCACCATCGAACGGATCATGACAGCGGATAACCCCAACTGGAAATCGGGCGTTTAACCTCGCCTCAAGGAGACACACAATGTCAGCACTCAGCAAACCTTTCTACCTCAACAAACGTCAAGCCAAATTGGCCGGTGTATGTTCTGGGATCGCCGATTTTACCGGCTGGAATGTCAACGTGATCCGCATTGCTACGTTAATCGGCACGGTAGTTGCCTGGGGTGGCCTCGCGCTCGTTTATATCCTGATCGCCTGGCTCGCCGAACCAAAGCCATTTGCTTAAAAATAAATCTCTGGGAGACGAACAATGTCTGACCGTCGTACAACTTTCTACCTCGACAAACAAAACCGCAAATGGTCAGGCGTCTGCGCCGGGATCGCGGATTATACCGGAACCAATGTTTTATGGGTGCGGATCGGCATCGTGTTGGTGACATTCATGGGTGCCTTCCCGTGGACGCTGATCGCTTACTGGCTCACCGCTTGGTTAGCGCAGCCAAAACCACAAGGGCTTTATGTTGGCCCTGATGAAACGAAATTCTGGCAACAAGTCCGTCAATCGCCAGCGCGCACAACCCGCGACACACGCAGCAAACTCCGCGATATTGATCGCCGCTTGGCCGACGTAGAAACCTACTACACCAGCCGCAATTCAAGCCTTGCCAACGAAATTGACAGCCTGCGCTAAGCGCTCACTAAAGGGAGAAAGACTATGGGCTGGGGTGGACCAGGATTTGTACTCGCCATTATCGCAATGAGCTTTGGTGGATGGATTATCACAAGCTGGATCAGAGCCAAGCATGGCTATCCGCTTGAAGGCGAATGGGGTGGCACCGTCACCAAGCAGGAGCCAGAGGCCAATCGTAAGATTGAGCTACTGACCTCAGAAAATGACAAGCTGCACGGCCAAGTGAGCCGCCTTGAGGAACGCATCGCCGTCCTTGAACGGATCGCCACCGACGCGCCAAGCCGCCTGACCGCCGAAATCGAAAAACTGAGAT